>NC_013037.1:6262500-6615145 GCF_000023125.1 Dyadobacter fermentans DSM 18053
TCTTAGAAATGCAGGTGCTGGAATGCCGCGAGCGGATTCCGGTGATTCGCTTTCCCCGCGGGCGACAGCTCGGGCAGGAATTGTTTCAACTCATCCAGCACGGCGTGTTCTTCGAATGGGTTGTTCCGGGCTGTCACGGGTTGAGGCTGATCGCGTTTAGTCATATCGTTCTTTCCAGCTGCGGCGGGCCGGTACCGGCTGCCGTTTTGCATTTCAAAAGAGCCGAACAGCAATTAAAACACAATTAAACAAGCCTTAAAATGCAGTTAAAATTGGCTGGAATCAACATTATAGTGCCGTGACCGCGAAACCTCCTCAGTTTTTTACCGGCTGATTTATTAATCAGATAATTGGGCGTGAATGAAACTATTTATTTAATTTTGTGTTCTACTCTACAATATTAGTAGATTAATGTTTCATTCTTTAAACCTTCACCATTATGTCACTTCGATTAGGAGATATCGCACCGGACTTTGAAGCAAATACCACGCAGGGACCCATTAAATTCCACGAATGGCTGGGAGATAGCTGGGGATTGTTGTTCTCTCACCCGGCCGACTTTACGCCTGTTTGTACAACTGAATTGGGTAAAACAGCGCTGCTGAAAGGTGAATTTGAAAAACGCAATGTGAAAGTGCTCGCGGTGAGCGTCGACGACCTGGATTCGCATAACCGCTGGATACCGGATATCAACGAGGTAAACGATACGGAAGTGAACTTCCCGATCATCGCCGACGAAGGCCGCCAGGTAGCACAGCTATATGATATGATCCACCCGAACGCCAGCGAAAAAGCGACGGTACGCTCGGTATTCGTGATCGGCCCGGACAAGAAGATCAAGCTTACCCTTACTTATCCTGCATCGACAGGCCGTAATTTCAACGAAATCCTCCGCGTGGTGGATTCCTTGCAGCTGACGGCAAACTACTCGGTAGCCACACCGGCCGACTGGAAAGACGGCGAGGATGTGATCGTGGTGCCGGCGGTAAGCACCGAAGACGCCCAGAAGAAGTTCACCAAGGGTTTGAATATCGTGAAGCCGTATTTGCGCTACACACCGCAACCGAACAAGTAATTGTTCCGGTATGCAAGAAAAAAGCGGATGTCCTGTTTCAGGGCATCCGCTTTTTTTTAGCGCTCGCTTTCGCTCTCGATCACCTCCTCCGGAACGATCGTTTCGTCGCCGTAATAGGTCATGTGCCGCGCGCCCTGGTAGTAGAACCAGATGGACAGGGACATCGGAATGTGGGCAATGTCGTTGTAATTGAACCAATCGCCGAAGCTGAACTTCAATGCGTGGAAACCGGCGGCAATGGCGCCCATTAACGTAGCGATGAATATGTATTTGCTCCCCGGGTCCTTTCTTTTTTTATACACATAAATTTCGATCATAAAGAGCATCAGGAACAGTCCGTAGAATGCGTGAACTTCCACCACACGAAAATCGAGGGTGATGAAAGTCAGTGCGAAAAATATGGCGAGTTCCAGGTAATTGAGCCAGCCGAGGATGAGCCCGTTGCGGCGGTGGAGCAGGGGCTTGATATGCCAGATCGCCGCACGTTCGAACAATGCCACGGCGATCATGCTGGCAAACCAGCCCGGGATTTTCCCCACCTTGCCGGTAAGATACAGGAAGCCGTGGCCCAGGATGCCGCCGATGGCCGTTGCGATGGCCATGAACAGGAAGAAATACTGGATTTGCTTGTACATGCGGTGCGCGCGCCCGAGTTTGTTGAGATGGAAAAACGCGTAAATGCATACAGCGGTCATCATCAGGCTCGACAACACCGTCGAGGGTTCCAAAATGGTTATTCCGAATAGGTTTATCTGGTGGACTTTGCTGAAATCTATGACGACATCGTTCATGAACAGAAGAGTAAGTTAGTGCATCGGCGTCCGGCCGGTTTGCATTTGTATTTCAAAAGTAAGTCTGTCTTTCCTCTTCACCAAAATTATACCAAGTCACGCGCGCCGGCGCGCCGGCTCTGATACACCGTTACCCATTTTCAGTTTGGTATCCCGAAAGTGCCGATTCGCAGATGAATTCGGGGGAGTTGTCTATTATCAAATAATAAATATAAAGTATGTTTTTCCTTTGTATTGAGAATTGTATTTAAGTAGGACAGCACCGAAGCACCCTCGTTAATTAACTTATGGAAACCATGAACACCTCATTCCTGTCAGCCGTCAGATTAGTCTTTTTGACATTATTTCTGGGTATTGCAGCCCATCACACCTTCGCCCAGGCACCGGCACCGGGAAATTCTAAGATTTCCGGAATTGTACTCGACTCAGCGGCCGCTAAGGGCGTGGAGTTTGCGAGTATTGCATTATTCAGTGTCGCTGACAGCAAGGTCATTGACGGCACAACGGCCGATGAAAACGGCAAATTCGCGCTTGCGAAAGTAGCGCCTGGTGCCTACCGTCTGATGATCTCGTTCATCGGGTATAAGGACAAGGCCGTGGATGTGAAGGTGGAAAAGGGCAAAGATGTGGAACTCGGGTCGGTTCAGCTAGCGTCGAGCGTGCAGAATTTGCAGGAGGTGACGATCACAGGCGAAAAATCGCTGATCGAGGAGAAGGTGGACCGGATGGTTTTTAATGCAGAAAAAGACATTACTTCGAAAGGCGGCGATGCGTCCGATCTGCTGCGGAAAGTACCGATGCTTTCAGTGGACCTGGACGGCAACGTGTCGCTGCGGGGGAGCTCCAATATCCGTGTTTTGATCAACAACAAGCCTTCGACGATCATCGCGAGCAACGTTGCGGATGCCTTGAAGCAGATCCCGGCCGATATGATCAAGTCCGTGGAAGTGATCACGTCGCCTTCCGCCAAATACGACGCCGAGGGCTCGGGTGGGATCATCAATATCATTACCAAAAAGAACAACCTGCAAGGCCTGACGCTGAATATCGATTCGGGGGTAGGTAACCGCGGCTCGAACCTCGGCTTGAACGGCAGCTACCGCAAAGGCAAAATGGGTTTCACGCTGGGCGGTTTCGGGCGCGCATTCTACAATAAAGCGACATCCGTGCTCGACCAGACGACTTATTCGGGCGGCAGCTCGTTCCTGACCAACCAGAGTTCTACGGCCAAAGATCGTGGGATGTTCGGGCAATACTCGCTGGGTTGGGATTATGATTTGGGTAAAAACCAGGCATTATCGGCCGGCTTGCGCTACGGAACACGGAATTTTATCCAAAAACAGGACCTGACGATCAATCAATACGAAAATAGCGCGCTAAGCAACAATTCTTTACGCAAAGTCGACCGGAAGGATTTGTCGGGAACCGTGGATTTCAATATCGATTATATCCGGACTTTCAAGCCGCAACAGGAGTGGAGCATTTCGACCTTGTACAGCCGCACGGGCCTCACCAATAATTTTAATACCGATTTGCTCAACGAATCGGGCGCGGTGGATAGCAAGCTGAAAAACGAGAACAAAAATGAAAATTCGGAGTTGACGCTCCAAACGGATTATCAGACACCACTGGGTAAAAATCAGATGCTCGAATTTGGTGCAAAAGGAATTTTCCGGACCGTGGACAGTGATTTCAAATACCTCACCGCAGGCGAATCGGGCGATTTCGTTTTGAGCCCAACCAACCCGTCGGGCGTTTTGAACTACAAGCAGAATGTGGCTGCGGGATATCTTTCCTACACACTTTCGACTCAGAACAAATACACATTCAAACTGGGAACGCGCTACGAATATACGGGCATCACGGCCGATATGGGCGCGGGCAAGGCGATTGACATTCCGGCTTACGGAAACCTGGTGCCGAGCATCAATGTGTCGAAGGTGCTGTCGGGCAGCACTACGCTGAAAGCCGCTTACAACCGCCGTATCCAGCGCCCGGGCATCCAGCAGCTGAACCCCAATGTGAACCTGGCCAACCCGCAGAGCATCAGCACCGGTAACCCGGCATTGAGCCCCGAACTGACCGACAACTTCGAGCTCGGATTGAGCACGAATATCAAGAAAACGTACATTAATGCCTCTGTTTTTGCACGCCAGACCAATAATTCGATCACGCAGGTGAGAATGGCCGTGGATACGCTCCAAGGCGCTATCGTCACCACTTTCGAAAACATCGGCAAGCAGCGCGCATACGGCGCCAACATCTTCGCCAACGTGTACCTGACCCCGAAATGGACATTGAACGGAAGCATCGACATTCTGCATTCGTACCTCGAAGGACAAACGACCGGTCTGGACGGTACTTCGGTGGGCATCAGTAATTCGGGTTTCAATTATGGCGGCCGGTTAATGTCACAGCTTTCGCTGCGGAACGGCTGGGGATTGCAGGCATTCGGCTTTTACCGGGGCAAGGAAATCCAGTTACAGGGAACGCGCACCGGTTTTTACCTATATTCACTAGGGTTCAAAAAGGATTTTGCCAACAAGAAAGGCAGCATTGGTTTCGGAGCGGAGAATTTCCTGACAAAAGGCGTGCGTTTTACGTCCGACCTGACATCGCCGCAATTCGTCCAAACCGGCTCCACGCAGCTTTATAACCGCAATTTCAAGGTGACATTCAGCTACTCGATCGGGAAGATGAGTTTTAATGCGCCGAAGAAGAAGACGAAGTCAGTAAACAATACGGATGTTGTAGGAGGCGGAGGCCAGCAGAACTGATTGCCGGACGACCGCCATAGCGCAGGGGCAATGTGCCTCTGCGCTTTTTTTGTGTGTACATTGTAAAACAGATATTACATTGCCTACTTATTCGTTAATATAGAAAGATATTTTTGTATTTTGTAAATACATTGATACCTTAGGAAAGTTAATTATCAATCTGTGAAGAGGTTGCCATGAAGTGGTCGTTTGTTATTCAGCAGAAGTTCAAAGCTGCGATTTTGTTGGGAGGGATCATGGCAATGATCGTGGGGGGCACGCTGATCTCGCGTTACAATGTGGAGGGGATTGACGAGTCGTTTTCGTCCATTTACCAGGACCGCCTGGTTCCGGCGACTACCATTTTGTACCTCACCGAAAACTTGTACAGGAAGCGGTTATCGCTCGAAAATTACCTTTATTCGGATGAGCGGCAGTTGCCCGCGCATGTGAAGGCGCAGCTGCGCGCGCACGACCGGAGCGTCGATTCGCTGATCCGGTTGTTTGAAAAGACCTATCTGGTGGATGAAGAGGCGAAAAGTCTGCAAGCATTCAAAAGCCAGATTGCCCGTTATTCGAAGCTCGAAGAGCAGGTGCTTGCATTGTGTGCGAGCGGCGCATTTGCCGATGCGAAGCAGTTGTTTTCCGCGCCAGGTGCCACCACATTCGAAAGTACCATATTGAATTTGAATGAGCTGGCAGGCATCCAGTCGACGATCGGCAAGGACCTGATGAAGGCTTCGAAGGTGAATGTGGCGAGTTTCGGTATTATCTCATTCCTGCAAATCGCGCTGGCGATCATCACCGGCCTGGTGGTTATCGTGCTGATCCGCAATTCGCAGATTATCCAAAAGCCGCGTTCGGATAGAAATAAGAGCCAATATTTTAACCTGAACTGATAAAAGGAACACTTAAAAATAAAAGGTCGGGGTTTCCCGACCTTTCATTTTTGGACTGGACCAGCTTACTGGTTCACTTTACGTCCCTTTAATGTTTCTCTTTCGTTTTTAACCTGCTTCAAAAGATCTTTTTTGACAAACAGGCGCGTTCCGTTGCCGCTTTGAAGATCGAACGTGCGCTCTTTGTAATCGAATTTGTTGTTAGGCAGCACATCGAGGAAATAGTTCTGGCCGCTGAGGTTGAACTTCATTCCTTTGGTATCCTGCTGGGTGTCGTCCCACGAAACGTTGATCGTACCGTCGCCGGTGCTCAATGCCACGCCCGGCGTGAATGGCAGCACGTTGATCGTCTGAATGCTTTTTCCGTTGCTCATCGTGATCTGTCCTTCCGGATTGACCTTGATATCGTTCGGGTCGGTCACCTCGCGGCGGATGTTGATCGACTTGTCGTTGAAGAACTGAACTTTCGTGAGGGAAATATTGGCAGCTTCCAGGTCGCGACGGAGGTCTTCGGTAAAAACAGTGTAGTTCGAGAGGGGAACGGAGTTCATGGTGGTGCAGGCAGAGAACCCGCTGATGAATAGTACTCCTACAAAAAGTTTTTTAATCAGATTCATGTCAGAAAATTGGTGTTCGTCTGAACTGGTTTGGTGATTTTAGTTGAGTTGTTTACCGGTCGCAATATTAGTAAAAAAGCCTTTCAGATACCAGCGGATTGAGTGATCGTACCACCGGATAGGCTAGTACTGACAATGTGTCAGCCGATGCGCATTTTGATTGTTATTGGAACGCATATTTCTGGCGTGTATTGCAAAGCGAAATTACATTCTTAAAATATAAAACAAACGACAACATTACTATGGAATCAGTGATTCAGGAAAAAGGGAATTTGAGCATTCACACCGAGAACATCTTTCCGATTATCAAGAAATTCCTTTATTCGGACCACGAAATTTTTCTTAGGGAACTTGTTTCCAACGCGGTTGACGCGTCACAAAAAATCAAAAAACTGGCTTCGTACGGGGAGTACAACGGCGAGCTGGGCGATCTGAAAGTGGTTGTTAAGCTGGATAAAGATGCCAAAACGATCACGATCAGTGACAATGGTATCGGTATGACAGCCGACGAGATCAAAAAATACATTAACCAGATCGCTTTTTCGGGAGCGACTGAGTTTGTAGAGCAGTACAAAGACAAAGGCGAAGGCGACAAAGGCATTATCGGTCACTTTGGTTTGGGCTTCTATTCGGCTTACATGGTGGCCCAGAATGTAGAGATCATTACAAAATCCTACAAAGAAGGCGCTGAGCCGGTCCGCTGGGAATGCGACGGTTCGACGGAATTTGAAATTTCGCCCGTTGAGAAGGCAGAACGCGGTACCGACATTATCCTGCACATTGCCGAAGATTCCGAGGAATTTCTGGACGCACACCGTTTGAGAGGCATTTTGGAAAAATACGGCAAATTCCTGCCGATCGAAATCGAGTTTGAAGACAAGGTGATCAACAATCCGAGCCCGATCTGGACAAAAAGCCCTTCCGATCTGAAAGACGAAGATTACCTCGCATTCTACAAAGAATTGCACCCATTCAGCGAAGATCCGCTTTTCTGGATCCATTTAAATGTGGATTATCCATTTAACCTGACCGGCGTACTTTATTTCCCTAAACTGCGCAACGACTTCTCAGGCCAGCGTGAGAAAATCCAGCTTTACAGCCGCCAGGTGTTCATCACCGATGAAGTGAAGGACATCGTTCCCGACTTCCTGCAACTGCTGCACGGTGTGATCGACTCGCCGGATATTCCGTTGAACGTATCGCGCAGCTACCTGCAAGCGGATGGTAATGTGAAGAAAATCAATGGCTACATTACCCGCAAAGTGGCCGATAAGCTGCTCGAAATCTTCAAAAACGATCGCGAGGGCTTCGAGAAGAAATTTGATGATATCGGCTTGTTTGTCAAGTATGGCATTATCAGCGATGATAAATTCTATGAAAAAGCGAAGGATTTCTGCCTGCTGAAAAATACCGACGGCAAATACTTCACTTTCGAAGAATACCGCGAGCATATCAAGGAAAACCAGACGGACAAAAACGAATCGCTCGTTTGGTTGTACACCACCGACGAGAAAAAGCAGGATGCATTCATTCAATCGGCGAAGAAGCGCAGCTATGACGTGCTTGTGCTGGACACCGTGATCGACTCGCACTTCATCAATGCATTGGAGCAGAAGCTGGAAAAAATCAGTGTGAAGCGCGTTGATGCCGACACGTTGGACAAACTGGTTGAAAAAGAAGTGAAGCTGGAAAGCATTCTTTCTTCCGACGATCAGGAGAAGGTGAAGAAGGTTTTTGAGGGCATTTCGGAGAACAAAACGGCGCAGATTGCCGTGGAGGCCATGCCGGTAGACGAACTGCCGGTGGTGATCACTTTCCCGGAATTCATGCGCCGCATGACGGACATGCAGGCGAGCTCAGGCCAGCGTTCGATGTTTGGCGATATGCCGCTGATGTACACCGTTTCGCTGAACTCGAACCACCCGCTGATCGGCAAGATCGCCGGCTCGGATAATGAAGATGAGCAAAAGGCGCTGGCGAAGCAGCTTTACGATCTTGCATTGCTTTCGCAGGGAATGCTGTCGGGGAACGACCTCACGCAGTTTATCCAGAGAACGGTAGGTACACTTTCATAAAAGTACCTTTTTAATAAGAAGAAAGCCGCTGTAAAAGCGGCTTTCGTGTTTTATGACCTTCCTGAGGTAAGTTTCAGTTTCAATTTGTCCAACTCCTCCCATTTCTGTTGCCTGGCTAATGAGGCCTGCTCCGGCCAGGTGGAGGGATCGTGGAGCTGGTAGCGCGGGCCGGCTTTTTTGAGGAAACCTGCTACCCGGAGCAGCGATGTCTCCATAAGCTGCTCATAAGTGTGGATGCCTTCTTTATTAAGTATTTCTTCAATTTTCGGGCCGATGCCTTCGATAATTTTGAGATCGTCGGGAGCGTGGTCGGGGCTGATGGTGGGGTAAACTGTTTTGTGGGCGTTGGTAGCAATCGGGTAATCCACTGTGGTGTTCGTTAAAGTCCGGATTTGAGCGAGTTCGTATTTCTTTTCCTCGATTAATTCCTGCAAGTTATCAATTCTCTTTCTGATAATCACTTTCGCAAGAAACCAGCCGGCCGTAGCGGCGGCGATCAGCAGCACCGTGATTTCGGCTACTGCCACAGGCAGACTGTCCAGATCGAGAGAAAACATGGGCAGGTTCATGGTTTTGATTGATAGTAAGCCAGCTCGCGGTGAATGCGGTTCAGTTTATAGCGCAGGTCACGTGTTTTCTTCACTTCATAGGCACGCCCGAGAATGAACCCGATGAAGAGCGTCACGCCGATCATGATGGTATGCTGCAAGAAATGCGATAGTTCAATGCGATAGGAGGGTAGCCCGAATTCCCGCAGCGAAACACGCAGGAGTCCGCTTTGCGTGGATGTTTCCGGGAGCAGGGCCTGGGAGTCGAAGAGCATGTCGCAGAACTGCTCGATTTTACATATATGCCAGTAAATAGAACCTGCTATCCAGAATCCCAGGAAGGTCCACCAAAGCGCCTTGCTATTGAACATGCGGAACAGAGTTTGACGGGTGAATGCTGTAACCTAAAAATAGGATTTCGTCAAATAAGATGCAATAGAAGTGCTTATTACAAAACAAAGCCCGGGCTAACGTCCGGGCCTTGTTATTTATCGGTTCATCGAGATCAGGAACTCTTCGTTGTTCCGTGTCCCTTTCATATGTTCTAGCAGGAAGTCCATCGATTCCATGGCGTTCATATCGGCCATGTGCTTGCGGAGTATCCATACTTTTTTCAGGATTTCCTTATCGAGCAGCAAGTCCTCGCGGCGGGTACCGGACGCCATTACGTCGATAGCCGGGAACACGCGCTTGTTGGACAGCTTGCGGTCGAGCTGCAATTCCATATTACCGGTTCCTTTGAATTCTTCGAAGATCACTTCGTCCATTTTTGAACCGGTGTCGATCAATGCGGTTGCGATGATGGTCAGCGAGCCGCCGTTTTCCACATTACGGGCCGCACCGAAGAAGCGTTTCGGCTTGTGCAATGCATTGGCGTCCACACCACCGGAAAGGATTTTACCGGACGATGGCACCACGGTGTTGTATGCACGCGCGAGACGTGTGATGGAGTCAAGCAGAATCACGACGTCGTGGCCGCACTCCACCATTCTTTTGGCCTTTTCCAAAACAATGCTCGCTACTTTCACGTGGCGGTCAGCCTGCTCGTCGAATGTCGACGCGATTACTTCCGCGCGCACGCTGCGCTGCATGTCCGTTACCTCTTCCGGGCGTTCGTCGATCAGCAGGATCAGCAGGAACACTTCGGGGTGGTTACGGGTAATGGCATTTGCAATCTCTTTCAAAAGCACCGTTTTACCGGTTTTAGGCTGTGCGACGATCATACCGCGCTGGCCTTTCCCGATGGGTGCAAAGAGGTCGAGAATACGGGTCGAATATTGTTCCGGGCGCGAGCTCAGGCGCAGACATTCGTCGGGGAACAATGGGGTAAGGTATTCAAATGGAATACGGTCGCGGATTTCTTCGGTGGTTTTACCATTCACCGTCTCCACGCGGAGCAATGCAAAATATTTCTCACCTTCTTTCGGCGGGCGGATCTGGCCTTTTACCGTATCACCCGTTTTCAGACCGAACAATTTGATCTGCGAGGGCGAAACGTAAATATCGTCGGGGCTTGCGAGGTAATTGTAATCCGCAGAGCGAAGGAAGCCGTAGCCGCCATCCTGCATGATTTCGAGTACGCCTTCGTTGACGATCAGTCCGTCGAACTCCCTGACGTAGTTGTTATAGTTGCGTTTGATTTTGGAAGACGGATCTTCACGCTGAGCCTGAGGCTGCTGGTGCCGCTCCTGGCCCTCATGCTGGGGGCGTGGCTGGCGCTCTTCTCGTGGCTGACCAGCGGACTCCTGGGCCTGTGCGGCAGGTTTTTCCTCCTCTGTGTCTGCCACGGCTACTTCCGGTTCGGTGGTAGCCTCCACCTCGGAAGCAGTGTCGATTTCCTCTCTGCCGAGATCATTGAGCGTGTCGTTATCTTCGTCGATTTCGAGCGAAGTGTCAATATTTTTAGGCCTTTCTTCCTGGCGTTTCGGGAACTCCTGGCGGGCAGGCGTATCGAATAACGGTGCAGAAGAAGCCATGGACTGATTGATATCTTTTTTGTTACGGGCCGGACGGTTATTTCCGCCTTTGCTATTTACCGCAACGGGCACGGGAGTAGCCTCAACAGGCCTTCTGGCGCGTTTTTTCTTCGGTTCGGCGGCGTCGGCTGCGTTGATTTCCCCGGCGGGAGCTTCTGCTGTGGCTATTTCGGCAACAGAAGCGGGAGCTTCCTGCTGCGACACAATCCGGTTAATCAGTTCTTTTTTAGGAAGTTTGGCATGATCGGGTATTCCCAGAGCACCCGCTATTTCTCGTAGCTCTGATAAAAGCTTAATGTTTAAATCATCAATTGTAGGCATACAGAAAATGGAAAGTAAAGGGTCACTTTACCAATTGGACAATAAGGTTGTGAATATAATTGGATGTAACAGGACAGCGCGCCCTGCGGTCACGTGATGGTCATTGATAGGTTTATAAGCATTTGATGCGAAAGCCCGCGCGAAAGGCTTTACTAACTGCAAAACTTTGATGGATCAAATCTGAAAATTGTAACTGGTACAAACAGGAAGTATTGACAATAAATCGGCAAGATTTTGAACCTCGATAACGCTGGGATAAGAAGTTACCGCAAGATGGAATTTGGATTTATAAGTCGATACTGACTTGGATGGACGAAAGTAAATAGATAACGTTTAATTTCCAAATATTTAGCTTAAAAACCGTGCCAAGCGGCTTGTTATTGCTTTTTAATGTCAAAAAATCTTGGACAAAGTGGTTGCACTGATTATTTGGCGGAATGCAACGGCTTAATAGTCTTAGTTTTTGTGCCGGGAAAATCGGATTTTTGCCGGACTATGAACATTGTTGTGGATTCGGGGAACACCTTTTCGAAAATCGGATGGTTCGAAGGGGAAAAACTTATACGATATACGACGCACCTGGATTTCCCGGAATTGATCCGCAATATCCAAGCGGAGCTTCCGGAATACCTCTTCTTTTCGTCGGTCGGACCTACGCAGGAAGAGTTCCAGCAGGCGCTCGGAGCATCGCTGCCGGTGATCGGACTCACGCCCGACACGCCATTGCCGATCGTTAAGCATTACGACACCCCGCAAACGCTTGGCGCCGACCGCATTGCCGCCGCCGCGGGTGCCAATTTCCTGTTCCCGGGTGAAGACCTCGTCGTGATCGATATGGGCACCTGCATTACTTACGACGTGATCGACCGCGACGCGACGTTTCAGGGCGGGTTAATTTCTCCCGGCGTGCGGATGCGATTCAACGCCATGCATACGTTTACCAAAAGGCTCCCGCTATTCGAACCCGAAAAAGGCCCGGAACTGATCGGGAAAAGTACACGGCAAGCCATGCAAAGCGGCGTCATGAATGGTACCCTGGCCGAGATCGAAGGAATTATTGAACGTTACCGTCACAAATACCCAACTTTACGCGTAGTATTATGCGGTGGCGACGCGGCTTTTTTTGAAAGTAGCTTGAAACCACCCATCTTTGCGGTGCCGGAACTGGTTTTAATAGGATTGAACAGAATTTTAACATATAATGTCTCTTTACAGTAGAATAGGAATAGTCACGCTTGCCATTACACTCGGTTGGGGTTGTACAAATCTTGCAAAGGCACAAGGATTGGGCAATTCTCCGTATTCATCCCTGGGAATGGGTGAGTTTTACGGAGATGCATATTCCGATAATACTGCAATGGGAGGTTCCGGTGTGAGCACGGGAGGTGGTTTTCAGATCAATAACCTGAACCCCGCACTTTGGGTCCGCAACCGCTTTACCACGCTCGATGTGGGGCTGGTAGGCCAGTACAAAGAGGTTGCATCGGGCAATCTGCAACAGCGGAATGCCGGCGGAAACCTGGCGTATTTGTCGCTGTCGTTTCCCGTTACGCCCCGGTGGGTAATCGGTGCCAGCCTTAAACCTTACAGTTTCATCGACTACGAAAACTCCTTCACCCGCCCCGTTTCAGGATCCACGGGCGTTGCCGAATATACGGTTTCAGGAAAAGGCGGTGTGAACAAAGCTTCACTCGTCAATTCATTCCAGATCGGAAGATACGTAAGCCTGGGGTTGGAGAGCAGCTATTTCTTCGGCAACGTTCGCCGCTCTTCGGATGTACTGCTTTAT
Organism: Dyadobacter fermentans DSM 18053; assembly: GCF_000023125.1. Lineage (NCBI taxonomy): Bacteria > Pseudomonadati > Bacteroidota > Cytophagia > Cytophagales > Spirosomataceae > Dyadobacter > Dyadobacter fermentans. Next base: position 6,275,348 of record NC_013037.1, read on the forward strand.
GCCAACGGCGCTGCGTCCGATTACCTGGTAAGCCTCAACGAGCGTAACACCTATTCCGACATCGCTTTTCGTGCGGGCGGTACCGTACGAATTCCTCTCAAAAAGGCAAACAAGCTGAACCTGAACCTCGGTGGTGCATACAGTTTCGGCACGTCGCTGAATGCTACGAAAACCACCTCATTCGAATTGACACAAGGCTCTTTCCCGGTTGCATTGCCGGATACGCTGGAAAACAACCTCGGAGGTTCCATGAAAGTGCCGGAGCAATACCAGGTAGGCGCCAGCCTCGAATGGCCATTCAAAATGATTGTCTCGGTGGATTACAGTCACCAGAGTTGGTCACAATACAGAGGCTTTGGAAATGTCAATGAATCGCTCAACGATGTGAACCGCATGCACGTCGGAGTCGAGTACCTTCCGCGTTTTACGTCACTCAATTATTTCGACATTGTGCGCTATCGCCTCGGTTTCAGCCATGGCAATACGCCTTACACCATTGGCGCGACCAAAATCAAAGATACGAATGTAAGTCTCGGCTTTACGTTCCCAATGGGCCGTGGGTATGCCAACTTCCTGTCGGTAGCGCTGGTAGGCGGTCAGCGGGGCGTCAACTCCAACGGCGCGATCCGCGAGCGTTACGGAAAGGTTGTGCTGGGTATTACATTGTTGGAAAAGTGGTTCCAGAAGCGCTTGATCGAATAACAGATTGCTATGCGTAAATGGCTGATAGATATTTTTTTACCGAAAGGAGATAGTTGCTTATCTCCTTTTTGTATTGTGGCCATCTGCTCGATGCTTTTCCTGGCGTGCGAGTCCAAAAAGGATAAGATCGGCGCTGTGTACAACGGCCCGCTTGAAATCGTCAACGATCTGACGCTCAAATACAGCGAGCAGGGCAATATGAAGGTTTTGGTAAGAACACCGAAGTCCCTCACTTACCAGAACGAAAGCCGCGTTTTCCCGGATTCCGTCAACATCAGTTTCTTCGATTCGCTGGGTACCGTCGTAACGACGCTCCGTTCCGATTCGGGCCGGTACGACCGCAGTGCGGACGTGTATATTGTGAAGGGAAATGTGCGCGTGGTGAAGTCCGAGACGCGCGAGATTTTGACCACTTCCGAACTCAGCTGGAGCCCCGGCACGAGAAAGGTGTTTACGGATAAGGCTTTGTCCGTAAAAAATACGCAGACCTCGGAAATCACCAATGCGATCGGGATGGATGCGGAGCAGGATTTTTCGCGGATCAAGTTCCGGAAAGCGACGGGCGTCTACAAATTTACGGGCCCTTAGTCAGGCTTGCATTCCACCAAAGCCTTGTGCACAAATTCGATCGGCGTGTAAACGCTGTCCTTCCCCCATTTCATCGATACAAAGCTTACGATTTCCGCAATCTCGATCTCCGTTAATTTCGGGTTAGGAGGCATTGGCCGGCTGAATTTCTTGCCGTTCACGATAATCGTGTCGCTCATTCCGTACTGGATAATGCAGGCGACGCGGGCTTTGTCGGTCAGGATGGACGATCCCTCGATAGGCGGGTAAAGGTTGGACATTCCCTTGCCGTCCATTTGATGACAGTTGGCGCAATTCGTCATGAACAGCTGCTGCCCGGTCACGAAATACTGCTCACTTTTCAGTTCTTCGGAATTGCGGCAGGATGCCAGGCCCAGCATGGCCGATGCGAGCACAAGAGCCCTGGCACCCCGGTTACCTTGGAATAGTTTCATTTCTTGTACTCGGCCAGTAACCGTTCCATGTCGTTAAGCAGCTTTTTTGTACCCTCTTCGGTAGTGCCATCGTACATTCCGCGCACGTGTTTCTCCTTGTCTACGAGGATGAATGCACCACTGTGAATGTAGCCGCCTTGTACGGTGGAATCTTCCTTTGCGGTAGACATGTAGTTATTTTGTCCTATTTCATAGATCTTCGCTTTGTCGCCCGTAAGAAACTGCCATTGCTTGCCCTCCACGCCCAGATCTTTCGCAAACTTGTTCAGTACCGCCGGCGTATCGTGTTCGGGGTCGATAGAGTGGGAGAGGATCATGACGTCGGGATTATTCTTATACGCCTCGTAAACCTTCACCATTTGCTTTTTCATAACAGGGCAAATGGTAGGGCAGGTGGTGAAAAAGAAATCGGTCACATAAATTTTATCTTCCACGATCTTCTCAGTGATCGTGTCGCCGTATTGATTTACGAATGCAAACTTGGGAATCTTGTTATAAATGGTGTCAACAACTTCTTTTCCATCCACGGTCTTTTTTACCCAGTCGCGCTCGCCCAGGATCGGTAGTTTCTGGTCCGAACTACCGCAGCCGGCAACAGCCGCAACGCAGGACGACACAAACAGGGAGCGGAAAAGAATTGATTTTACTTTCGAGTTCATAAACGGGTTATTCTAAAAATGTTTTTGCCTCCTGAATGGATTTCAACGTGGCTTGTTTCACGAGCATGATCCTTTCTTTTTCTTTCTCAAAATATTGGACAGCTTGCTGGGAATCCAGTTTTTTGGCCGAATCTCCCCGGTATTCGTGCATCCAGTCCATCATCAGCTTGTCGGCATCGGCGAGTTTTTGGTTCAGGTCCACGGCCTTGATGCGCTGCTCGGCCATCGTGTTGCTGCTCACGCCTACATTCTGAAGGCTGTCAATGTCCTGGATTTTTTTTGAAATCTGCGTTTTCAGGCTCATAATGTCTTCCTGTTTCGGCATCACTTCGTCGTGGATCGCAAGCACTTCGGTTTCGAGGCCGGCTACCTTTTCCTGGTCTTTGTCGGTTCCGCAAGCCAGGCTGAATGCAGCCAGTAATGATAGAAGGATAAGGTTTTTCATGTAGAACAGAGTTTGTCGATGTAAGTACAGCGTTTTCAGCCTTTCAGAATCATTTCGCGCGCATTGTGCAGCACGGCTTCCGACGGGTTATTTCCGCCGATCATCTGGGCGATCTCCTGTACACGTTCATCGATGGTGAGTTTTTTAATCCTGCTGACAGTCCTGTCGGAGGAATGGTCCTTATAAACGAAATAGTGCGCGTCGCCGCTGCTGGCGATCTGATGGAGGTGTGTGATGGCAATAATCTGGTGGTTAATAGCCATATTATGCATCATTTTACCCATTTTCTTGGCGATCTCGCCCGAAACACCCGTATCGATCTCGTCGAATATAATGGTCGGCAGCTTTCGCTTGTCGGCGAGTATATATTTAATAACCATCATCAGCCGGGAAAATTCCCCGCCGGAGGCGACTAATTTCAATTCCTGCGGCACAATGCCCTTATTCCCGCTGAAAAGAAACGTTACCGAATCGATTCCGGTCGTGGAAGGCGCTGTTTCGTTGATCTGGATGCTCAGCGACGCGTTAGGAATCCCCAGCTCGATCAAACGGTCCAGAATGAGTTTTTCAATGGCCTTCGTCACGTTCCTTCGCCGCTCGGAAAGCACTTTCGCGCCGGCGAGCATTTGGTCGTGGGCTTGTAGCGCTTTTTTTTCAGCAGCCGCGAGGGCATCGTCCAGGTTGAGTACAATGCTCAGTTTCTCCTGCAACTCCGCTTCGAGCTCCAACAGCTGCTCGACGCCCGACACCTGGTGTTTTTTCAATAATGAATAAATCAGGTCGAGGCGCTCCTGCACGACCTCCGTGCGCGCCGAGTCGAGTTCGACATTGCCGTTTACCTGGTCGATCTCATCGGCAAGATCGCGCAGCTCGATAAGCGCACTTTGCGCGCGCTGGCGCAACACGTCATATTCCGACACGAGGCGCGATGCCTGCGTAAGCGAGCTGACGGCGTTTTTCAACAAATCGAGTGCAGAATTTTCGGGATTGTCCAGGTATTCATGCGCCAGTTGAAGCCGCTCCTTAATCTCCACGGCGTTTTCAAGGATCGTGAGCTCCTGTTCCAGCTTTTCCTGCTCTCCGGCCTTTAAACCCGCATTATTCAACTCCTGGAAGAGGAATTGGTCATAATCGAATTCTTTGCGGAGCTGGTGCGCCTGCTTTTTCAGCTCGTCGGAAGCTTTCAGCGCTTCGCGGTATGCATTGAAATTTGCCTGGAATGCTTTCAGCAGGTCGCCGTTTTCGGCATAGGCGTCCACCACGCGCAACTGAAATTCGTTGTTGCCGAGCAATATCGAATCGTGCTGGGAATGGATATCGAGCAGTTGCATGCCGATTTTCCGGAGAATTTCGAGGTTAACCGGCGTATCGTTGATAAATGCCCTGGATTTGCCGGCAGCGGAAATTTCACGCCGCACAATGCATTCGTCTGAAAAGTCGAGATTTTCATCCTCGAAATTGGGGGCGAGGTCGTAACCTGCCAGGTTGAATGTGCCTTCGATAACGCATTTCTCGCTGCTGTCGTACAAGGACTTAGCGTCCGCCCTATTGCCCAATAGCAAGCCGATCGCCCCAAGCATAATGGATTTACCGGCACCCGTTTCGCCCGTGATGATGTTCAGGCCGGGATCAGGGGACATTTCGAGGTGCTTTATCAGCGCATAATTTTTGATCAATAAATTAGATAGCATGTCTAATTCAGGCCGCCGATTGCCGGAGATAATGCAACCTGGCAACGATGAAGGGAATCAAGTTCGTCTCCGATACGAATATAGCTACGATCTTCCCAATTAAGAAATATAAGCGGAAGTAACCCGGATTTTATAAAGTTGCGTGCCTGCTGGGCGGTACAACGCCGCTATTGTCATCGTACACCAGCTCGTAGAGCTCGCCAACGGCAATTTCGTGCCGGTGGTCGCGGGTGTCTTTCACAATAAGCTGCGTGGCGTCGGCGGAAAGCAGTCTGCCGAAAATCGTGTTTCCGTTTGCGACGACGATGTTGAGGGGATGTTTCAGCAAAACGTCGATTTTGCCTTGTATATCAGCCGGTTTTATCCGAATTAATCTTTTACTCATATTACATGGACAGCCGCTGGTACAACTGGGTTTTGGCGGGATCGAGGCTCACGAGCAGGGCATAGGCTTCGGCGCGCTGTTCGGGGAGGCCTTCGATCATGATCTTGTAAAGTTCGTCCGACTTGGCGTCGAAGAAGGAGTTGATCACCAAACTCGCCGGGCGCATTTGATTGACGTCCCTAACGGTATTAAGAAATTCGAGGACCTTCGCGCGGGTTTCGGCCGGATTCTGCGTCGCTACGTCGAGGCCCTGGCGATAGTATTTGTAAAGTCCTTCGCGGAATGGAGTAAATTGTTGGCTTTGAAGGTTTTCGATCAGCCAGTAACGATTTTTTGAATCGGCGTTCGAGTCCCATCCGCGTTTGTTGGGAGAGGAGTTCCGGGCCAGGTTCACCAGGTTGAAAGCTTTCTGGACATAAGGCGATCCGCCCAATTTGCTGAATGAGTCGTAATCGAATATCAGTGCGATATTGGCGTAGAAGGCCAGGATGTAGGGAAGCTCCTCGGTGTAGCTGTTTTCATTGAAATACAGCTGTGTGCTGGGCAGATATGTGAATGCGAAATTCTTATCGACATACGTGAAAAGCACCGTTTCGTAGGTCGAGCCGTACACCGGACGCGAAACGATCAGTTGGGCATTCGCCTCGTAATTCCCTTGCTGCGGCGAGCGGGTCAGGTTTACATTGAGCTTGCATTTAATCTTCTCGTCCTTGCCGAACTGGTCGTTGGTCCAGCGGGTATTGTTGAGAAAATCGTTCATGTAAGTCTGCAACTGGCTCATCGACTGCGGGTCGGTCTTTTGCTGAGCTACCAGCTGCTCGTAATTGAGATTGACCGTAAACTGAAATTCCTGCGCATGTGCACGTGGCGCAAGCGCGGCGAAAAGCAGCGGAATGATCAGTACAAATGCTTTTATGCTTCGTTCCATTGAGCTAGTACAAGATTGAGAATGTCCCGGGCAACTTCATCTTTGGATTTAAGATCAAATTGCTGCACATTATTATTTTTGTCAATAACGGTTATTTTGTTGGTATCGTGTGCAAAGCCTGCGCCCGGATCGTTGAGGGAGTTTAAAACAATGTAATCGAAGTTTTTCCGGACCAGCTTGTCGTGGGCATGTGCTAGTTCGTTTTCCGTTTCCAGCGCAAATCCGATGATCAGTTGCCCGTTTCGTTTCCCCGGACCGAGCGTTCCTGCAATATCGGTTGTTTTGGCGAGGTCGAGCGACATGCTATCGCCTTGTTTTTTAATTTTTTGTTCGGCAACGACGCGCGGCGCATAATCGGCTACGGCAGCGGCAAAGATCACCAGGTCACTTTCGCCGAAATGGTCTTCTGCCGCCTCGAACATTTGGTGCGCTGTCTCCACATGCACCGTCGAGATATTTGCATTAAATGCTTTCAAATGGGTAGGCCCGCTCACGAGCGTTACCTGCGCACCCGCCGCGGCAAATGCCTCGGCCATCGCATAGCCCATTTTACCCGATGATCGGTTGCTGATGAAACGGACCGGGTCGATGGGTTCCACGGTAGGGCCGGCGGTGATCAGCACACGTTTAGAAACAGCCGAGGGTTGTTTTGCGAAATGTGAATCGAGCACTTTAATAATGTTCTCGGGCTCGGCCAGTCGTCCGTCGCCGATGAGCCCGCTCGCCAGTTCACCATGCTCGGGATAGACGAAGAAATTGCCGTAAGCGACGAGCTGCCGCATATTCTGCTGTGTGGACGGGTGGCGGAACATATCCACGTCCATGGCCGGCGCGAAATAGACCGGACAACGCGCGGAAAAGTAAATGGCCGTCAGCAGATCGTCGCAATGGCCGGTAGCGCATTTCGAAAGCGTTTTTGCCGTCGCCGGTGCGATTATCATCAGATCCGCCCAAAGCCCGAGTTCGACGTGGTTGTTCCATTCGCCGGTTTCGCTTTTGGTAAACGACAGCAGGACCGGGTTTTTGGACAGCGTCGACAACGTGAGCGGCGTAATGAATTCCTTCGCCGACTGGCTCATCACCACCCGGACTTCGGCTTCTGCCTTCACCAGCAGCCGGACGAGCAATGCGGATTTGTAAGCGGCAATGCTTCCCGAAACGCCCAGTAATATCTTTTTACCTTTCAGATTCAATTGACAAAGATTTGAGGCTCGCGGCGGGGCCCATGTTCATTGGATGTAAAGTTAAAGAGATAAAAACAAAAAGCCCGCCATCAATCAGATTCATGGCGGGCCGGGATGTGTACGGTTGTATTATTCTTCGCTGGCGTCGCGGTAGCTGTGGTACGTTTTGCCCTCGATAAATTCATCGATCGCAATGCTTCCAGCCTTTGGCATACGCTCGTAAAACTTCGAAATTTCGATTTGCTCTCTGTTTTCGAACACTTCTTCAAGGTTGTCCACTCCGGAAGCAAACTCGGCCAGTTTGTTGTTCAGCTCTTCCTTCATTTTGCTGGAAATCTGGCGTGCCCTTTTGGAAATGACAGATACGGATTCATACAGGTTACCTGTTACCGCCGCTATCTTGTCTGTATCACGGGTAATGATCGATGGATTCGTTGCCATAATGGTCTGATATAGTTAAAATTTTTAAAACAATGTAATTAAATCCCTATTGGCCATTGGGTTCGGTGACCGCCGGGGTGGTAACCTTCGCCGGTTTGGTGGCAGGGTCGGGTTGTGATTCTTTCAATTTCTGTCTTTCCGCTTCGGCCTTGGCGATTACCTCGATCTGTTTCTGGCTCTCGTCGTACATTCTTTCAGCGTCGCGGTTGTATTTGCCGGTTGGATATTTGTCCACAAGCTCCTGGTAAAATTTTACTACTTCCTGGTACCGCTCTTTTTGTTTGTCGATGAAGCTGTTGGAAGCCAGGTTGTACTGCGATTCCACTTTCAGGAATGCAAGTTCTTCATTGTATTGGGAATCAGGGAAATCTTTCCGGAAATTCTCGATCGAAATAACGGCCGATTTAAGTGACATCGGGTTAAAATCGCTGATCTTGTGGTACAGCCTCGCACGTTCATAGGCCTTCTTTTCCAGTTTCGAGCGCAGTTCGAGGATGTAACGAGTACATTCTTCGCGGAACGGGCTGTCAGGATATGCATTGATAAAATCCTGCATGGCCGAAATGGCTGTGAAAGTGCTCGACTGGTCAAGATTATACGGCGACGAATCCTTATACAGCGAAAATGCATGCATATATAATGCTTCCTGAGCGTAATCGCTGCGTGCGTAAGTGTCGTAAAATTTCTTGAAAAGAAACTGGCTGGTATTGTACTGGCCCTGATGGTACTGGGTGTAAGCGTAATAGAACTGCGCCAGCTCCGACTCGGTGCTGCCCTTGAGCAGGGGAATCAATTCCTCAAAAAGCAGTCCCGCGCGGTAATAGTCCGCCTTCTTATAATAGGCCATAGCAGCATCGTATTTCTGCTGATCCGTACCTGTCTTCTGTAACTTGGAGAACTTACTGCAGGAAGTAACAACAAGGATTGCAATGAATAGCAAGAAATAGCTTGCCGGACTGTTTTTTCGCATATTAACTGCAAAGGTAATAAAAAAAGCTACATCATCCATAACGAATGCGTAGCTGATATAGTGTTAAAAGTTAGCCTATTGCTGATGGCGAACGAGCATTTTTTTGGTTGCAACCTTTTTGCCGTCGACGGACAACTGATAGAAATAAAGCCCGGTAGGCAAGTCTTTGGTGTTCACGCGCAGCTTACGGTCATTTCTGTTCAGCGTAAATTCCTGCAAAACCTGTGAGCCTAACACATTGTAGAACGTCAGCTTCGCGTCGCGCAGGCCGGTTGAAATAGTAAAATCCAGTTCTGCGTACTCGCTGGCGGGATTAGGGTAGACGTTCGAAACTGAAATTTTGTCATTCACGAACAACAATTCTTCCGCTCTCATCTGGGCCTCCAGTGCCGGAGACTTCCTTTCACTGCCTTTTTCGGCTACTTCTGCCGCGAGTGTGTTATTATCGGCCGGATTGCCGGATGCAAAAAGAAACGAAGTGTAGAATCTATTCAGCGCTTTTGGATTTTGCAAAGTCAGTGGCTTGTAACTGACACGACCTGAAAAGTTCGAAAATTTAATGTTCTGAGCGGCGGGGGCTTTCTTCTTGCCAACCATGTTCAGGCGGCTTCCCCCTGAGACGCTTTGGGCCTGTAACCCTTGAAAACTCAGGGCCAGGGCTAAAATTATATATAGAAGACGTATAGTTCTTTTCATAGCTGCAATCGGATACTTTTTACTAATGCGTTATGTGTTTTTAGCTGAAAAGTACGCTACAAAAATATAGAGAAATAATTGTATATTCAAAATATATTGTGCGAACGGGTCACTTTATTTTTCTAAGGTAAAAAACCGTGCCGAGTGTGTGTATTATAACTGAAATTGTCAGTCTAAATCTATTTTTCCTGCCAGGTCGCCTTTTCCTTCGTCGGCTTCTCTGTAATGCGCCAATTGAAGCCATCGAGCTGTCGCTCGGCGGGCTTTATTTTGGATGGAGGGATCAGCTTTCCATCCGGTTTCCCGATGAATGCAATCCGCTGCACCCGGTTATCCTCGAAAAGCAGGTTCATTCTCCCGCATTCGACCCTGTTCAAACCGATATTTTTCTGCTTATCGTCCACTGCATAGTAAGCACTTTCCCCGTTGCCGTCCACCAGGACCTGTTTTAACTTATTGCCCGTCTGGAAATAGGCATTGATCGTCCGGCCCTTCACCTGGTTAAATTGCTTCACCAGGGTATCCTCGGTGATCACAAAAGACTTCCCTTTGAGCAGCATCCGGTTGATCTCGTTGCTCACAAGGAACGCGGTGATAGAATCGGCTTCCATCTGGTAATGCTGGTCGCTCCAGAGGATCGGTTTGCGGAAGAAGCGGATGATCGAATCGGCGGTGTCGTAAGTGATCGAATCACATTTTCCCTGGAAATCCGACTTGTAAATGAACACGTTACGGTCTCCGATGAGCTTTCTCGTGCTGTCACGGGCATTTTCATACGAATGCAGCGTGTCGGCGCGGATGTAAAGAGTATCTTCCGATACGACATTTCTAACAAATGCATGTCCGAATATTTTGGAGTAACCCTTTGTTTTCCAGTAATATCCCTCGTCGCCATTAAGGACCGTCCGGTCTTTTTTGGCTACAATCACCACATTACCTTTTCCTTTACCGTCGTTGCTTTTGCCATCGACCACCAGTGAATCTGCGGTGAGTGTATACGTTTCGTTATCGACCGTCGTGCGCGTGTGAAATGACGACTGTGTAGACTCCGTGTTGTATTGCCCCTTCGTGCCAACCACCGTGCCGTCTTTGTTAACGATCTTGGTCTTCCCATTGAAGTACGACCATTTGTTGATCGAATTATAAAGCAGCGTGTCCGTTGTGAGGGTGTACTTTTTATTCACCAGCTTCACATTCTGGTAATAGGTAAACTCCTTGGTGGCTGTGTTGTAAAAACCTTCCTTGCTCGTGAGCACGTTTTCCTCGTCGACGGTCCGGCCGGGCTGCTTGTAATAGGCAATGCCATTGGCCATGTCGTACTCGATTTTACGGGTCGTAAGCGTTTTTTTGGTGTCTTTCAAAACGGTTTTCTTTCCGCTTACAATGGCCAGCCGGGTGTTTCCGTAATAATACAGCGTATCCCCGGTGACCGTCACTGTATCGCCCTGGACGATTCTTACATTACCAAAAGCTTCGATTACGTTGGAATTGATATGCTGAATGGCCAGGTTGCTATACAGAAGTGCGCCCTTGTGCTTGAAAACGCCGTTGGTAACACGCCGGGAATCATCGCCCGGTTGGTTGATGATTTCGAGCTCATCCGATTTAAGGATTTCCACAAGATCCTCACTTTGAGGAGACTGCGGCTGAGCCGGTGCTTTCTGTGCAAACAGATAAGGCGAAAAAATCAGTAAGGCAAAGAACGTCAGTTGAAATATATTTCTTTCGATATGGATGACGCCGAAAAGTTTAAAAGGGTTGCAGATTCCCGCACTAATTTTTTTATTCATGTTGCTTTTCTTTCTCTTACCTTTGGCTGGTTCGTGTCCCAACACCATCATTTTGGGAAGAGATAAACCGGTTCTCTTTATTCAAAAGTACATCAAATACGATTCGCAGGTTCATGTTGGATTCGTTTTTAACTTTTATTAACCAACACACGCCGGATCTGAAACACCAGCCGACCTTGCTCGCCGTAAGCGGGGGAATCGACTCGGTGGTCATGGTGCATCTTTTTCACGAACAGGGACTTCCGGCGGGCATTGCGCATTGTAATTTCGGTTTGAGAGGGGAGGAGTCGAACGCCGACGAGGCGTTTGTGCGTGCGCTGGCGGCCCGCTGCAACTTCCCGGTTTTTGTATCGGATCCCGACGTCAAAACCTTTTCAAAATCACATTCGATCTCTACCCAGATGGCGGCGCGGGAGCTGCGTTACGAATGGTTTGAAGAAATCCGGCGTAGCTCTGGTTACGGGTGGATCGCCACCGCCCACCACAGCAACGACTCCCTCGAAACACTCCTGCTCAACCTCGCCCGCGGGACCGGGCTGCCGGGTATGTGCGGGATCGCGCCTGTGAGAGACCACCTGATTCGTCCGTTAATCCTTTCTAATCGCGCTGAAGTCCGGAGGTATGCAGAAGAAAATGGCATTACCTGGCGGGAAGATAGGAGCAATGCGTCCGACGATTACCAAAGAAACAAAGTTCGCCACCACGTAGTCCCGGTGCTCACGGACCTGAATCCATCGTTGGAAACGACATTCAATGCCTCTGCGGAACGCCTGCGGGCGGCGAATACCTTGCTGGACGAATACCTGGGAGCATGGAAGTCGCGGATTATGCGTGACAGCGGGGGCAGCATGAACATCCCGATCGACGAGATCCTGGGGAAAAGTGAACCCATTTACCGGCTATGGTACATTTTGCAGGATTTTGGCTTTTTGTATAGTCAAGTGCGCGCCATCGCAGTGGCGCTTCACGGAAAGCCCGGAAAGCAGTTCCATTCACCGACGCACGTTTTATTAATTGATAGAGCGTTGCTGATTCTCAAAGCACATGGAGAGCAGTCGAATGAGGGCCAACTCTTAATCGAGGATACTGAAACGCCTGTTGAATGGCTTGGAATGACACTATGCTTTGAAAAGCTTCCTTCGGCCGGGGCTTTGGATTCCGGTCCGTTCGCAATTGCCGTCGATGCAAACCGGCTCACATTCCCGCTCATGCTTAGGAAATGGCGGCCAGGCGACATTTTCCAGCCTTTTGGCATGGCTGGCCGTAGTAAAAAAGTAAGTGACTTGCTCATCGACCGCAAAATAGACCGCTTTGAAAAAGACCGTATTGTGGTTTTACTGGATGGAAATGGCGAGATCATCTGGGTGGTGGGCCAGCGTGCGGACGAGCGTTTCAGGGTAGGGGAGACTGCGCAGGAGATTCTGAAAATTTCAATTGGCGCATCATAAAGCAAAAATGGCCAGGTTATCAACCTGACCATTTTCCACGAATTTCTATCCTAACGTATTGCGGTTAGCTCTATCGCTTGCAATAACGGAAGAGCGTACGAGCGGAAAAATGACATTCGTCATGTGCAAGCCATTCGTTTTCGAAATACGCTACACCTATTTGCTGCGCGCAGGGATCGCGAAGAACAAGCTGAATTGGATCACGCTGTTCTTGAAATCCGGGTTCATCGCTGCATTCTGGTCAAAATCGCCTACTTTGGAAAAACCTGCGATATAACGCGCTCCGATACCCAGCCCGAAGTTTGCCTGATACCCCAGTCCGACCGCACCGGCCAGATCCAGGTTTTTGGCGAAGTGATCGATGGTCTGATCGGGAATATCCTCGCCGGTTTTGAACGATGCCTGCGGACCAAACTCAAAATAGAACCCGCCTCTCGCACGGAATTTCAGCATGACCGGCACGGAAACGTAGGTGGTTTTAAACTCCTGTTTGCTACCGTTGTTGATTTTGGCGCCCTGGGTAGAAAAGAGAACCTCAGGCTGGATTGAAAATACCTGTCCGATCCCAAAGTTGAGAATCCCGCCCAAATGGTAACCCACGCGGGCATCTGATTCAATATCGCTGCCGGTGTAATTACTTACATTGATCCCCGCCTTAGGTCCGAAGGAAAACGACTGTGCAAATGCGGCACTTCCGAACATCGAAAGAAGAGCGAGCAGAAAGATTTTTCTCATGGTTGTTGATTTGCTAATGTGATTTTGAAGTTGATTTGGTACTGTGACTTTGATGTTGATTTATTGATGTGATTTAAAATGTGGATTACGGGAAGGAATTCAAAAAGCGTGCCAAGGGCCTTAGCGGAGCGGCTGCGCGAGCAATGCGATGCCTAGCATCCCTTTGTTCGAAGACCTAGCAGTATCACAGGATTGTGCCCCACAATTTAATTTGCCACAAGCGCCTGTGCAAATATTCTCACAGTGAGCTGCTTACGAATAGTATAAAAAAATTAACCAAAAAATTCTTGCGCTTATCGTCAATAACAGTACCTTTGCACCATGAATCGCGTACGGCGAATCAGATAGAGAGATGGCAGAGTGGTCGATTGCGACGGTCTTGAAAACCGTTGACTGTAACAGGTCCGGGGGTTCGAATCCCTCTCTCTCTGCAGGACATGATGTCAAAACATTCAAAAACCCCGTTTAAACGCTTTAAACGGGGTTTTTGCTTTTTACGGGCTACCAAAAAATTCAAAAATTCCCAATGTTTTTTGACGTTAATCGTGGAAAACCTGATCCAAGAAAAATTGCGCACAAAACTGCACTTAACTAACTGGTTAGCAACCTGTTCACGCCGTGGACATCTTGCGTTTCAATGGTAACAATTCGACTTTTGTTCATCTAAAACAGTCGTATTATGTTAGAAAACAGTTTCGGGTTAAATTTCTTTTTGAAAACACCAAGTACCGAAAACGAAGATGGCACGAGAGCTATCTACATGCGCGTGACCGTGAATCGCCAAGCAAGGGACATCGCTACGAGGCGAATTTGGCACCCATCCAAATGGAATGTCAGAGCAGGTAGAGCCACAGGAAACAAAGAGGAAACCAAGGAGCTAAATGCCTACTTGGACTCGTTGACCGCCAAAGTATTCCAGGCAAAGAAAGCTTTACTTGATGCCGACAAGGAGTTGACCGCAGACGCGATCAAAAATTTGATGCTTGGCAAGGAGGAAAGCAAAAGAACTATTCTCAAAATCTTCCGGGAGCATAACGATCAAATCGCAGCCCTAGTGGGTGCCGATTTCGCTCCTGGCACGCTTGAACGTTACGAGACGTCCCTCAAACACACTCGTGACTTCATTAAATGGAATTACCAGGAGGACGATTTAGACATCAAGAAGCTGGACTACGAGTTTATTTCGCAATTCGAGTTTTGGCTTAAAGCCAAGAAAAAGATTAGTCACAATACCACTATGAAGTATTTGGCGAACTTTAAAAAAATCGTTCTGCTCTGCGTCAAGAGAGGCTGGCTTATGCGTGATCCTTTCTTTGCATTCAAGTTTACGAAACGAGAAGTTGATCGACAAGCTCTAACTGAGAGTGAGTTGAAAAAAGTTTGGGAGAAGGATATGGGTACAGGCCGTTTGGCTTATGTGAAAGACATCTTCCTATTCTGCTGTTACACTGGACTCGCATATGCTGATGTATATAAGTTAAAGCGAACGGAGATCATCGAGGGAATTGATGGCGGGAAGTGGATTACGACGAAACGACAGAAGACTGACACACCTTCCAGAATCCCTCTTCTGCCGATGGCGCTGGAAATTATGGAGAAGTATGAAGATCATCCTCAATGCGAGAATGAAAATCGTGTACTGCCTGTGCTATCTAATCAAAAGATGAATTCGTACTTGAAGGAGATTGCGGACTTATGTGGGGTTAAGAAAAATATCACTTTTCACTTGGCGCGGCACACGTTCGCTACAACGGTTACTCTGACTAATGGGGTACCGATTGAGAGTGTATCCAAGATGCTAGGGCATCGGAATATTAAGACTACTCAGCAGTATGCGAAAATTGTCGACAGGAAGATTAGCGATGATATGGCAAGGTTGAAGGATATTCTATCTAAGTAACGCAGTACTTTCGGCACGCAGGACTTAAAAAAAATCCTGTGAGCCGAAACGCTCCTACGAGTTCGATTTCCCTACACTGCACTGATCATAAAAGAGTTACGACGAACATTGTAACTCTTTTTTTATGCAAAATATTTCGTGCCGAACATTTGCCAAACAATTCGGCGTGTAAGCTTTCCCGATTTTGTAAGCTGTGTTTACGATAAGGCTTCAGGACTATTCTCAAAGATAGACACAATCACCGGATGAAACTACTATTCCATAATAGTAAAATCACCGCGGATATGAATACACACCAAGCCAGAGCAATCCTGGACATCCCTCACAAAGAATGTGCGGTTAGTGATTTTTAATATATAATATCTCTCTCAATCAGAATACACGATTGACAGTCTCCAGCACGAAATGTTTGGCGAGGAGCATCAGAAACTAATCCTGGATAAGATAATTTTAAACTTGAATGATAAATCTCCCAAAGAAAAACTACTTGGAATTCAAGTAGTTTTTGAATACGACAGCTGACTGAGATGTGCGACCCACAACTTGCCAATTATAAATCAGACGTCTTTAAAAATATTTGAAATCATCTCTTTGATGGTGCTGTTCTCTAGTCTTAGCCCGAGTGATTGAGACACATCTTGCCCTTCTGTTAAATGTAATGAGGTATTATAAACGATTCCCAGCAGAAAATATATTTCTGGCAACACTACGTTTATACTTTCTGCATAACGAAGCTTTTCTTTGGTCCCTCTCTTTTCGTTCAAAAATATTTCTTTAAACTCATCGCTTTCAATTTTGTCATAAACTAGTTTTTCTATCCTCACACGCGCTCCAAAACAAACAGAAATGGGGTCGAACGGAGAATCTTCAAGTAAATATCTTCTGACTTCTCGGGCAATTTTTTTCCAGAAATTCGAAGGCGTTGCCCAATCCGTGTTGAGCTTTAGCGCTGTGAACTCGGCCAATAAATTGACATCGTCGAAATTAGGGTGATAATGGAAATAGTATAGATCTAAGTCGATTTTTACCTTTGGATCTTCACGCTTGTAAATGATTTTAAGTATTTCTTTATTCGGTCGAAGCCGCACCTCTTTCAAGTAACATACCTTGATCCTGTTGTCGTTAAAACAAAAATGATTGAAAAATTTGGGATCCAAGTGTGTTAATAGAATAGGAAATATTCTTCGCTTAGCACGCTTCATTTCATCTATAAAGGTGGAGATGTAATATTGAAAAGCAATCAAATTAGCATCATCCAAATAGTCGAATATTTCGTCTATTATAAGAATACAATTGTCCTTTTTAAAATCTCGCCTTGATTTTAGTAACAAAGCTATGAAAGTAAGAATATCGCGTTGCCCATTGGAAACCTCATGGGCTTTTGGCCACTTGATAGTGAGCTTATTTCTCACTTCTTTTGGACTCAAATCAAACCTGTCGCCTACCGGATTGAAGGATGATATAGTCTGAGTTAGTTGATCCTTCTCCCTAAGATAATCAAGATATTTCACAGCTTTCTTAAAGCGCCCCCCCATCGAATCCTTAACTTGAATGATCTGCCATGCTGACAAATAAAGATCTACTTCATCGCTGATTATTGAGAAATTATATGTCGCGATCACATTTGCTAGTTTTGTGAGCTCTTCCAATGCCCGAAACGAGGGTAAGAGTTCTCTTTCAATCCATTGTTTAATATCCGAGCCAGTTCCTGTTTGCTCATTGATTGAGGTTACTCCATGGGCAATAGTGCGGCTATTATTTACGAGACCAAATCGAGAAAAATCTATCTTCGCAACTATCTCGTTCAACAGGTTTGCCGACGAAAACAATTCGCCGATATTGAGTAAAACTCTATTACCATTGAGACCAAAAGCCCGCTTCATATTCGCAGATGAATAATCAAAGCCAATTCGTTCTGGAATAGTATTTACCAAAACAGTTGTAACAATATCTAACGAAGTCTTCGCGAATGACCGACCGCCGAAAGATTGTACAACTGATTTTGGCTCCGTCTGATTATTTATAACGAAAACATCAAATACATCACCTATGGTGTTCTGGTTGTCATCGGCAATTAAAATTCGACCATCAGTTAAGGAGATAGAAAGCGATGGGCGGTTTTCCGATTTTCCTAAATAGTAATTATTTTCATCAAGTTCGATACGATTGGAACGCAATGAGTTAAATGCAATTGCAAATGAGCTTTTGCCAAACCCATTTGGAGCAACCAAGATATTTGGCTTATTAGGAATAGCATCAAGGCTAAACTCCCGCTCCTCAATTCCTTTCACATTTTCAATTTTTACAGTTTTAAGATTCATATGGACATTTATATGGAGGGGTAAGTAGGAACTAAGTTTATATTACATGTTCCTGCGTCAAGATTAAACTTCATCGCTGATTTAAAACGCTATTTACCACAAAATGTTTTCTATTCGCTACAAGCGACAACGAGCTCAACACCTACAGTCTCTTTGATATAAGATGCAGCCGCTGCCAGCAGCATTTTTTGACTGCCTGATACAGTTGTTCGAGATATCCCGGGCTGTACGATCACAATCTCTGGCCTTACTTCCTTAAAACGGGACGCACGCAATAATTTGTTAACGTCAGCAATGTTTCCATTCAACACAAACGTGCGATGGCCCGTTGACGGTCGTCTAGCTCTATTTGTGATGTGACGACAAAGCTCTTTAAATCTTCCTGCCCACTTGGCTGACCTTATTGCCTGAGAGGCTACTTCTGCAACGTCTCCAACCCTATTCCCCGCCTGTTCGCTTTTTGAAAATTTACAATGTACAAGCACAAGACGTATGAAATGCGCCTCCTCCTTTAAGCACACTAAATCAGCAGCCTCACCAGGACCATCATCATCAATAACGACCTCGAAGTCATCATTGATAAACTTTTGGGCCGCAGCCCATTGAACTGAATTCCTCCTTTCAAAGCCATCTTTCCAAATGGATTCCCTTGTAATGTCCACCCCAACCCAATCCCACGGATCTAAACTATCTTCTGGCAATTCGAAATTGTAGGGATTTTCAGGACGTAGTACGAGGTTTCCGTCTAGCTCCGTAAGGTCAAAGTATCTAACCAACGGTGGGTAGTCAGAAAAATAAGATTCTGCTATAAATTCCTTAGACCCTACGTGAAATATGATTTCTTCGTCCGAAACTCGAACAACCTCGAATCCCTGCGGGCCACCAATTTTCAAATCAAAAGTGCCTAGTACATCTGCCTGACTGTCTAGAAGCTCGAACCTTATTGAATTACCTGCTCGGTCTACCGAGCTAAGTTGAATATCGCATAGGTAAATTGGTATCTCTTTGCCGCCTAAACTAAGATCGACTCGATCCTCCGATTGCCGTAGTATTTCAAATGGCCATTCAATTCCCATTATTTCCCCATCGGGTAATGAAGTCACTTCAATCGGAATGAGAACATTTTCGATTATCTCCTCTGTTGTGATAGTTGCATCAAGAAGCTTTTCACCGACAGCCTCTGACCAGCCAATAAGTTGAGGTATTGTGCCGGATTCTTTTGACCAAACTCTTCCCTTATAAGAGCAACCAATTGTCACGTGTTTTCCTCTTTCCCAGCCCGACCCGCTCAAGTTTGCTTTTCTTGACCCTGGCGCTGCTGCAAAGGTCAATGCATCCCTTACATTTGCTCCAGTATACATAGCATAGCTAAGATTCCGTCGACCATGCTTACTGACTCCAAGATTGTTAAATACAAGTCTGCCAATATTCCCCAAACTCTTAAAAATTGGCTCTCCATCAATTATTGTAGTTGCTCCAACAGCGGCAGCAAGTTTCGCATGGTTAGATGTTTTGTCTGAAGAAGCCAGATAAAGTAAATTGCGCTTTTCGTCGAAGTGTAAAACAAAGAGATGCCAATCAGTCTCCACGAGGTCTTTTGATCTAGACCATTTGACGCGGACCTTCGACCTGGTAACAAAATACAATGTCTGACTGTCCACATGCAACCAGACGCGTGTCACCTCAACATCTTTGGATATTGCTTCATGAAATTTCTTCGGGCTAAATGCAGGACAATTGTAAGTCAGCGTGCTAAATACTGGACGTAACAAATGGTGGGAAATACTAGGAGCATCCTCTCGATCTTCTCCAAGCGATATAGAAGAATTTAAAAAGTCGACTAGCTGAGCATGATCCCGAGAAGCCTCGGAACTCATTTCACTGAGTAGCACATTCCAATCAGAGTCCTCACTATAAAGTCGTTCAAGCGCAGAGGATATATTCGTATCTGTAATATTTGCGATTACTGTTGCATCACCAAGGTGCTCCCCTGATGTTCGAGTAAAACGTCCAGTAAACTGAAGAAGTGGGGCTAAACTTTTCTGCGGATCGTGTAATGCCGCTATTTTCAATGGTGGCAAATCAAATCCTTCACCCAACATATTTACACAGACGGCTATTCGGCTGTCCCCAGTTATCAAGCGATTGATACGCTCTTGACTATCTTGCAACTCAGAATGAATTATTTGAGGAGAGAACTCTGATCCATGCACTCGATAAAGCATAAGGATTTCTTGGGCTCTATCAATTTTTGAACATCGAGCCATGATTAGGTGGTTATTTCCAACAGCCAGATCTTCACGTAGTGTTTTACAAGCGAGATGCGCTATCGCGTCATCAGCAGAATCTTGATGGAGTTCATGAACAGGAAGAAACTTAATCGGCTTAAAGTAACCGTCCTCCTGAGCTTTTCGAAGAGAATAGCTATATATGACGTCCCCATCAACGAGTTTTCCATCTTCGCGGAATGGTGTCGCTGTGAACTGCAGTGTGTATTTTCCGGAGAACGCCGAGCGAAGGTCACTCCAGCTGGTTGCCGCGACATGATGGGCTTCATCAACTATAAGAACACCACTGCGGTTAGCAATTTTCGAAGCAAGGTTTTTTGCTTTACCACCCGTAAGAGATGCCATCGCGGATACAACAACATTGCAATCCTCAAAAATAGCCAAGTCGTTCTCGCCACCCGGCTGCTTTGACAACAAGCCAACGATGGGATTTTCAACTTCTTCTGGTAGCAACGTCAACTTTCGTAACAACCCGAATGTTAAGAATTTTCGGGTCGTCTGATTCCGTAACGCCTTAGAGGGGACAGCGACTACCATCGGGCCGCGCGGGAATGCCGCCAATGCTGATAGCATTGTTTCGGTCTTTCCAGTTCCGGTCGGCATAACTACAGTGGCGATACTACTATTTTGAGTCCAATGAGATCCAATAGCGTATAAAGCCCCAAGTTGTGGCGGCCTCAAACCCTTACGATCTCCAATTGGCTTTCCCTGTGCATCATATTCTTGGGCGGCAAAGCGGAAGGATCTTGGCCAGGTTCCAGCTATCGCTGCAGATCTTGACTTCATGCCAACAGCAACTGTTCGTTCCATTGCTTGGTCCAATAGCTTATGAGATATCCATCTCTTTCCACCGTCATCATACAGCCTTATGACTCCATCAACATCGGCAGGCCTCTCGAGCTTTGTCCTACTGGTTACAATGATCCGTTCGCCATTTTCAAGAACATAGCATTTTTCGCTAGTTCTTGGTCCGGTTCTAACATCCTCAATGTTCAGAACGCTGACTGTTGTTTCGTTACGCAAAAGTTGACAAGCGATACCAACCGAATACCGTTTCAAAACAAGCAGTAACTCGGGCAAGACCAAGTTTTCGTTTATGATAGAAGAGAATTCCACAATGCCTTCAAGGGTAGGTGTTCACAAACTATAAACTTACCCATAAAGAATTTCAATATATTAATCCCAGATGCGAATCTTATTTATCGGCCAAAAGAGCCATTATCGGTGCATGCCTCAAACCGAATTTTCTATACAGCTTGTCAACATCAATTACGCGACCTATCAGCCCGGAAAAACGCACTGTTTATCGTTATAGAATTGTCACCATTCAAAATCTAATTCGTTTCAATCTTGTACCTAACAACTTCAAACTTGACTGTCATGGCGCTAAATCCTGCGGTAGATTTGTACCCCAATAGGTCCGAAAATCTTCGAAGAAGAAGTGACAAAAATTTGACATTGGAAATAATTGAGCGATTACAGGAATCAATATCTCCCTAGTAAATAGCGTGCGACGGAATTGAAACTATGTCTTGGAAGGGGATCATTCAAGGAGGACTCAACCTGTTCACCTGTAAAGCTTTTACGATCGTGACTTGCAAGGGTGGTGCTAGATAGGATCGGGCAACTCGTACTGTCCCACATGACTTCTTGCGATACTTACCGTACCAAAGTCTCTAAACTTTTCTCGTAGTTCTGCAATTTGATGTTGAGCTCTACTTTTCGATTGAACTGCCTGCACCTAGCAATTTGGGCTTTCAAACTCGCGATAGCCTTTTGTAGCTCCGTTCTTGTTCTCTCAGTTGTTACCAAATCAGACAAAGTCTCCTTTTGCCTTCCACTTATTTGCTGACAGATATCCAGGTAGACGGAATCAAGGCTCTTTCTTAAATTCAGAGAAAAATGTTGCTGGTCCTCGAAAATCCACGGGCTATTGAACATCCAGTCGATCACAGCGACATCAGTATTCAAAGGATTGGGATGCTTCTGACAGGCTGATATCAATAATTCATGTCCATAGGTAGCACAGCAAATCAAGTGATACGGAATTGCCTTATTAATGAGTTCAAGGACGACTTCAATCCCTTCTTTCTTTCTCAGTTCGAGGCTGAAAATCTGTATTTCCTGAATTTCATCTCCCGTTAAATTAATTGTATCGAAACTGAGCTTGTTTATCCATCGCATCCTCTCGATTACTTCAATTAAGAGCTTTTTTTGTTGCGATGTAGCATGTGCATCAAAAGCATTTTTGGGAATGCTCCTGCCGATCATAGTTCTTGAAGGAAGGTTAAATACATCCATCATTTCACGATAACAAAACTTACAAGGGTAAAATCTTCAATTCCCTTGGGCATTCCTATTGTTGCAGTTCCACCTGCTTTAAATAGGCTAAGTACCTCTTTCTCATCTCCAGTTTTCAGAATGGAACGGATACTTTTCTGCAATAACTGGGAATAGTCGTGCATATCGCGGAAATCCCGTGTTTCCAGATTAAGCTGCTTGCAAAGTTCCTTCAACGGTTCAGTTTTGCCCTTGCAAAGTAGCCGTAGCATATCCAATGATTTCTTCGCTTCTAAATAGCCATGTAATACATTCTCATTTTCCTGAATGTACACCACGTAATACGGGGCTAATCGGTTCAGTTTATCCTTGTCTACAGAATCACTTATGTTCTTTAAAACAAAAATCACCCCGCGTTGATCGACATCACTTGCTGGCGTAACCGCATGCAATCCCAAGGGAATAGAGTCGGGATTGGGATATATTTTAACGAAATTAGCCAGATCCACCCTAAAATCATTTAATCCAAGATCAGTTATACTGACCCCTTCACGAAGATCTTCCAGGTCAACAACTTCTTCTTGCAGCCTTTTCAGTTGGATTTTTCTGTATTCCAGATCTTTCTCATCGGCATTGAGTATATTGTCATCGCCTGTGCTGGCGAGGTTACTGATGGCCATTTTATTCTCAACGCGCTGCTTGAGATTAATATAGGCGTCCAGTGTAACGTCCGGCCAGAAATTAACCATGGTGATGGTGTCGTTCGCTGAGCCAATCCTATCAATACGACCAAACCGCTGAATGATACGAACGGGGTTCCAATGAATATCGTAATTAATCAGGTAATCACAATCCTGTAAGTTCTGGCCTTCCGAAATGCAATCTGTTGCAATCAGAATATCGATTTCTTCCTGAATATCGGGATAAATGATTGCCTTCCCTTTTGAGCGTGGGGAAAAGCAAGTCAATAGCGTATTCAGATCAGACGGAACAGTCTTCGATGAACAAGCACGTTTTGATCCCGTGATTAGAGCGGTATTCAGGCCATACTCATTCCTAAAATAATCTTTCAGCTCTGAATAAATATAATTTGCTGTGTCTGCAAAAGCGGTAAATACGATCACTTTTTTGTTCCCGGCATTAGCCGGATTTTGGATCTTATCCACAATAATCTTTCTAAGCTTGCCTAGCTTCAGATCACATTTCCCTCTCAGTAATTCGATTTCTTTCAGGAGTTCATTGATTACCAAGAGATCAGCAGAGAGGTCTTCCTGCCATCTTACTTTATCCATATCAGCGATATGAACTTTCACCTTGCTCCCGAAAACATTTTCCTCTTCTCCCCAATCCGGCTCCCAATCGAACTCTTCAGATGTAGGGTCTGCCGGAAGGCCTGAATACGTGTTAGCATCCCCCCGCGCAATTGCGCCTAAACCTTCTTCAATTAGCGCACGAATATTCAGGAGAGTCAGAGCAAAAGAATCGACGGAACTTTCTATTCGCTTTAAAAGATTGATGCGCATCAAGAGTTGCAAGCTCTTTTCACGGTCCCTTTGCTTGAAGGTTCCCGACTTTACGCGCTTATCATATTTCTCCGCGTAAAACGGAATTTTGCTTGGCAGAATATAATTTAAAGGTGAGTAAATAGAAAGATTCAGAAACTCTAACCAATCGGCGATATGTTTGTAATTTAACTCCGTTCCTTCTTTTAGTGGGCTGTAAATCGAGATTGGTTTATTCCGTTGAGGAAATTTTCCGATTGCTGCTGTGTCGTAATAATTGGTTATATGTTTTCGGGACCGAGCAATCGTCAAACTGTCCAATATTTGGAAAAAATCAAAATCTAGCGCTTCCAACAGCCGGTCTGAGGTTCTTTCTTCGGTAGGTAGTTTAGACCAACTGTTGAAAGCCTGCTGTGCCCGCCGGAAGACCAGTTCGATTCCAAGGTCTGTATCCAGTTTCTCATCAATTTGCCCTGCTGCACCCTCATAGGCCAGGGCAAGCTGATTACGCAGATCGTTAAAGCGGTTGTTGACAGGAGTGGCCGAAAGCATCAATACTTTCGTTTCAATACCCTCCTGAACAATCTTCCGAAGCAATTTTTGATAGCGGTTTTCTTTCCCTACGACTGTGTTGTTGTTACGAAAATTGTGTGATTCATCAATGACTACCAGGCCATAGTTCCCCCAGTTAACACTTTCAAGATTCCTACCATTGCTAGTTCCTTTGTCTCGCGATAAATCTGTGTGAAACAAAACGTCGTATCGGAAGCGATCTTTACCCAAGATATTGTTTTTATCGTTGTGGCGGTAGGTGTTCCAGTTGGCCTCAAGCTTTTTAGGGCATAATACCAGAACATCTTTATTTCGCTTCTCGTAGTATTTGATAATCCCCAGAGCTGTAAAAGTTTTCCCCAGGCCCACACTGTCGGCGATGATACAGCCGTTGTACTTTTCCAGCTTGTTAATTCCACCAATGACAGCATCCTGCTGAAAATTATACAGCCTATTCCATATGACGGTTTCTTTAAAACCGATGCTGTCATTTGGTAGATTGTCCAGCGACAAGTCACTGAGGAAGTCGCGAAAAATATTGTAGAGCGTTACAAAATAGACAAATTCCGGACTGTTCTCCTGATAAGCTCCCGCCAGATAACGGAGCACGCTTTCCGTTACTAGATCCGTATTTTCATCGTTATTCCATATCTCGTCAAACCATTCCAAATAGCCTTCGGCCATGGGGTAGTTGACTTTTGTTATCATTGAGCGATGGCCTTTCCGGGAAGTAAAACCCAGGTCGGGAGATGTAAATCCAGCAAATCCTGAATAGGATGCACTATCTTCAGGCCCATTATCAACGTGAATCAGGCTATTCATAGGCGAATTACCAAGGGTGTTTGTTTTAAACACAGCTTTGTCCTTAACCCACTGGGCGCACTCCCGTGAGATGGCTCTCTGAGTCATCTCGTTTTTTAACCGTAACTCAAACTCACCACCACACAAATCAGACTCTTTCCGGATGTTCGGAATGTAAAATTCCCGCAGCTTTGGTTTAGACTTCTCCTCCAGAAAAGTGGGAGTTGTAAAAATAAACCGAAGCTCTTCAACGCTTTTCAGCTCTTTCCTTAGTGCTTCAAACGCATAGATTGAAAAAGCAGACGCTGCTACACTTAGCTTACTACCCTTTCTGAATTCAAGCTTCAGATCGTCTCCCAGCCGACTATCTATGTTATTGAATATTTTCATCCGTGATTATTTCACTTGCACTATTTCCAGCATTTGCTGGTAGTTGCTGACTTTTGAAAACTTCATCTCTTGTCCACTGATTGCTTTGAAATGTTCCCCGGCACAATGGATTTTCAGCTTTTCTATCTCGCGTAGCTCTAGGTCTGAATCCGTACCCTTGGTTTCTGCTACAAAATAGATGTGGCGGATAGTGTCCTTATCAAACACAATCGCCCAGTCAGGACTATAATTAGCGACAGGCGTGGTAATGTAAAAACTTTTCGGAAGCTTAGCGTATACCTGAACATGGTTGCTGTTTTCCAATGCTTCGGCAAAACGTGCTTCGGTTTGTGAATCAGTAGTCAGAAAGTCATAAACATGCTTTTTCAATATTTCTGACTGCCGAATAACGGATTTGTCATTCACAAATACGGTTTTAGCATCATGCCTGTCATCAACTTTGTGATAGACGATGTTATTGATGATCAGACTGGCCTTAACTTCATTGATTAGCTTGCTGGTTCGGGCTATAAACTCCTCTGGATTTTTCCGGATCATCAGGAACTTGCTCGTGTCAATGCTCTTTAATATCTCGACGATGGTTTTTCGGGTAAGGTTGGTATGTTTGACAATCTCTCCAACCACATCATATCTTGTATTTGTATAGACATCGGAATTGAGCTTCTTGTGTTGGCGGGAAGTCTCCTGAAAGGCATTCTTTTCCTGCAACTGCTCTTTCGTACTCTCCTCCAGCTCTCCGCTGCGGATTTCATACGTACGCTCCGAAATATTCAAATCTGCGTTTATCCGAATTTTGGCATCAGAAACCAGCTTTTCCGAGTTAAACTGTACTTCATAAATGGTTTTCAGGTTGATCTTATTCCAAAGCTTCTGAAATTCCTTCTTATGAAAGTTACTGTTCGTCTGAATTGTAATGCTTTGCCGGTCATTCTCAGGTTTGATGGCTTCGCCCATATAAACGGATCGTAGCAATTGATTTATGCTATCCCGAAATGCTTCCAATTGGTCAGGAAGGGGGATATTGTTTTCTTCAACCAACCTCCGTCCATCATCCGTAATTTTATCGTCATCGTCCAAAACATCCTCTTTATAAAGATACTTGTTCAACTTTTTCGCTTCTTCGAAGGTCAGGCGTTTTTGATTTCCATGCTCGTCAGTCAAAAGTTTACCAGTCAAAAATTCAACGGTCGCTTTTTGAGGTCGATCTTTTAAGGTCGCGGCAATTTCTGATTGCAGGCCTCGGGCAAATTCTTCATAGCTTTCAGAGGCGATAATCGTCAGTTTATTGATTTCATGTACCTGCTCGCCAATGGCCTCTTCGTCCTGCCGTATGCCATGTTTATTGACCGAAAGACGCATACCGCGCCCTACTTCCTGACGGCGGCGAATGGACGCATCCGAATGCTTGAGGGTACAAATTTGAAAGACGTTCGGATTGTCCCATCCTTCTTTCAAGGCAGAATGCGAAAAAATGAAGCGGGTGGGTTCGTCAAAACTTAGCAATCGCTCCTTATCCTTCATAATCAAGTCATAAGCGCTGATATCATCCGTCTCTTCACTTCCCCGCTTTACTAAGGGGTCAATCATTTTCCGTTGCTTATCAATGGAAAAATACCCGTTGTGCACCCTCTCTGCCGGATCACGTTGCAGATATTGATTGTAATCGGGATAGAACAGATCTAGATATTCGTTCCTTAGTTGAACGTATTCCTCCTCAAACATCTGGGCATATTCACCTAAACCAGGATTACCTTCCTTATCATAGATACGGTATTTATCTACTGTATCTATGAAGAAGAGCGATAGTACCTTGATTCCCTTGTCAAAAAGCTCTCGTTCTTTTTTTAAATGAGAACTGATCGTTTCGCGGATTTGTATTCGCCGGAATGCCTTTTCGTCCAGATCGCCAATAGCCTCTCCGGCTTCAATTATTTTCCCATTGATCACCACCCGGTTAAAATAGCCATCAACCTCCTCTAACAGCCAGTTTTTATACTGGGGCATTTCGCCGGAAAGTTCAAACAGGTTGGCTCCTTTTTCAAGTTTCTCGCGTACCCGCCTGACGCCCGTCCCATTACGCTTTTCGTACTCCAAGACAGCAAGTGGGGGACGTGAGGTAGAAAGCTGGATTTGTTCCAGATATAGATATCCACTGGTACCCGTAGTACCTTTGATGTTGATACCTTTTACCTGGATTTTCTTTACGAGCTTCTTGTTATAGGCATCCAGTGCATCGAGACGATATACCTTGTTATACTCAAATTTATGGGTAGCGGAATAACGGAGTGTAAAAAGCGGGTTGAAATCCTGCATACTCTCCAAGGTTTTATCGCCTTCTACCGATTGTGGTTCATCAATAATCAGAATGGGATTAGTCTGAGCGATAATCTCGATGGGCTTTCGAGTGCCGAACTGATCAAGTTCCATATAAATACGACGTGCATCTTTACCTTTAGCATTAAATGCCTGCGTATTGATGATCATCACACTAATGCGGCTATCCGACGCAAAACTCTCAATGTCCTGTGGACGAGATGAGTTATAAATAAATGGGCTAATGCGGTGTCCGTATCGCTCCTGGAAGTGGTCTTGCATCACCTGGAACGACTTATAGACCCCTTCACGGATTGCAATACTGGGAACAACCACAATAAACTTACTCCAGCCATAAAGCTGGTGCAGTTCATACATGGTGCGGATATAGGTGTACGTTTTACCCGTTCCAGTCTCCATTTCAACGGTGAACTGATAGCCCTTTTTTACACCTTTGGGTTTTTCAAGGGATTTACTTTGAGTGATATCATTTTGCCGCTGAACCTGCTGAATGTTCTCTAGTAACTGATCTTCGGTAATCTGGATCTGCCGGTTTCGGTACCCGATCAGCTCCTCTACCTCCAGATCCATACCAAACTGACCTTTGCTTGCCGACCTTGCTTTGGCAATCAGTTCCTTGCTTTTTTCCAGTGTAAAACGGTTCGTTTCTCTGGGTTGCCCCAGAAAGCAGTCGGTGATGGCCTGAACAGCATCTAACTGAAAGCTTTGCTCTTTAAATTGTAGTTTCATACTTTAAATCACACGCATTTCAGTATCAGGGCTCAATTGCTTCAACAACTGGCGAACATTTTCCTTTGCTGTATCATCTTTGAAACTCTGGTCCCGAAACACAATTCGCAGCGGTTTATAGGATGCTATTTCCTTTGCAAAGGCCTCATCTATTCCCTTATCGAAACAGGCTAGCAATGAGTCCTGGGCAACGCGGAACACCTTTTTATCAAGTACAAACAGTTGCTCAATCTTATAGGAAAGCGGCAAGCCCCAGTCCAGCATTACTTGGGCTAATAGATCATCAGCCGTACGATCAGGTTTGATATTGTCTGTAAATATGTCCATTTGATCCTGTTGATAATCCTGCGGACGGTAATATACATCTTGCATATTACTGGAATCTAAGCGGAATGCACGAAAACCTATGTCTGGTCGTTTCTCGCTCCGATCCCTAAAATCCAGTTCTGCCGTTCTCTTTTGATCGTACTGTTCGCCCAGCGCTTTTCCTACTTGTCGGATGCGTTCCCTGCCTATCTGACAAATATCTGTGTACCCGTTAATGTATGCTCCCGATTCATTAGGAGTTGGTTCTGGAAGTTGCACCATGATGAATTTTCGATGCGAGTTTTCACTACTGTTTGAATCTAGAATGGCATGCGCCATTGACGCCGAACCTGCAAAAAAATCAAGCACAATATCATCTGGGCCTAAGTTTGCCACTCGAATTAAGTGTTTCAAAAGCCGTAATGGTTTAGGGTTACTAAAAATCTTTGGGCCTATTAACTTAGCTAATTCTTGTCCACCATCTCGATTTCTACCGTGTATATTCTCAACTAAAAGACTTCTAGGGGTAACTCCATCAAGAGACTCCCAAGTACGTGTATAGACCCTCCACTCTCCGGTTTTTTTATCCCTATGAAATTCTATCTCACTTTTTTCCGTTTCAATTTTGTCCTTGCTCCATCTCCAAATTGTTGTCCTATTCCTTAGATCTGGCTGCGGTGGATATATTTCAGTGCCATCTGGAGCAACTATTGGAAAGTCCATCGATTTGCTGTAAGTCAAGCTCGTCTTGTCGAGTCTTTCTAGATAATATCTCCTTCCGTTTTCCACTTTATTGTACTTAGCAGTCATCGAAGGGCTTTCATGTTCGATTTGTCCAAGCTGGACACTTTCTTTTGCCTTTGCGTAAAAAGCGACATACTCATGCTCTAAGGCAATTTGGCTGCTATCGTCACCACCACCCGCTTTCTTTTTCCATATGAAATTCCCCAATGCATTTTGTTCTCCAAATATTTCATCACATAGCGATAGAAGGTTTTTTACTTCGTTTTCATCGATTGAAATAAAGATTACTCCATTGTCCCCGAGTAAGTTTCTTGCAAGTTTTAATCTTGGGTACATCATACTTAACCAATCCGAATGATATCTTCCTGAGGTCTCGGGGTTTACAATTAAACGGTGGTTGTATTCGTCCTTCTGACCACCTTCAAATAGCTCAGCCTGTGTATCTCTCGAAAAGTTGTCTTTATAGACGAAGTCCTTGCCTGTATTATAAGGTGGATCAATGTAGATCATCTTGATCTTCCCGAAATAACTTTCCTGCAACAGCTTCAGTACATCTAGGTTATCGCCCTCGATAAACAGGTTTTCTGTTTCATCAAAGTTAACGGAGTGTTCACGGCTTGGACGTAGAGTCTTCGTAGTCGGCAGGTTTGCCGTGACAATGGCCTCCCGCTTGCCGGGCCATTCCAGACGATAACGTTCTTTGTTGCCTTCAATCACTTGATGACTGAGTTCCTGCTTCAGCAGATCAAAGTCAACAGCTTTGCCGTTTTCCGTCTCAGTGATACAGTTCGGAAATAGGGCAGCAAGTGCTTCTAGGTTCTTACTCACCAGATCGGGGCTGGCCATGTCAAGACGGTCTTCCTCTGATAAATAGGGCATAAGGTATTCTTTGTTTAAAAATCTAATTGTCGAATGTTCAAACACACATTGTGTGTTGCGCCTTGCAAAAGCGCAGTAACCACTTGTGGCGAAACGGAAAAATACGACAATCAAGCCATTTAGTTACTATTCGGCTTTGCCCTGCTTCTGTCATATTTTGTAAGAGTTTGGGAACATATGCAATTCTAGACAAGTCGAAGATTTTCAATTTTCTTGAAAAGAATACACTTTATCATTGATATAACAATCTCATTCACAACCTGTCCACCAGGTGAACAT
Source organism: Dyadobacter fermentans DSM 18053 (assembly GCF_000023125.1). Lineage (NCBI taxonomy): Bacteria > Pseudomonadati > Bacteroidota > Cytophagia > Cytophagales > Spirosomataceae > Dyadobacter > Dyadobacter fermentans. Next base: position 6,305,749 of record NC_013037.1, read on the forward strand.
CTTGATTTTCAATAATATCAATTCGATTTTTGTCTCTCTAAACAACAAATGTTATGAGAGGAAACAAATTCAAATTGATCTTCTACCTGAAGATCCCAGGTGTCAATCGTGAAGAAGATAGGCGAGCGATTTATTTGCTCACGACGGTTAATCTTCCCAGAGACATCGCGGGGAGGCGATGCCGTCGATTATTCAAATGGAGTCTGCGCTGTGAAGGTAGATAAGAATATCCTCATTGACCTTTTCGAACGGAAGGACAAGAAACGTCGGAAGATTCTGTATGAGCTCTATGCAGAGCTAGTGATGACATCACTTTCGGCTTACTACGTCGCCGAGATGATCTGTTCTGATTTGGGAAAGCCGGATCTGGTCGATGCTGATGACGTGCGGTATTGTCGATTCTATTTCTGCAAAAAGCCAAAGACGCTTTCAAGTGCTCCGGAGAGGGAGCAGCGGCTTCTTTCTTCACCAGCTTCTAAACGGGAGCAGCAGGTTACTCAAGAAAAAGCTAAAGACTTATCCAAGGCGGTATGGTCGGATGGGGAGACGATGGATATGCAAGTCAATTTTTTTAGGGGAACCAAACTAGGTAAGAAAAATGAGACGTAAATTCAATTTAATACTTCAAGCTAAGGGTGGTGTCGGTAAAAGCCTGCACACCTATCTGCGAGCCTTGTCTGAAAAGGACAAAACTTCACTTTTTGTTGATCTCGACAGTTCTACGCAAACATCAACGCGACAGCTCGCCTTTCTGGGCGACGAGCGGTTAGAAACAGTTTCGTTGATTGATAATCGCGATATGCTTGTCCGGGATATTTTTGTCGGGTATATCGAGAGTTTAATGGAGGCACCGTACAATGAAATCTATTTTGATTTTGGAGCACCAGAGAGTGAACAATTTCCTGCGCTTATTTCGCGTGACCTGGATTTCGAGGAATGGTGCGAGGAAGTAGATGCCGAAGCGATATTCCATATCGTAATTGGTGGCGGTGGAGCGTACCGCCCAAGTGTCGAATACCTACAAAAAATGATTGAAGTATTAGGCGACAAGTTTCGAATCCTGGTGTGGGAAAATGTTTTTAGTTTCAGACAATTCCCGAAGCTTTCCGATGAATTAGCCGCCAACTGTGCGGCGCTGGGTTTGGAGCATGTAAGGTTTGGCGATTTCGAGGCTAACTCTTTACTGGGTAGCCAGATTTTAGATGGCATCAGGAAAGGCTTTCCGTTGGAGAGTTACGGTCCCGGGGCAAGATTGAGATTGAAAAAGGAAATCCGTGAAAACTTTTGCCATGACTGATAGAGCTGAATTGAATCATATCAAAGGAAAGTACTTGCAAAAGTATGCGCAGGAGATCGATGACTGGTCTGCGTTGTTGCTTGCCGAAGTCGAGGAAAACTTTGGCCGCATGACGTCAGATCTGGATCAATCCATAGACGCAATTGACAAAGCGGCTGCTGCAATTAAAAGCAATCAGCGTTCGGTACATTTTTCTGACAAAAAGCTAGCTTTCTGGCATGGCTTGGCAGTGAGTCTTCCGTGGTCTGTTGTCGCTATTGTTTCGTTGTGTTTGTTTTCCTGGCTGATATCAACCGGCGAGGAGTATCGAGAGCTTCGCAGAATAGTCGACGCCTACAAGAATGCACCTCATTATCGACTGTTAATGGAGAACGGAGAGATCTTGCAGAAAGATGGCAGCAGCTATTTGAAGCTTCGACCACAGGCGAACAAAGGGGATTTGCTGATCGGGCGAGAGTATATTTTTGACAAGAAGAGCAAGGAGATGCTTGTTCCACTTGGACGGAAATAACGCACTGTGTGTCTGAGATCAAAATCTCGAATATTTTCAAACAAAGACAAACAAACTCAAACATTTTCGGGAACCACGGTGGTTTTTCCACAGCCAGCTATCGCCGGTACGTCGCAAAAAAGCGACTACCCGGCGGCTGGCCATGGGAAAACCCCTGGACCCCTGCTATTCGCCTCACGGCTCATAGCTTAATTTGAAAGACAATATGGAAAGCAAAAGAAAAGGAAGACCACCGAAAGAGGAGAAGGTTGTGAGAAGGGATCACTTTTCTGTATGGGTTACCAAAGATGAAAAAGCGAGGATTAACCAGTTGATCGAGAAGAGCGGACTTTCAGCAAGTCAGTTCTTTCTCACGCTCGCATTGGATACTCCCATCAAACGACCGCAAAAAAAGACACTTCCCGCCAGGACGGCAGAAATGATCAAGACACTTGAACAGCTCAGCGGCATTTTGTCGCTTGCTGTTTTGAAAACGAAGGATCATCAAATGCAAAGTCAGCAATGGATGCAAAGCAGTCGGTACGTGCGGCTACTTTCACAAATCATAACCTTATGGGTGTTTGAAGACTTTGAGATCAGGACGTTCTCAAAGACGCTCAACAAAGTTCAGGAATGGATGCGTCAGCTCAGATTATACATCCGCCGCGTGTTGCCGGATTCTCATAACAAAACCAGCATTATGGAAACGACTGAGAATCTGTTTCATAGTGCCAAGGAGCTGCTGGCAAAATATGAGCGCCACTACCAACCAGCGGAAATGACCGCCCAGCTTTCGTCATGGAAATCCGATGTATCAAGCAATCCGGATCTCGTACATCGGATGATTGAAGAAAAAGTTACCGCAATGCTTAAACGTCTTGATGCATGATCGGAAAAGTCGGACTGGGTAATTTCGCGAAAGGAATATTGAGCTATTGCTACTACGAAAAAGAATTGTCGGCAAAGCAAGCGAAGCAAATGACGCTCGACGATGTTCGGGGAGAGCTCATCTATATCCAGCATCTTGGCATCAGCACGTTGAAGGACGGCAGACTGGATTTGGATTACCTGGCAAAACAGATGCTGGACAATAGGGACAAGAACAGAAACCTTAATAAATATGTATGGCATCAGTCATTCAGCTTTCCACCGGGCGAAGATCCGCCCGAAGAGAAGTTGACTACGCTCGCGCAAGAGTTTGCAAAGGAATTTGGTTTCACAGAAAATCAAATGCTTGTATTCCGGCACAACGACACGAAACACAAGCATATCCATATCGTGGCCAACCGTATAAACTACAATGGCAAAAACACTGCTGACCATTTCAAAAACTATGCACGAACGGGTGAGTTTTCAAGAAGAATGGAAATGGAGCTCGGGCTGACCATAACTCCCGACATGAGCCTGAATCAGAACGTAAAACAGCAAGTCCCGACACAAGACACTGCGATCATTAAACTAAGAAATCTAGTCGACCAAACGCTGGCAAAGGTATCCGCATTTGACGACTTCGCTAACCAAATGCTCGCTCATGGTTTCAAAACGTATAGAGGGAGAGGTGTAGCTTTTTTCAATATGCAGAATCGGATGAAAGTGAAAGGTTCTGACCTGGGTAAAGACTATTCATTGCAAAATCTCGAAAAGCGAATGGGTATGGGGATGCCGCAAGCTTTATTACCTATTAAAAAGAAGAAAAAGTCTCGCAGGAAGCAACAGGGATTAGGTATGTAAAAGTTTGAAATAGAAAAGCAGCTTATGGTATGCTTTCCTGAGTTCAAAACTACGCACACACTTGTCAGTCAGTGCAACGAAAGTTACGAAGTAAAAAGTGACGGGTGCAAAGTCTCCGGCTATTTACCGCGGCTAGGCGCCCCCGGCCCTCGCCGCTCCTTAAACCGCCTCCCGACTTTGCACCCAAGGGGCAGGCCCCGTCACTTTTTCTTCGATTGAAGAAGGCGATTGCCCTGAGCACAAAGCCGGGGCGGCCCCGCCGGGGCTCGTAACTTCAAAGACTTTCAAACATGAAATCATTAGAAAATGCTCCAAGAATCTATGTAGGTACTTACGGAATGTACAACAGCGGTTCACTCTTTGGGAAATGGTTTGATTTGACAGACTATGCTGATGCAAAGGAGTTTTACCAGAATTGCTATGAATACCATAGGAATGAGTTCGATCCAGAATTGATGTTCCAAGACTGGGAAAACATTCCGGAATTCCTGATCTCCGAATGCAGTTTAGATGATAAGGCGTTTGATTACTTCCAGGCGCTGTACGAGATGGATGATGATACAGCGGAAGCATTCAAGATTTACTCCGAACAGATTAATAGCTGGCCTGGGAATGGAAAAGTGTTAGGCGATCAAGTCGAAAGTTTTCAGGAGAGCTACCGGGGGTACTTTGGTGGATCGATGAAGGATGCGAAGATAGAGTACACTTACCAGTACATTGAGGAGACAGGATTGTTAGCAGATGTACCTGCGACGCTTGAAAGGTATTTTGATTACGAGGCCTTTGCTCGTGACTTGTTTTTGGAAGGATATACCGAGGTGGATGGATATGTGTTTGCTGACTATTAAGTCTTTCAGAGAGATAGCTAATAATTAGCTATCTCTCTGAATATTAGCATCATAATAATTCGCATTACTGCCGAAATCCGGGATAACCCGTGAATCATGGATGATCACCAGTTCAACAATTGAACTGGTTGACCAGCAACCAATTGAGCTACCCGTTCTAATACCTCGCTAACATAAGCCAGACTTTATTAAATGGAAGAATCACTAGATGACTTTGAAATCGAAACACTAAACTATTGTAGGCTTACATATCCGCTTTCACCTTATTGGGAAAAAATCGGTTACTAGTCTAGTACTGGAAAGCGTTAAGACGGTAAGTATCGAGTTTTCAAAAAGCCACTACTGATGCTTTGGTAGAAGCATAAAAGATACGCAAAACTCGAGTATGCACCTGTGTGTCACCGTTCAAAAGGTAATCCAAAATTTGAAATGTTAGGCTGAATTTCCGAGTCTGAGTGGAACTGCTTATTCGGTATCGTCAGTCAACTTTTTCAATATTGCTCGCGAATATAATCACATATCGCTTTTTTGGCTTGTCATAGAAGTATTCCATTCTTCCAATTGCGCTCCTTGACTTGGAGTACGCCCAGTAAGCTTTTCCATTGTAATCCTTTTCAGTCCGATAAAACTTACTGATGATCGAATAAATGTTTCTGTATAATCGTAATGTCTCTTTTCTAAGGCTACGTTTTGCTATTGTTGAATTTTCTAAGCTCCATTCAAATGACATGTTTCTAATTGTGTCGATGTTTGTTTTCAAATCCTCACCCGGCCGCGAGTTTGTCAAAAAAGTGTATGTCTGTTTTACTTGGTAGCCAGCGGCGGCCTCAACCATTTCATGTCCAACTGCCTTTTTAAAGTATTTTAGGTAATCTATTTGGGGGCACGCTCTTGGCGGTGTGACTGCTATAACCTGGCAAGGATCATGCCAGACCGTATCGGTGGTCAGTTTGTAGTATGTTAGCGTATTAGAAGGCCTGAGATAATCTATCAATGAGTTCCACGCGACTGATTTGTTCGCCACGAATGCGAATTTATTTTCAAAATTAGCTTCGATCGATTCTTGACAATAGCTGATTGGCGAATACAGAATGGAAATGAGTAAAATGACTAGTTTCTTCATCATATTATTGTTCGATTTTTGGTTTTAAATATTTTCGCTAGTTTTCATTTTAGTATTTTTATTGTCTTAGTGGATAGCAGTTGTATCCAACGATTCGTCAGGGTCGTATAAGTTGAAAGGTCTTAACAATGATTTTTATCTCGTGCCGTGTCACAGGATTACTCTCCCAGTTACTTGTAAGAAAAAGCAAAAGCTAAATTCTAAAATAGAATGCTCTTTCTACATGCTGCTCAACCCGACTTCGTTTCTGTGTAGGGTTGTTTGTAGGAAACAACGGAAAAGAACACTGCACCTCGTATTTAGAGAAAGTGGAGACTTAATATCATTCGGCAAGTCACCTTTTTTATCTCGATGATTGTCTAGCCCCACTATTTTGCTTTATTTCGATCAGTAAAGTATGACCCTGTGTCATTGACCCGATAGTTGCCGAATTAAATCCTTTACCTTTACAAGATTTACATACCCAGGCGCATTAAGTCTCTGGCGACCTGTTAAATAAGTGTCAAATGACCCATAGGAGCTGCTACGTGAAACTGAGCCTGATAGATCAGTTGATCCGCCGGCTTGAGCGATACCTATCCCGAGACCACCTTTCGCTGAAAAATTAGCTGAACCATTAAATCCTTGTTCACCCTTACTGGATGCCCAAATTACTTCATATGACATCATTAATTCTATTTCATCTGAATCCACTATTCCAGGAGTTGATACTAATGCGTTGAGCAACTCCACTCGGTCTGCGTCCGCCATTTTCACTCCGGATGCACTGCCGAAAAATGCGGAGTAAAGAGGCGATATGACTACTCCGGCTCCGACAAACATTGAACTTTTTTTATTCATAGCTGCGGCTGCGGACGTTTTTATGTCTGCACCAGGTACAGTGGCTGTTCCATCAATGGATGCGTTCATTAACCCTGAACAATCGAGAGTGTATCCAAAGCTGTTGTTGCTACTTTTACTAATCCATTCGTTGATATTTATATTAGAAAATGTTGGAGCACCTATAACAATATGGGTCTCAGATTTACCATTTGTATGCTTTACATTTATGCTATGTAACACAACTGTGAGCCCTGTCCCTTTTAAATATAGTGCTTTATCTGGCATTCCGCCTAGAAGGCTCGCTAGCTCCCTTGGCACCCATGACTTTTTTTCATCCTTAAACTTTCGTAGTTTTTTAAGCACTTTTTCAGGAATAGGGCACGGTTGTAAATCAGGGTCAAATAATTTTGAGACAGAGTCTTTAACATTTACCAAAATGGGTGAGATAGCTATATGTTCAGGCGCTAACACACCGTTTTTGAAGTCCCCATTTGCATTCAGGCGTTTCAAACGAAATTGGATATGCTCCATACTACTGGAACTGCTCTTTAAAGCCGCAAAATGATCCTCAATGTCGTTCAGTATTTTTAAATTGCTTGAATCCGAGCTTGAGCGAATGATGTTTTCCTGCTTTATGTTCTCATCGTTCCCAGAACAGGAATGAAATATGATGAAGATCCAAACGCAAACTGAATAGAACAAAATCTTGATGTAAAATGAGGCTTTCATAGAGAGGTTTTGATTGATTTGTATATATAAAATAGCCAGCCTAGCGACAAAAAATGCCTATTTATAAACGTAGCAAAATTGCCACTACGGCCCTTGTAAATTTTTCACTTTGTATGCTAAAAATGGGGCATAATTCCAGGGAAATAGCTTTTAATTTATTTGCCATAGGCGGCTATTTAATTTTTAAAAGAGAAAAAATAGAGATATTTTCCTTCGGAATTTATTAACATCAAATATCCAAACTGTCGCGAGTTTTCGAAGATACATATCCGACATAAAGATCTCATGGGCGTCATTTCTTAAAATTTAGCCTACAATACCAACCATATGCCACACTGATGCTTTCGTAAGGATGGTTTCTGTTAAGACACAGCTCCAAATCCCAGCGGATGCCATATCAATTTCTCGAATTTTTAGCTTCCAGGGCACATGCCAATCGTGAGGCAGCGCTTGTAGAAACAACTATGACCAATCTCCAGGGCTTACAGGCTGCTGCCTTTCGTAAGTGTAAGTCAATTCTGCACGCAATTGTCCATTGAGCTACCGCAGCATGCCTACGCTGAACTAGCCGCAATTCCCAATTCATCGTGCGTTGTATGTGGAACGAGAGGTAAACGAGATGGTCATATACATACTTTTATGTAACATGGTGTGTCAAATACGAAAGATTCTGTAGTAGTAATTTGTTGTCGAGTTTTCCGATTTTAGATGTGCATACCTTTTGTACTAAACCATCAGAATTAGTTGAAAAAATAATATCTGACGGTTACGAAAGCTAAGCTTGGTATACAAGCGATTTTCTTCACAAGGCAACATTAGTCGAAGATTAGGTCAAACAAATGATTACATAGTATTAATTAAGAAGTCGATGACTATATCCAGCACAATCTTTTTTAGAGGCGGCTAGTGCAATAGACTCAGCTATGAAAATATTGACTGGATTTAGGTATCAAAAACATCACACAGTTACAGAGCTTCGCTAAATCGACGTTCTGAGGCTTATGAGCCCTTTCCATCGGACAATACATTGCTTCCACGACTAGGCTTAAACCCCAGCCAACGGGGAGTAATGTTCATAATATACAAAATTGCATTTGCTTCGGTGAAATTTATGGAACTCAAGCTAACAACGATTTCGAAAACAGGCGACATGACAAACGGTTACTTGCTCGAAAGTCAATGAGGTCTTTAACATACGGTAGATAAAACTAGCCGATGGGACAACATGCCGTCCCGTGGTCGTAAGCGACGGGCGGATCGTCCACCCACTCACCATCTATTTTCGTTACTTCAAGCTCTGTGGTGATCTCACTGACAGCAAATACAACGCTAAGTGTTTGCTCTCCCAAGACGTCATCCAAAATAAAATAAGCATAAAATGGCTTATACTCTTTTTGGCCGTTAGCCTGAAATACTTCGTTATCGTCGTACATTTTTTGTACAACTTTCTTCATATCCCGAGTAATTAGATGTGCCCTGCCTTCCCTGTCTGATTGAAAATCAGGAATATGAAGGTCATTGACAATCTTTTTCCTGCGGCCCAGATAGCTATCCTTCCCAATTTTCAAATCTCCTGTCGTTACCTCCCGTCCATCCGCCCAATAAATCTTGCTTTTAGCAGTATCATCCCGGCCTATGATCTTTTTTTCCTTATACAAAAGCCGATCGTTAAACCCTTAAATCCTCTGTCTTCCGGTTGACACATATATTGCGCGACGAGGTAATGCCCCTCTTGCGCTGATTGGATCAGTTCATTGAGCTTTACAGCATCAATAGCCACTGATTTTGTTTCATTGGTAAAATCCAATCCACGATCTCTCAATTTGTTATGACGTTTCTTGAATTCCTTTCGATATTCATAGATTATACCAATGTCAATTTCGTCCCAATCGAGAATACCCAATTGCTTTGCTTGTGAAGATCTGATGATAAATGGCATAGTGACAGAAGATAGGTTGAGCAGTCAATATAATGTAAATCAATTCTCGAGAAAAACCGGTTGATAAATTCTTTCCCAAAAACCGGGTTATATCAATTAGGATAACTCAAAGCCCCAATCTGCGATGTCGTCGTACTCGGACTTTGTGCATTTGACTGATATGTGAACGTGCCTATCGTGCGGGTTGCTTCCTGCATACGGCCTCCAAGCCCATGCCGCCGTTCCGCCAACAGGAGCTGAATTAACAATTCGTCTATTCCAGATAATATATTTAATCCGAGGATCTTTGTTTGTGACAAGAGATGCGACAAGAATGTTGCAGTCGCATTTACCCGCCGGGTCGTGGGTCACATCCAATGCGGTTACCACCCCTCTCTCTGTATTTTCGTCCCATACCCACGGATTATGATCCGAATTCCGGTTTCTGTGGGCCATATCGCCGATGGTCCCGTCAGAATTTTTCTTTCTCGCAGGCGCGACGGCATTAATTTGTGCCAACAATTTTTTCAGACTTTCTGCAACGCCATACATTCCACTGCGCGCTGGGATTTACAGGGCAGTCCTGGATTAAATTCACTCCCGCACCTCCGAATTCGTTGGCAGCCGTTTCATCTTGCGGGGTGATCTCTGTTGAAAAGGTATTTGTTGTCGATTTAAGGTCGAATGTATGCCTGAAATCTACATTCGCGGCAAGCTCAGGGAAATCGACAAATGGGTTGCGGTTTCCCTGTAATTTGTAAATAGACTGATTTCGATGGAGCTCATACAAGGTAACGGGATTATTTTCATGCCATCGAACCAGCATCGCAACATCCTCAAATTTATATCTATTTCCAATTATCCCCGGATATCGCACTAAAAAATACAATACAGCTCTTGCCACCGCACCCTTGTTTTCGATAGGCTTAAATTTTTGCTCGTTCAAACCATTTACATTGTCCACCAGCCCACATCGCGGTTTATCGAAATCATTGGTACCATATCCTTGAAAATCATAGTATGGATAATTTTGACGAAACGCGATACAAACAAGTTCGCATGCAAACAGGTGGTGTAGGTCCCCCACCATGGGCGCATTATGCCCAAACCAACTCTGCGGAATTACATGCTCGCAATTGTAAGGGAGCTCGCGCCGTATCTGCTGCTCGAATTCGGCATTAGACATTTCGAGGCAATCAAATTGCTCGCGTTTCTTTTCCCGTAAAAAATCAATCTGCTGATCCATAGCGATTAACGCATTAGGATCAAAGGCTGTCTCTGGATGGTATACGCTGCGAAGCAAATTATCAGGATGCAGATCTACCAAAGAATAAAGGTAATTGAGGGTTTGTAGGGCAATTTATTGCGATGCGTCTTTGTCAGCAATCGAACCAGTGATCCAAAAAGATTCTGCGGCGCGGCCCAGTCGATTCCGGCGTAATATGTTCGTTTCTCAACCTCGTTCTGTACCTCATTGAAATATTCGTTTATCGACCCCTGAGTTCCTCCGATCTACCTGTTGGCAAATAAAGATGCCGGTGAAGTCGGAGCCTTTTGCAATGAATCTACCTTCGCTTCAAGCTCTTTAATTTTGGCATTCGCTTCGAATAATATTAAACCATCCAGGGAAAATTTCCATGTATCACGCAAGGCCTTTTGAAGTCAAAAATCAACGTATTAACTTTACAAAAACACAGAATTGCTACTTATTGATAATCAACCAGTTAAGCAAACGGTATTTATCGGGATTTTGGACGAGTCGCGCATCATGGAAGGGGATTTTAGAAAATCAGTATTAAACTGATTTTCAGAACGTTAAGTGAATCATTCGAATCCCTCTCTCTCTGCAACCTATTGAAAAGTTAAAAGAACCTCGCGTTAAGCGGGGTTTTTTGCTTTTAAAGCTGCCCTGAAATCCTAAGTAAAGAGATCAAGCAGCTAGCTTATCTTAAATATAGCAAGCCGCGAACCTATGAAAGAGCAGGACATCCGTTGGGAAGAGCGCTTTGAGAACTACAAAAAAGCACTTGCAAAACTTGGCGAAGCAGTACAACTGGATTCGCAGCGCGAACTCAGCGAGCTGGAAAAGCAGGGAACTATACAGGCGTTTGAATACACCCACGAACTGGCCTGGAAGGTAATGCAAGACTTTTTCATCTAACAGGGCAATTCAGAAATCAGAGGTTCGAGGGATGCAACCCGCCAGGCTTTCAGTGCCAACCTCATTACAGATGGTGATCATTGGATGGAAATGATCAAAAACAGAAACCTCACCAGCCACACCTACAACGAGCAAATTTCCGAAGAGATCTACAAAAATATCATTAGCGACTTCTATCCGCTTTTCGTCGCATTTGAAGAAACAATGGAGACGATCAAAGCCAAAAATAACTGATGTACGGATTATCAGAAAAAACGATAAAGGCCATTCACGGCGTCTTCGCCAACCATCCCCCAATAGAACGCGCTATTCTATACGGATCCCGTGCAAAAGGAAATTACCGAAAAGGCTCTGATATTGATCTGGTATTGGTGGGCGCGGCGCTTGATTTGTCGCTGATATTCAAAATTGAGCTGGAACTGGATGATTTGATGCTTCCTTATCGGATTGATTTAAGTGCCTATCATCAAATTGAGAATCGGGAGTTGGTGGAGCATATTGATCGGGCTGGGGTGGTGTTTTATGAAAGAGTCGATACATCAGCTTAAATTTTTCTTTAAGTGAAATTACAAACGCTCAATCGGTCAAAGAATAGATTTAAAAATCACATAACCGCTCCGACTTTTTGAATCTACATTATACTCTTTAACAATATAGCCCTGGGATATCCAAGCCCTCTTTTGTCGATTAGTTTCCCAGCCTCCATTTGGCCAAAACGATGAGGGAGTTTTGAAGCAAGTATCATTTAAAGGAATATCTAATTCTGTTTCAATAAAGTTCAAATCAATTGTAATTTCAGTTTGCCAAAGTTTCTTCAACGAAGCTATGTAATATTGCAAATTGAAATATTTATCTCCTTCGAACAATTCCGGACAAGTCTCATCATTTGCATTTTGTTTTTTAATTGAAGTAGTCTTCGAGTAGACAATTAGCTCTGATTTTTGAGATTTAACAAATTTTCCAGCTGCAAAAAGTATTCGGTCAATATGAAAGGCATAGCCATTTTCTTCTTTCAGTTTAGAACTCAACTCATCAGACAATAGCCAATTTTTGTACTGATCTATGATAGGTTTATGCTTCTTTGTAACGCCTTTTATTGCCAAATACTCAGCTGGATCTTTTCCGTCTCTGATCGCTCTATAAACGGAGAAAGCCCTGATAACATGCTGATCTACAATTGGCTGATTAACGGCGCCAGTTAGATATTTGCCAAACTGATAGAAAACCAGTGCATCTTTTTGGTCCGTAAAATCATCATTCACATACCTCTGGCTATATGCTTTATTTTCTTCAAGTCCCCGTTTTTCCAGGCCAATGCATATAGTATTCTAGCCAGCGGATCTGTCAGAGTTTTGGAAATATCACTAGCGATATTTAATTCGGAATTCAAAAATCCTAAATTAATCAGTGATCCGACATCTTCACTATCCAACGTAAATTCAATTTTTGGATAAGTTTTTGGATCTAACTGATACTTCTTTGGAATAGCGCATTTTTCAGGAATTGACACCAATTCCTGAATTGATTTTGCCTTCTTCAAGTGGCTAAAGACCATTTCAATAAAGCTAATCTTTTCGTTCTCCGACATTTTACTTTCTTTTTTTGATTCTAACTCTCACCCAACAATCCCCTCAACAAAAGTTTCAATAAACCCCATGATCTTACTCAAAACTCTTTCCCCAACTTTCTTCCTTTGTAAAACCGTTGGCATATTTCCTTCCAATAAGCCAAGTACTTCCTCCCGTAATGGCTCGCGTTCTGAGAAGAGGATGCTTTCAATCAGTTTCTCGGTTTTGGGTTCGGAAAGTTTTTCTTCCTCCACCAATTGTTTGAATGCCTTCACCTGCTCTTCATTCCAGAATTTCTCAAATTCATCGGGCAGTGTTTCATTGTCTTCTATCCGGGGCAGGTTTTCGGCAATGAATTTTTCGATCAGTTCGCGTTTACTGCGCAGGTTGGCTTCCCCGGTGAGGAGATCGATGATTTCTTTGCGTTTCTTTTCCTGGTCTGCCTTGCTGCCATTGTTCAAGTTTGCCAGCAATTTCAGAATGTAGGCGACATTTATCTCGTCGCGGTGGATGAGTTCCAGTTCAAAATCCACATCTTCCAGGATCGATACCTTTTCTTTCTGCGTATCGAACTTCACCTTGTCATGCAGGTCGAGGTATTTGCTTTTGTAATCCTCAAAGAGCTGCTCGCTCATCGCCAGGTCTTCCCATTTGAAATCGGCAAATGTGGTCAGCACGTTCTTGATCCGCATCAGCTCACGGAATGCCTTGATGAATTCCAGCTCGTCGTATTCGGTTGTCAGCTGATTTACGCTTTCGACAGTCGGAGCAACCGTGAGTAACTTATCGAATGCAGCGCCAAACTTCTCGGCATAATCCTCATACGGCTCCATGATGATGATGTCCTTCGCATCCTTATTACTGAACAATGCAATGGCTTCGTCGGTGGCCTTTTTCAGGTTGCGAAAGACAATGATGTTCCCCTGTGATTTCACATCATTATCGATCCGGTTGGTCCGCGAATAAGCCTGGATCAGTCCGTGGTATTTCAGGTTTTTATCGACGTAAAGCGTGTTCAGCTTCTTGCTGTCGAAGCCTGTCAGAAACATGTTTACAACCAGCAGAATGTCGATCTGCTTTTCCTTAACCTTTTTGGAAACGTCGTTGTAATAATTGTAAAATGAAACGCTGTCTTTGGTGGAGTAAGCCGTTCCAAACATTTTGTTGTAATGCCCGATGTATTCATCCAGCTTTTCCCGGCTGTGCTTATTGATGATCACAGGTGCAGTCGGCGCAGCCTCTTCGCCTTTTTTCAGGTAAGGGGCCGGAGGATCGGCCACCATTCGCAGTGGAGGCGGATCGGATTCATAGCTCATCGATCCGTTTGCATCCTGATCATCTTCATTGGCTGTATAGCTGAAAATCGTGGCAATTTTGAGGTTATGCTGCCCGGCGAGTTTTTTAGCCTGCAGAATTTCGTAATAGCGGATTAATGTTTCCACACTGCTCACGCAAAACATGCCCGTGAACTCGCGGCTGTGTGTTTTCCGTGCATGGTTGGCGAGGATGTAATCCGCGATCTTTTCCAGACGAACCGGCGAATCCATCAGTTCTTTGGTGTCAATGTCTTCTACCTCAATGTCTATATTTGTACGGCTTTCGTCTTTTTGCTTGTACCTGCCCACATATTCGACGGAGAATTTTAAAACATTTTCGTCGCGGATCGCGTCCGTAATCACATACTTGTGCAGGCACTCGCCAAACAGCTCCGTGGTGGTCCGTTTTCCCAATTCATTCTTGACTGCATTATCTGCAAAAATGGGCGTCCCAGTAAAGCCAAAAAGCTGTATGTTATTGAAAAATGATTTGATCCGCGTGTGCGTTTCACCAAATTGCGAACGGTGGCATTCGTCGAAAATGAAGATAATGCGCTCATCTTTCATCCGCGCCATCTGATCGAGATATTGCTTTTTGCCGATCGCCGAATTGAGTTTCTGGATCGTGGTAACGATGAGCTTGGTATCGTCGGCAAACTGCTTCACCAGCGCCCGGGTATCGTCCGTCCCGTCGACGCTGCCTTTGCTGAAAATGTTAAACTCCTTATTAGTCTGATAATCCAGATCTTTCCGGTCGACCACGAAAACGACTTTCTTCACTTGCGGCAAATGCATCAGGATCTGGCTGGCTTTAAAGGACGTCAATGTCTTCCCCGAGCCGGTGGTATGCCAGATATACCCGTTTTTATGCGGGCCTTTGATTCCTGAATTCTTCACCCGCTCCACCAATGCTTCCACTGCATAAAACTGATACGGACGAAGCACCATCAAAACCTTATTCGTTTCGCTGACGACAATGTATTTGCATATCATTTTGGAGATATGGCACGGTTCCAGAAACTGGCTCGTGAAGCCATTGAGAATATTCGTCAGCCGTTTATTAGCGACATCACTCCAGTAAAAAGTCTGCTTAAAAGTCTGGTTCTTGTTATTGGCATAATACTTGGTATTCACACCATTGCTGATCACGAAAATCTGCACATACTGAAACAGCGCCGAATTGACGCCGAAAGAATGCCGCTGATATCGGTTGATCTGGTTGAATGCTTCTTTGAGTTCCAGCCCGCGCCGTTTGAGCTCGATCTGCACCAGTGGCAAACCATTGATGAGCAGCGTCACATCATAACGGTTCTTATAAACGCCCTCCATGCTCACCTGCTGCGTCACCTGAAACTGGTTCTGGCACCAATGTTCCTGGTTCAGAAATTCAAAATACAGGCTCTCCCCATTATCCCGCACGATATGCTGCTTCTCCCGTAGTGTTTTAGCTTTTTCAAATACGGAACCCTTATTGAGGATGTTGAGGACTTTATCGAATTCCTTATCTGAGAAAACAATACTATTATGTTTTTCAAGCTGGGATTTGAGGTTAGAAATCAGCTGCTTTTCGTCTTTGATGGCCACAAAAGCATAACCCAACTTTTGAAGTTGATCAACTAATTGTTCTTCAAGGATCTGTTCTGGTTGCTTAGCCATGCTTATTGAGGAGAAATAATGCTAGTATTGTTAAAAACGATTCCTAAGTCATCTACTCCTCAGACAAACCATTTAGGTCCAAGTAATCAAACAACTGTTGTTTATACGTTTTTATCTCTTGGTCAAACAAAGCCTTGCTATAACTAATACTACCTATGGGATTAACTGTATCGAGCCATTCATTAAAATTCATGTAGTCTTCATACCTGATCTCTTTGGCTAGGTTAACATCACAAAAACATTTCAATTTGTAATGTAACACACTGTCAGTAATACTCATCACTAAATCAGAAAAGAGCAAATCACTCTTTATTTCTTTTGGTGACAACCTTCCATGTGAAATATCACCTCTTTTATTACGTATATTACCTACGACCTTCATTAGGTCTTCTAGCTTTCGAACAAAGTCGACTTCAAAGCTTAGCGAATATTCACCTAATTTGAGCGATGATTTCTTAACAATTTGATGGAAATCTAAGTTATCTATGGCCTGTCCGTTGTAAGTTGTGTCGATCTTCTTTAAAATGAATTTGGAAATCCCCTCCAATAGAGATTTACAAGTTTCTATACATATATCAGGATTCAAGCCCTTATTTGACTCAATGGTCTCAATTAACAAATAGTAATACTCGACCTCAAAATGTTCTTTTTCGACAAGCCCTATAATTTCCCTAGCTAATTTCATGATTAAACAAATAACCTTTGGAGTAAACCTTTCTTCCAGATTTCAAGTAACTGAATCTCATTTGTGCAGCAGGCAATTGTCGAATCTAAATTTGACAAAAAATCAACTATTTTCTTTTGCTCGAAGATTATTGGAAGGTCGATTTCAATATTAGACAATCTTGATGTTGATATGCTGAGTACTTTTGTCCCCTGCGCAATAAACATTAACTGCAACTTGACTTTTTCTGACCGCATCAGATAGCCTCCAAATCCAGGCGACATCGTATTACGATTGGGCCGTGCAAGAAAAGTGTGAAGTCCGGCTAGTACTTTTTCGCCGTCTAGGTTGAAGATTTCAATACTTTTACCAATGTCATTGTAGTCCTCCGACGCATCTGCAATAACCAAATCACCCTCTTTGCAATAGCTGTCCTCGCTAAGCCTATTCAATAAAACATCGTCGTTTACAAAGGGAACCGGCTCCTTCTTGATGTCGAAAAGTATGTTAAACTTTGTATGTATGTCTCCATAATGAATGTTTCTGACTTCGCCTTCGGTATAGTTCAGTTTGTCTCTCGACAGTGAATTGGTAACCTTAAAGGTATATACCTCACCAAACTTAACTTTCTGCCAATCCGGAAACGCCTCTCCATTATCACCCTTAAATCTCAACTCCTGCGAAAAGATTTTTTGCATCACCCCTTTTTTGTATTGTTCCAAAAGGCTTTTCTTCTTTTTGAGGGCTTGCAGTTTTTCGTCTACTGCGGTTAGGAAGGAGGCAATTTTTTGTTGTTCCTTCTTTGAGCATATTGATATTTTGCATCCCCCAATGTCCCCTAGGTTAATCTTTTTGGGGAACGCGGTATGGATAATCCTTTTATGAAGTTCTTTTCTAAAATAAACTGAATTAATATTTTGGTTGAAAAATTCTACACTACCATCAATTTTAATGCGAAGCAGAGCTAGGCTAACATAGATACCAAGAGGCTCGTCATCCCTTACAATAGCGGTGTCACCAATTGTACCAGCAGTTATGCGGGTCATCAAAATATCATTAGTTTTTGGTTTTATTTTGAAATCTTTTCTAAATGCTGCCTCAGATATGTATTTTCTTGACGCTTTTAAATCTTTTATATCTTCTACACTTACAAAATTTACACCTTCACTTGTGTAAGTTGGGGTTTGATGAGTACCGTCGTAAATTTCAAAAATATCAACTAAATCAAATCTGTTCCAATCTCCCGAGAATTCAGGAAACCGCAACCTCGGCACATTACTTTGCTGTTCCATAAATCAAAAAGGAGTTGAAATACCTAATTCTTTACAAAAAGCGGCAATGGTAGCATCGGTCTCGCCAATTTGCTTTTCCAATGAGACCAATTCCTGCGCAATCGCATTGATATCAATGCTATCCTCGGCTTCAAACGTATCTACATAGCGCGGAATGTTCAGGTTATAATCATTAGCTGCAATTTCCTCCAAAGTCGCACGCTTGCTGTATTTTGGTTCTTCGGCGCGGCTGCGGTAGGTTGCAATGATCTTGTCCACATGCTCATCGCGCAGCATGTTCTGGGTTTTTACCTTTTCATAATGCTGGCTGGCATCGATAAAGAGAATGTCTTCCGGCTGCTCCCGGCATTTCTTGAAAACAAGGATGCTGGTCGGGATGCTGGTCCCGTAAAAGATATTGGCAGGCAGACCTATCACAGCGTCCAGATAGTTGCGGTCCTCGATGAGATACCTGCGGATATGCTGTTCAGCTCCGCCGCGGAACAAAACGCCGTGCGGTAGTACAATCGCCATCGTTCCATTGTCGGCCAGATGGTAAATCATATGCTGCACAAAAGCAAAATCGGCTTTGCTGGAAGGTGCCAGTTTTCCATACTGGCTGAAACGGTCATCGGTCGTGAAGAGGGGATTGGCGCTCCATTGTGCCGAGAAAGGCGGATTGGCGACGATCGCTTCAAACTGTTTGTCGAGATGCTGCGGATGTTCGAGGGTGTCCTCCTGTTTGATGTCGAACTTGCGGTAATGCACATCATGCAGGATCATGTTCATCCGCGCGAGGTTATAGGTCGTGCGGTTGAGCTCCTGCCCGTAAAAGTTGCTCACCCTCCTTCACTTCCCTGGCCACGCGCAGCAACAAGGAGCCCGACCCGCAGGCAGGATCATAAACGGACCGGAGCTTGTCTTTGCCCGTGGTGACGATTTTGGCGAGTACTTTACTAACTTCCTGGGGCGTATAAAACTCGCCGGCTTTCTTTCCGGCATTGCTCGCAAACTGTCCGATCAGGTATTCGTAAGCATCTCCAAGAATGTCCAGCTGCGTGTTATGTAATTGAAAATCAATCTTGTCCAAGTGCTGCAAAACTTTCGCAATCAGTTCATTCTTGGCAGATTCTGTTCTTCCTAATTTCGTACTCGTTAAATCGAGGTCTTCAAATAAATTATCAAAATCATCCTCGCTTTCGGTCCCCATCGTGCTTTGCTCGATGTTGTTGAGGATTTTGGCCAGGTCTTCCAATATGAACTTATCCTCACGTTCCTTATCGCTGTTCCCACGCTTGGCAACCTCGCTAAACAGCTCAGAAGGTTTTAGAAAGTACCCAAGTTTGGACAATGATTCTTCTCTGATCGCCTCAATGTATTCTTTGCCATTGTCAGTCTGCTCATCGATCTCCTTGAATTTCAGACCATCGGGCTCTAAAATGGAGTCGGCATAGATCTCCATTTTCTCAGATAGATATTTATAAAAGATAAAACCCAGAATGTAGTCGCGGAACTCATCCGCATTCATTTTCCCGCGAAGGGTATTGGCAATATTCCACAGCTGTTGTTCAAGCTGCTTCTTTTGGTACTCGGACATTAAAAATCAAATATGTTGAAGTTGTAATGTCGCAATTTCCATCAAAACAACTAGAAAATGAATATTTATCTTTAAGTTGTTTCAATGGTTCACCGACTTCGGCTGGATGCCAGTCCCTGTCTTCGAGTCCATTGTACCGCGAGCAGATCTTGCCATAATCATCGACGCTATGCTTGTGCATTGAAATCACCTATCTGCAAACCCCGCAATGCGCTCCCTGCAAATCCGCTCCGTCAAATCTCTCAGCAATGTCACCCGACTGCCGAGGTATTCCAATTCTTCCTTTTCGATCTTGTAATTCTTGTTGTAGCGCGCATCGATGTACGCTTTTTTGAGAAGTATAAATAGTCTATCCTCTTCGGCTGTTTTTCTTGGAAAAACGGTTGCAAAGTTTGTGTCCAGTTTCTCGACCTGATTTCCCAAAATCTCGATGTCGTGGATTCTTGGCTTGTAATCAGTGAAAACCAGCAAGATGGCCGCGTAAAATCTTTCCGTGGCCTGGTGAAGTTGAAATGCAGCGATTTTATACCAGGTTTTTTCAATCTGGATATATGCTGTCTCCAAGAACTGGCAAGCACCTTCGAACCAATGCTCAAATTCCTCTGTCGATTTTTCCACCCGCTGCGCCACATTGAGATTTTTAGGCTCGGACAAAATGAATTTCCCGGAATCATAAAGCATAATCCCTTCTTTCAGAATATCTACAAAGAAATAATAGTTCCGCTCGATTTTGTCGTTCACGAAGCCAATGCTGTGGTAGATGATGCTGGTCCTGGTGATTTCCTCATTGGCCATCAGCTCCACTTCCAGCTCCCGCGATTTCTTAACCTGCTTGGCGGAATTCTTGTCTTTGGTGACGATCAGAATGTCAAAATCGCTCACGTACTCGTATTTCTCCTGGTAGTCTTCCACCCAATCGCCACGCGCATAGCTGCCGAATAGGATGATCATTTCGGCCGGGACTTTGCCGAGAATGATCTGGGTGAGGGCTTTTAGTTGCTCTTGTTTGGTTTGCGGGAGGTGGGTGAGGGTGGTTTTCATGGTGTGTGGTTTTTGCTTGGCAATTTATGCTTTTTCGGCTTGATCCCGAGCACTCCCTTTTCCGAAAAATTCTGCAACCGGCACGTTCTTCATTTAGCTAATAAGCTCGGCCCTGGCACGATAAGCGTAAGACGGATGATGAGATTCTTCCCAACACCATGCCTGACCGACTTCAAATTCGAGAGCTTAAACAAGGATTAAACAAAGAAAAAATTTAATTTTCAAAATTTCTTTTCTAACAAAATTTCTCTAAGTTTACCACTGTACACTAAATGTGGCACCCGAACGAAGGCTGTCATTTAGTTTCCTTTCAGCACCCAAGAATCTCAGAAAAATTGCAATCCTTATTCTATCCGCTGGCCGCTGGCGGAATAAGGAAACTCATGTCTTTACTCAAATGACATCATTTCACAGGCAATAATCATTTTAATTCCAATAAAGTTTTTTAGGCAGTCAGGTCTCACATTCTCAACATTTATCATAATTCTTTAAAACGGTTGCTATGCTTAACTTCTTTAAAGTTTCCGGAGATAATGCCACCGATACATTGTATAGCCTGCTGCGAAATCTGAATGCAAAAGTGACCTGGGAAACCGTTCGGGAAACGATGTTGCAGCATCCCGATTCTCCGAGTTTACTGAGTTTGAGTGAAGTTCTGTCGGGTTGGAACATTGATAACGCCGCGCTTCAACTGAATACAGTGGAACAGCTCCGCGAGATTCCTGTGCCATTTATTACGCAAATCAAAAAGAAAGGTGGATGGTATATTCTGATCAATCAAATTCGCGAAAAACATATCCAATACACCGACAGTGAGCAGGGAGAGGTAACTTTATCGCTGAGCGATTTTGAAAAAAGGTGGACTGGGATAGTGTTATTGACAGAAATCAATGAGCAATCCGGTGAAGTTGATTATGATTCAAAACGATTAAAGGAGCAATTGAGGAAGTGGCGGAGCCCGTTTGTATCAGGAGCGACGTTACTCGTTTTATTTAGCGCTCTAATGTTTGCCGGACGAAGCTTTTCAACTCCCGAATGGCTATTGTTTTTTACAAAAATTTCCGGCTTGTTTTTTACGGGTTTGTTGATTGCCAAACAATTAGGTAGTAAAAATGACTTGACGGACCGGCTATGCAGGATTAATGACAAAACCAGTTGCGAAAACGTTCTGAATTCACCCGGCGCTAAGCTGTTCGGCTGGCTAAACTGGTCGGACTTAGGCTTACTCTACTTTGCAGGCGGTTCTTCTGCTTTGCTCTTCACAGGTGAACAGCACAATGAATTCAATCTTTTAAATGCCCTTGCTTTGCTAGCGATGCCTTACGTCGCTTTTTCGATTTATTATCAAGCCTATAAAGTGCGTCAGTGGTGCACATTATGCCTTGGGGTACAGGTAATTCTTATTGTCGAAGGAGTAATAGCACTGACTCAATTGAAGGCCTTACCCGGACATATCCAGCCATATTTAGTGCTGCTGATTGGCTTTTTGCTTCCAACTATTGCATGGGTAATTATAAAGCCGTTATTAGATAGCCGAACCCAAATCCGTCGTGAGCATGAAGAATTATTGGCTTTAAAGCGAGATCCGGCAATATTCAAAACCTTGTTAATTCAACAGCCTCAATCACCGCCAATTTCTGCTGATATTTACCCGCTTGTGCTCGGAAATCCTGATGCTGAAATCAAAATTACAATGGTGACGAACCCTTATTGCAGTTCGTGTTCCAGGGCACATAAGGAATTGGAACAGTTGGTTTTGCAAGATGAGAATGTGAGCGTGACGACCATTTTTTCTACAACCGGCGATTCCAGTCCCGCGACGAAGGTAGTTACACATTTATTGGCATTGGCCAGGCACGAAACGTCGGCTCGCAGTGCTTTAACTGAATGGTATAGTCAAAAAGAAAAGGACTACAATGCATGGGCTAAGTCCCATCCAACGACCACAGATCCCACGGAGATGATGGCAATATGCCGAAACCAAAGGCTATGGTGCCATGAAGCGGATATCGCCCTAACTCCCACTATTTATATCAACGGCTACAAAATGCCCGAAATATATAAACTAGAAAGCTTGCAATGGATTTTAAAGAGAGTGGAGTTTGATAAAGTGTTAGAATCAAACGTATGAAAACTGCTCTTTTTATCATGCTTCCGGTTCCGAGCCACTATAACGCCTGTTTTGGCCTTGCAAATCAACTGCGGATGCAAGGATACCGCGTAGTGTTTTCGGGCACTCGGGACTTACAAAAGCATGTCGAAGCACAGGATTTCGAATTTACTATACTACACTGCTTGGAAGAGTATCTGGTAAACAATTGGCGGGCGGCTTTGGGTTTCTTTTTGAAAAATATTGTTAACAAAAGATTCACGCTTCTTCGCTACCGGGAGTTTCTCGAATCCCTGCAAGCAGTTCGTGAAATTTGTCTCGCTGTTGATCCTGATGAGATTTTTATTGACCAACATTTAAACCATTATTATTTCTTACTTCATCAGCAATACAAAAACATAACGTTAGTCAACAGTAAGCTGCCAACGCGCCGGCAAAAGGGCATACCTCCTTTAACTTGTGACACGCCGTTTAGGGACAGTTTTGTTTATCGCTTGTTGGCGAATGTTCTTTGGAGAGCTTACCTGGCTAAACGTGGGGCATTGTCCATATTAAAGAAAGCAGTGTTTTTAGGTGCCGATGATCAGTACTTTTTAAAAAGATTTTCATCGAGGCAAGGTGTGGACATTGATTTGTTTCGCCGGAGGGACAATGCCCTTTACGAAAGTATAAGGAATGTGCCGATCATTCATCTTCGGCCTCGGTTCCTGGAATATGATTGGTATGTGCCGGACGAATATGAGCGGTTTGTCTATTATGCTTTTGAAAAAAAATCCAACGATTCACAGGATTCTTCTGCCATCTGGACGAGCATTTATGCGTTACGTAACGATGCAAACACGAAAAAGAAGAATTTGATTTACGCTTCATTGGGAACGCTGGGTGCATTGCACAAAGCAGTCGCAACCGGTTTTTTCCGTAGATTAATTACTGCTGTTGAGCACATACCAGATACTTACCTGATTATCTCCGCTGGTGAGATGTACACGGATATCGCAAACCGACAAAATGAAAAAGTGTTGATCACGCGGTTTATGCCTCAAACCGAATTGCTACCATATTGCGATTTGATGGTCACGCATGCCGGGATGAACTCGATATGTGAGTGTTTAACGGCAGGTGTCCCAATGCTCGCGTATCCACTGAACTATCAAAGCGATCAACCGGGAAATGCTGCGCGATTGGTGGCGAAAGGGTTGGGCATAAAGGGGAATTTGCGGAGAGATTCGGCACGAAATATCAGAATGAAGATAATGGAATTGTTGAATAATTTGACCTATCGAGACAATGTCGGTCAGGTTAACATGAACCCAATCAATGATTGGAATTTAGAGACGGATTTGGCCAAATCACCATAGATCAATTACTTACTTAAACAATTTCCAATCATGAAAAAGTTGCTAATGGATTTTGCTGCAAACTTGCTGTCAAAGCAGCAGATGAAAGAAATTAAGGGTGGCGGTAGTTATCGGTGCGTATGTGCGGATTCCAGTCAGAACTCGCACTGCATCGAGGCTGTGGATAAATATAGCATTTATTGTCCTTGTTGGGGCGGTTCCGTAGAAAACTGTTAAGAGCTTGGGGGCACTTTGGATGCCCCCATCTTTAACCATTATCGCATTGATCAAATTTGCAATATTAACTGCATTCATCCGCTGCTTCATTTATGTTGGACAGGTTGTTTGGTAGAAGGAAAATACATGCGGGCGATGAAAATGGACTCGTAACGGTTATTCTAACGGTTTGGAAAAGAAATCACTTGGAAGAACAGATTGCGGCGCTTTTGAGCCAGACCGAGCAGCCGTACCAAATATGGATATACCAATGCGGGGCCCATGTTAACATTGAAAAGGTCCTGAGAAAGTACAGTAATATCCAGTTTGTTAGTTCATCGGTTAACCTAAAATACTTCGGTAGATTTTCTCTCGCATTGCATGTGAAATCTGAATACGTTTGGATACTGGATGATGACGTTATCCCGTCACCGAACTGGCTTGAAGAAGCCCGAAGAATGTCAGAAGCTAGAAATGCAATTATAGCCAGTGCCGGGAGAATCATCAGTTATCAAGCGAGGTCGAATGGACCGGAAATAACTGATCTGAGACGTTTCCTGGTAGGGGATGGCGATGAGGAAAAATTTTGTAATTACAACAGAACTGACACAGAAACAGATTTTGGTTGCAATAGTTGGCTGTTCAAAAGAGATTGGGTGTCTTTATTTTGGCGAATTAAACCTTACACGCTCGAAAATGCGGAAGATATTCACTTATCTGCTGCTTGCAAGATATTCGAAAATATACCCACCATTGTACCTGCCCAGAGCGAGTTGTTATTATGTGGCAATTTAAAGAAGTATTATGGCCATGACGAGGTTGCGTCCTGGAAAAGATTTGACTTTCAGAAAGAGAGAATCGAGGTGATCAATTACCTGATACGCGAACATGGATGGCAGATATTGCAAAGAACATATCGAGAGCATCCGACGCTTTGAAATCTCTTCACTAGCATCATACTATGGCCTTTCCTATTTACAAGCAGCTGGATCAAATGGACTGCGGCCCCACTTGTCTTCGCATGATTGCGAAGCATTTCGGGAAGCATTATACAGCACAAACCCTTCGGGAAAAATCGCAAATCAGCCGCGACGGAGTATCCATGTTGGGCATTGCGGAAGCAGCGGAAACAATTGGTTTCACGTCGATTGGTGTGAAGGTAACGGTAGAAAAACTGATAGATGAGGTTCCACTTCCCTGCGTATTACATTGGGGGCAAAATCATTTTGTGGTTTTGTATGAGGTGAGTGGTCGCTCATCCGTGATTGACAGACACCTATTAGGAAAGGCCTGGGGAGGGAGGGCATCAGGTAATTCCCTGGATAGTAGAATAATTACGCCTTCTGTTCATGAGAAAAATGTACACGACAGAGAAAATGGGTATGGCAATAAGAAAGCGATTTTTCACATCGCCGATCCTGCCAGCGGCCTGGTTTCGTATACAGCTGCTGAATTCAATAAACAGTGGCTTTCGGGTGGTGTTGAAGATAGCAGGGAGGGTTTAGCGCTGCTGCTGGAACCTACCACGCGCTTTTACGAGGAAGAGGGGGAGAAAGTGAAAGGATTGCATTTTTTTCAACTGCTGGGTTATCTCTGGCGGTATAAAAAACTGGTTGTTCAGTTAGGGCTCGGCATGTTGGTAGGCAGTGGACTGTCATTGCTTATGCCTTTCTTCACGCAATCAGTGGTCGATATAGGAATTAATAACCAGAACTTATCTTTTATATATCTGATTTTAATTGCTCAAATTGTTCTTTTACTGAGCACAGGAGCAGTTGATTTTCTTCGCAGCTGGATATTGCTTCATATAAGCACAAGGCTCAACCTGACGGTTTTGTCGGAGTTTCTTTCCAAACTAATGCGCCTTCCTCTTTCCTTTTTTGATGTCAAGCAATTCGGTGACATTATGCAGCGGATGGGCGACCATAGTCGCATTGAGGCTTTTCTCACGGGGCAAACGCTGAGTCTTTTGTTCTCGATTTTCAATTTAATTGTTTTTGGTTTTGTACTTGCTTACTACCATATATCGATATTTTTTGTAGCTGCTGGTGCGTCCATTTTGTACGCGGTTTGGGTGTTGTTATTCCTGAACCGGCGCCGGGTTTTGGATACGAAACGTTTTGATGTTTCGTCTTCCAACCAAAGCAAAATTGTTCAGCTTATCCAGGGTATGCAGGATATTAAGCTGGCAGGAGCCGAAACCGCCAAGCGCTGGGAATGGGAGCGGGTACAAGCGCAGCTTTTTAAATGGTCGATAAAGAGTTTATCGCTATCGCAGTATCAACAGGCAGGGGCACTTTTGATCAATCAGGGGAAAAACATTTTTATCACCTTTTTGGCAGCAAAGGCTGTGATTGACGGGCAGTTAACCTTGGGCGGAATGGTGTCTGTCCAATATATTCTAGGGCAGTTCAATGCACCCATTGAGCAAATGATCAGCTTTCTGCGCTCGTGGCAGGATGCGCAAATGAGTTTGGAAAGGTTGAATGAGGTCCATGAACTCGCCGACGAAGAGCCCGCCGGGGAACCGAAAAGAAGGACCTGGGACCAAGAACAAGATATTAACTTAAATAACATCACTTACACTTACCCGGGTGCAGGAAATGAGCCTGTTTTGAGGAACATCAATTTCACTATTCCATATGGTAAAACGACCGCTGTTGTAGGGACAAGTGGAAGTGGCAAAACGACGCTATTGAAATTATTGTTACGATTTTACGAGCCTCAAAGTGGATCTATTTCATTAAGTAAATGCGCAATACAAGAGTCAGATTCAACAGGAAAAAAAGTTGGAGATGCAAGTCATCAAAACATAATTGGAAATGCGCTTGATTTGAAATACATTTCTCATAAGGCCTGGCGGCTTCAATGCGGCGTTGTAATGCAGGAGGGATTTATTTTTTCCGATTCCATTGCCAGAAATATTGCCGTGGGCGACGAGGTAATTGATCAGGAGCGGTTATATCAGGCTGCGCATATTGCTAATATTCATGAATTTATAGAGTCACTCCCCCTGGGCTATCATACCAGAATAGGAGCGGAAGGAAACGGGATAAGTCAGGGGCAAAAACAACGCATATTAATCGCCCGCTCCGTTTATAAAAATCCTCAATTGTTGCTTTTCGACGAAGCGACCAATGCACTTGATGCCAATAATGAAGCCATCATTATGCGAAACCTGGACGAATTTTTTAAGGGCCGTACCGTGATAGTCGTAGCCCATCGCCTGAGTACAGTCAGGCATGCCGACCAGATCGTGGTTATGGACAAAGGAGAAATTGTAGAAATAGGAACGCATGATGAGTTGGTACTTGCTCATGGAAAATATTTTGAGCTGGTTAGTAATCAATTGGAATTAGCAGCTGGATAAGTTGGCATAAAGCCCGACGAAACTTGTCGTCGTAATTGGCTTTTGACCGTTAACCCATAA
This sequence comes from Dyadobacter fermentans DSM 18053, assembly GCF_000023125.1. Classification (NCBI taxonomy): domain Bacteria; kingdom Pseudomonadati; phylum Bacteroidota; class Cytophagia; order Cytophagales; family Spirosomataceae; genus Dyadobacter; species Dyadobacter fermentans. Next base: position 6,333,074 of record NC_013037.1, read on the forward strand.
CCTGTATGCCGCAAAATCAGGACTTTACGCCACGTGCAACTCCCTTCAACGAATTTAATTCGGAGGAAGTACAGGAGATCATCAGCCGCCCGCCGAATTGGCTGATAAGCTGGGGCATTACATTGTTTTTTGGAGTAATGGTGTTGTTAGGATTAGGGACATGGCTGATCCGCTATCCGGATACTATTACCGCACCATTTACACTCATAGCAACCGAGGCTCCGCGGGCAATTGTGGCGCAAACCGAAGGTGAACTAACTAAGCTTTTTGTCAAGAATGGACAACAGGTTTTGAAGGGTCAAACGGTTGCTTATCTAGAAAGCGCGGGCGATCATGAGCAGATCATAAAGTTGGAAAAGGAAATGGAACAGATCAGTCATGCGATTTCAAATAATCGCTGGGATTCGGTCCGGCATTTTCCGATCGTTTCTTACAAGCAATTGGGTGAGTTACAAAATGACTTTCAATTTTTTAATCAAAAACTTACCGGATTGAAATCCTTTCTTGTAGGTGGAATTTATTATCAAAAGCAAAAAGGGGAAATACTTGGAGTTGAGAATGCTATTGAGGAACGCAAAATTGACTTTTTGCAATCATTGCATGCATTGTGCAATAGCATCGATCGTTGGCGGCAGAAATACATTCTTACGGCGCCAGTCGCTGGAAAAGTATCTTTCTCAATGCCATGCCACGAGGAACAATATCTAATCGCAGGCCAGGAGCTTATGACGGTGGGGCCGACAATTAATTCATTCCAGGGGATTGTTAAAATCCCGCAACCAAACATCGGCAAATTGAAGGAAGGGCAGACAGTTTTGATTAAACTGGACGGATTTCCACACCGGGAATATGGCATGGTGGAAGGCAAATTGGCCCAACTTTCGAATTCACCCGGGAAAGATGATAGCTACTGGGGATATATCGAATTGCCTGACAAACTGAAAACGCGCTACGGGCATACGCTATCCTACCGAAACGGCCTGAAAGGCCAGGCCGAAATCATTACGGCTGACAGGCGACTGGCGGAAAGGCTGCTATCCACGATTCGGGTCGGAGGGAAGTGACTTGGCGTTATCCACGCCCCCGCACCACAAAAAGCGACCCCGCCAGCGGCTGCGCCAGCAGCTCAACATCCGTAAGTCCCGTGCGGGCGGTGGTGATGTAGAGGTCGCGCAGGGTGGGGCCGCCGAATGTGCAGGAAGTGACGAGTGTGACTGGTAAATGTATTTCGTCGAGGCAGAGGCCTGTGGCGGGGTTGAATCGCTTCACTTTTCCGCCGCCCCAGATTGCTACCCAGAGCATTCCTTCGCTGTCGATCGTCATCCCGTCGGGGTAGCCTTCTTCCGGTGCGATGCGGATGATGGTCCGTTTGTTGGAGATTGTTGCGTCGGCGGGGTGGAAATCGTAGGCGACAACTTCTTGTGTGCCGGTGTCGATGTAGTAGAATGTCCTCTGGTCGTGGCTCCATGCCAGGCCGTTGGAGCAGCTGACGCCGTCGATTTTCGTTTGTACCGAATGGTCGTTGTCCAGCATATATAGCTTCCCGGCATTGGCTTTGCCGGTTACCGACATTGTGCCGGCCCAGAACCGTCCGGCGGGATCGCATTTGCCGTCGTTGAAACGGTTTTCTGGTAGATTGGCTTCGGGGTCGGTGATTTGTTCGAGAAGCTCGTTTTCGAGGTCGATATGGTAAAAGCCGTGGTGCAGCGCGCCTATCAGGCTACCGGTTTTGGTCAAGGCAATGGCCCCGACCATTTGTCCGGCTTTAAAAATGTGGTGTTTTTCAGTGAGCGTAAAATATTGGTGGATCTCGCCCCGCAATATATCAACCCACAATATACGCTGCCGATCCGCGTCCCACACCGGGCCTTCGCCCAGCAGGCATCGGTGTTCCAATACGGTTGCGATCGTACTCATTTCGGTCGGTTAGGCGTATTTGACATAAAAAAATAGGACGATCGCCGTGATGAGCGCCCACCAGTAGAATGGGTTCCGGATGCCGCGCTGCTGCTCGCGCTCGGCTGCGGGTAATGTGAGGCTGGCACGGTTCCAGATCAGCCCTTCCAGCTCGGCCTCGGGCTTGGGCGCGGTAACGAGGCTCACGAGCACGCACGCCGCCATGCAGGTCCAGAAAACAATGCCTGTGCGGTTCAGGAAAGGCATTTCAGGGAAAATGAATTCAATCAAAAGAGAAAGGGGGATCGTCATGATGCCGGCAGTGAGTGCGCCGGCGTGCGTGGTTCTTTTCCATAAAATACCCAGCAGGAACATCGCTGCAATGCCCGGCGTGAATAGTCCGTAAGCGTTGATGAGGTAGAGAAATACGGGCTTGTCGGAATGTGCCAGGAACAATCCCGTACACAAAATGCCGATCACGATAATGGTCGCGCCAGACACTCTTCCGAAGCGCACAGCGTCTTTTTCCGATGTTTTTTTGCTGAAATAGGGCAGGTAAATGTCCATGGTCAGGATGGTCGTGCAGGAATTGATCGCCCCCGAAAGGTGCGACATAACCGCCGCAATCAGTCCCGCCATCACGAGCCCTACCAGCCCGGACGGCAGCAGGTTTTGCACCAATGTCGGAAATAGCAGGTCGGGTTTTTCCAAATTGGGGAACAATTTCGGGGCTACCAGCGCGGGTACCGTGATGATCAGCGGAATGAGGAATTTGAGGTAATCGGCAAAGATCACACCCATGCGCGCGTGCCATTCGTTTTTCGACGCGAGCACTCTTTGCACGATAAACTGGTTGGTGGCACAGTAAAACACGCTGATGCAAAGCGAACCGCCCAGGTACATCGTCCACGGGAAATCCGGGTCGTTTGCCGGGAGGATCAGCTCCCAGTTTTCGGAGGTGGCCATCACGGCCGATACACCGCCCGCGGCGTCCACCGTGGCCACGGTGAGGATAATCCCGCCGAGCACCAGCACGCCCAGTTGCAGCATTTCTGTCCAGATCACCGCGCGTAACCCGCCGATAATGGTGTACAGGCCCGTCAGTACCGCCAGCACCACCACGCTCGTCAGCACAGGAATGTCCAGCAGCGAATGCAGCGAAAGTGCTCCCAGATACAGCACCGCGCTGATTTCCACCAAAACATAAGTAAGCAGAATCAGCACCGCGTACGTCGTGCGCGCCGCTCCGCCGAACCTTTTATGCAAAAATTCAGGAACGGTGTAAAATCCGTTTCGGATGTAAAAAGGCAGGAAAATCCATAGCAATGCATTGAACCCCATGAAAATCGCGCCCCATTCCATTGCCACAGCAATGAAGCCGCGACTATAAGCCATGCCCATTGCACCTACCAAATGATGGCTGCTGATGTTGGAAGCGATAATGCTGCCGCCGATCATCCACCAGGGCAGCTTGTCGCCAGCCAGGAAGTAGTCGCGTTTGGTTTGTTCGCCTTTTCGGGAGGCGTACATGCCCAGGCCGATCACGCCCAAAATGTAAATGCCAAATATCGTTGCGTCGAGCGCGGTGAGGTTGATATCCATTATTTTTCAGAAGTGAGGAGACGAACCTCCGAGAGTACGGTTTCGGTGAGCAATTCGAGGGAGCCTTTGTCAAAAGGGGTTTGCCATACTGCGTACATATCTTCGGCGTACAGCTCGGCGGGCGGCAGGTAACCGATACTTCCGTTCACGACATTCATCACCGCCACCGCATGGTGTGGAAATGCAGCGCGCACATCCGTTTGGAACCGCGAGTAAGCTTCATTGCATTGGGCGACGATTACGCTGTCGCCCAGCTGCCATAGCCACACGGGCATATTCGCCGTGCTGCCGTCGCCCACCACTTTGCGGATGCACCGTTTGCGCCAGAGGCGTTCCTTCAAAACCCGATCGTCGCAGGCCGCCCATTCCGCTTCCAGGTCGGACAGCGCGGGCATGGGTTTCAATGACAGTGGAATGTCTATTTTGTTGATTTCGAGCTTATTGGAAACGACTCCTTTCTCCTCGCGCCACAATGCCAGCGGAGCGCCAGACTCTACCGCCTGCTGGTAAGTGAGCACGGATGCCGGCCCCAGCATGCTTTCCAAAACCGCGAGCATCGCATATCCCAGCTGCTTTCCGTAGCGGTCGGCCAGGGTGTGGTCGCCTGAGTACTGCTCGGCAGGGGACAGGTCGCCCGACGCTCCTTGTAAAAACAACAACGGAGCCTGCGTTTCGGCCTCCACGAGCTCGCGCATGCCGCCGATGAAGTCGGGCGAAATGAGGCGATTGTCCCAGGCGAGGGTAGTAGGGTGGCAGGCATAGTTGGCAATGGTCGCGATGATCTGCCCTTGCGTGCCCGTAACCCGTCCCACGAGCAATGTGTCGTCGGCAGGGATTTCAGCATTGTATCCGACCAGAAACCGGTTTTTCTCCGGTTGAGGCAAATCGCGGTTTTTGGCCAGGTTGCATTTGCCGTATTCCCAGGTGAGCACCGCTTCGCCGGCCGCTGCCAGCGCCTCGTTTACTGCGACTGCCGTTACTTCAATAATGCGGTCGAGGTAGGGGGCGATCAGCTCGCCGCCCGGCTTGGCGGCATCGTCGCGGCACAGGCTGGGACCCGCGTGGGTGTGCGACAGGCAGAACAGCAGCCGTCCTTCATCGAGCGACAATGCATTCAGAATGGCCTTGCGGACAAACCGTTCGTCTTCTGCATTTTTCCACCATCCCAAATCGGCCGCTACGAGCACGAGCGGAGTTTCCGCCGGCTCGGCCTGGATCGTGAGGCAGGTGAGTGTGAGCGGTCGGTGAATGCCCGCCGCCGTGTCGAATTGGGAGGCGCCCCAGTTGCGGGAGTAAATGCCGGCAGGAGGAGTGATGTCTTTTTGCGCCACACCGATCCATCCCCGGAAAGAGGCATTTCGGACGGTTGGGTAATGCTGTGGATCCATTCAAATTTGGTTTTTAAGGGTCAGGTTAGTAGCGATAGTCCGCCGTCCATGAGTACGGTGCTGCCGGTCATGTGCTCGTTTTGAGGGTGACAAAGCTGCACCGCCTGCCAGGCGACGGCCTGCGGGCTTATGATTTTTTTGATCGGTATTTTCTCGCGCGAAACCTCTTTCAGTCCCGGGTTATCGGCCCAGATACCGGCGCTCAAACCCGCCTCGACGTAGCCGGGCGCGATTTCGTTCACCAGGATCTGATGCGGCGCCAGTTCCAGTGCCATGCATTGGCAAAGCATCCGCAAGCCCGCTTTGGAAACGGAGTAGGAGGGGCAATGCACGTGCACGGATGCCGCCGCCCAGCTCCCGACAAATACCACCCGGCCCGGCCGACCGTGGTGAAGCAGCCGCGCTGTGGCCGCCTGGGCGAGATAAAATGCGCCGTCGAGGTTCACCCGCAGCTCCCGTGCCCATTGCGCGGGGGTAATGTCATGAATGCCTCCGAGGGTCACCGTGGCCGCATTGGCGATGATTAAGTCGGGCGGGCCCAGCGTATTTTCTACGTAGAGCACCCAGCGGGCTACGGCTTCGGGATCGGTGATGTCCACCTGCCGGTAATGCGCTTTTACTTCCAAAATCCTGATCTGTTCCAAAAGTCCGGCTGCGTCGTTTTCCGGTAAAATATCGCCTATGCCAATGTGAGCGCCCTGCCGGGCAAATTCCAGGGCTAGCGCACGACCAATGTCGCCAAGCCCGCCGCTGATGATGAGTGTTTTTTCTCCGAATATCTTTTCCATTAAAACTGCCGTTTGCCCTTTTTGCTTGAAGATTACCAGTCGCCCACGCTGCCGTCGCTGTAAAATGAGCGTTGCAGCACTTCCTGTTCAAAGGGATGACGCCGGACTTCTTCCTCATTGATTTCGATGCCCAGGCCGGGTTTTTCGTTCGGAAAGACGGTCCTGCCGTGTTTTTCGACGGTAAAACCTTCGCTCACCACGGCCTCGCGCCAGGGAACGTCGCTGTGCACGCTTTCGCAAATGATGTACGACGGCGTGGCAAAGCCGAATTCAATGGACGCGGCGGTGCTTACGGGTCCTTGCGGATTATGCGGCGCCACGGCTACCCGGTAAGCCTCGGCCATCGCCGCGATCCTGCGCACTTCACTCAGTCCGCCGCAATGCGTGATATCGGGCTGGATCACACTCACCGCCTGTTTTTCCAGCAGCTCGCGGAATGCATGCACGCCCACGAGCCGCTCGCCGGTTGCGATGGGCGTTTTCACGGCCCGCTGAATGAGCGCAATGTCTTCCAGCGTCTCCGGCCAGCACGGTTCTTCAAAAAAATACAAACCATAAGGTTCCAGCGCTTTGGCAAACTGCATGCCCATACGCGGACTAGGCCGGGCGTGGCAGTCTACCATGATGTCGATATGGTCGCCTACGGCTTCGCGCATGGCTGCCACGCAGGCCTCGGCATAATGGACCGGTTTGAGGCCTTCTAGCGGCATCGTTTCCGGCACGGCCATGGATTTGAAAGCTGTGAAGCCATCTTCCACCGCCGCCTGGGCCAGCTCACCGAAGCGGTGGGCGTCGTCGGGGCGCGTTTGGTAAAAATCCTCCATTTTGCCGCCTCCCAGGTGGCAGTATAGCCGGATATGGTCGCGTACGCGGCCGCCCCAGAGATGGTGCGTCGGCACGCCGTGGATCTTGCCCGCAATGTCCCACAGGGCAATGTCGATGCCGCTGATCGCCGTGCCGCGGACAATGCCGTTTCCGTGCCAGAAATGCTGCCGGTACATCATTTGCCACAGATGCTCGATCCGCCGCGGGTCTTCGCCGATAAGCAGCTGCGAGAGGTCTTCAATCGCCCCCACGACCGATCGGGTGTGCCATTCGAGCGTGGCTTCTCCCCAGCCCCAGAGCCCGGGCTGGTCCGTTACAACTTTCACAAAGATCCAGTTACGCATACGGGCGTTACAGACCATTGTTTCAATGGAAGTAATTTTCATAAAATGTTTTGCAAACAAATGGATTACAGGACCGGGCTTTTCTGCAAAAGGCGCTGCACTACGTCCTCGGTTTTTTCAAGTGTTTCTTCAATGTCCTGTAACGTGTGGGCAAATGAAATGCTGCCTTGCTTAATAGGGAGGGGAAAATTGAAGATTCCCTGTTCAATCAGTTTCAGGCGGTATGTTTTATCAAACCCGAAATCGTGGTTTTTAAGAATGTCATGAAAATCCATCGGCGCGTGGTCCATAAAGTACACGCAAAATGCCGACCCCTGCCGGGCTACATGAAAAGGCTTGTCCATTCCCGAAAAGATGGAATGCAGCCCGTCTTCCAATACCTGTCCGAGCTGGTTAACGTGCTCATACACATTATGTTCCGGCGAAGCCAGTTTTTCCAGCGTTGCAATGGCGGCAGCAGTAGTGAGCGGAAATGCATTGAATGTACCCGCGATCAGCACCCTTTTTGATTTTTCGGGGTGAACAAAATAATCCATATACTTTTTCTTTCCGCCAATCACCCCCAGTGGATAGCCATTCGCTACCGCTTTTCCGAACGTGCTCAGGTCGGGCTGGACGCCGCAAATGCTCTGGTAGCCGCCCAATGCGTGGCGGAAACCGGTTTTTACTTCATCAAATATTAATAAAAAGCCTTCTTCATCGGCCAGTTTGCGCAGCTCCGGCAGGTAACCGGGCAGCGGCTTCACGATACCGATATTTTGCAGGATCGGTTCGAGCAGGATGCAGGCGACGGGGAAGTTTTTCACGATGTGCCGCACCGAATCAAGGTCGTTGTAGTTGATCACATGCACCAGCGACTTGTGCTCGTCGGGAATGCCTGCCGACAGTGAATCGAACGGATACTCGCCCGGGCTCACCCGCTCACCCACGTCGGCGAGCGCGCTGATCACGTTGCAGGCGACGTCGTTATGCCAGCCGTTATAGCCGCCCTGCATCACGATAATGTGGTTGCGCCCGGTAACTCCCCTGGCTATACGAATAGCGTGGTAGGTCGCTTCGGAGCCTGTGGTGGTGATCTGGATGCTTTCCACCGTGGGCACCGACCGGCAGAACAGCTCCGCAAACCGGCCTTCCAGGTCCGTCGGCCCGGCGCCCATGAGCACGCTGTCGTCTTGGAGCGTCTGCATTACGGCCGCATTCACGTCGGGATCGTTGTGTCCGAGGAAAGAAGCTGCGAAACCGGCCTGGTAGTCGATGTATCTGTTGCCTTCGAGGTCCCACACGTGGCTTCCCACGCCTTTGGTAAAACATATATTCGGGTCGGACTTCCGGTTGAGCGATACCACGCCGCCGGGAATCCATTGTTCGTTATTTTTCAGTATTTCCGATGACTTCGGCCATGTTGCATTCATAATGTCAGTATTTAAAATCATATGGATCGAAACAGAGTAGGGGCTTTGGGCCCCCGAAGACCTGCTAAACCTTGTACTGGGGAATTTTGAGTGTTTCGCCGTTTTTCATGGCCGAGTTGTGGGCCACAATGCCCGCTACGGTCATGTTCAATGCTACGGCGATGTTGACCAGCGGCTGGCGGTCCTGCAAAACCGCGGCGATAAACTCGTCGGTAAGTCTGCCGTGCGATCCGCCGTGCCCGCCCTGGTCCACACCCGGGGGCAGCGGAGGCCGCACGATGTCGGGCAGTTGCTTTTCGTGGCCCTCGTATTTGCCGTAGTAAGATCCCTTTTGTCCCCTGATCCGGCCTTTTTCGCCATGATCGCCCGGCGAATCCCAGCTCACGGCCATGCGCGACATTCCGCCTTCGCTGGTCCTGAAAAGCGCGATTTCAGTTCCAAAAGGGTTTTTATAAGTGTTGTTCGAAGGCTGCAACTGCTGCACAATGCTCGGAATGCCCAGGCACGACACTTCGGTGAAGCTGCCGCCCGTCACGCCCACATAATAGGCATTGGAATGCGTAGGGTAATACTGCGGCGGAAGCCCCACGCGCCAGTTTTTGTACGAGGCCAGCGGCTCATCCATATAATGGTAGTATTCGCCCTCCGAGTACACCAGCTTGCCGAATCCGCCTTTGTCATAAATTTGCTTCATCGCATACAGGTCTTCGTGGAAGCACGATGTTTCGAACATCATGTACTTTTTACCGCTCGTTTTCACCGCTTCATACAACCGGTCGGCATCTTCCAGCGAGCCGAAGACCGCCGGCACCGCAACGGCCACGTGTTTTCCGTGTTTGAGCGCTTCAATGGCATGTTTGGCGTGGCTCGGGGCATCGGTGGCGATGAATACCGCTTCGATGGAGTCGTCCTTCACGAGTTCTTCCAGGGATGGGTAGGTTTTGGAGCAGCGGCAGGCTTTGGCAAGCTCGGCGCAGCGGTCGGGAAAGAGGTCGCTTACGGCGACGATCTCGACGTTCGGGTGATTTTGAAATTCAAATGCCGCTCCGAATTTGCAAAGGCCGTAACCGATAATGCCCACCCGCACTTTTTTGTCCGACACCGGCACCCATTTTTTGGTGGATTCGGCCGTGGGCTCCGTTTTTTCAAAACCCTGGATATCCGGATTTCCCTTGCTGCCGTCGTCGCCCTGCTTATCGGAAGAGCAACTGGCCGCGAAAGCCCCCAATGCCGCCGAACCCAGCCCGATGGACTGCAAAAAAGAGCGTCGGTTGAATGGGTTTTGGGCTGTTACCGGTCGGGATGCACTTTCGTCGCGGGTTGTGGGAGCCTGGTTTTTGTCTGGATTTTTCATGTTTTTGGAATTAAATGAATAAATGGTTCGGGTATAGGAATAACTAATAACCTGGATTCTGTTTTAAGGTTGGCGTACCGTCTTTCATACTCAGGTCGATCTGCGCTTGCGGGATCGGGTACACCTCATTCTTTCCTTTGGTGAAGTTAGTGTTGGGCATGTAGGCCTTGTTGTCGTACTTGGGCACGTTGGTTTCGAAGTTCAGGTAAGTGTTGAGCGTCGTGGCCATAAAGCCGGTGCCATTGTCGTAGCGTTGCAGGTCGAAAAACCGGTGGTGTTCTAGCGCAAGTTCCAGTCTCCGCTCAAAGCGTACGGCTTTTCTGGCGTATTCTTTTCCCTGCTGCGTGAAATGCCCTTTGTATAACCCGACTTTGTAATTAGCGGCTGGAATGTCGGTAAAGCCTTTTAGCGGCGCTTTGTCATCGATATACTTTTTAACCCAACCCGCCGGATTCGCCGCCCGGGCGCGCACGCGGTTCACATATTCCTCCGCTTTGGCCAGGTTACCCACTTCCACCTCCGCCTCGGCCGCCCAAAGCAGCACGTCGGCGAAGCGGATCATATTATAGGGCGAGTTCATGGCGGCATTCTCGCGGTCGAGCGATACGCGCTCCTGCGTGGTGATGTTTTTGATCACACTGTAAGGCCCGCCGGTTAGCTGCTGGCGAATCCACGCCTTTCCGGGATGCAGTCCCCAGTCGAGGTAGGGGATGCCGCGCCGGCCCACATTCCAGTCGAGGCGCGAATCCAGCGTGCCGGTATGCGGCGTGAATGGCTCCGACGATTCGAGGCCCTGGTCGTTTTTGACCGGGTTTTGATTATACGTGTCAAACAGCGGGAGGCCTGTGACCGGGTCGGTTTGGTAGGAATTCACCAGGTCGAATGAGGGTTGCAGCCAGCCGTAGCAGCACGAAGGCGGACCGCCGAAAGGACCGTTGTACAAATCGGCCCCGTTGCCGTTCGCGCCGTTGGAACCGTCGTATACCGACATCTGAACTGCGAATACGACCTCGGCCCCGTGTTTTTTGGCGGTCAGGAAGTTGTCGAAATAAGCTTCCGCCAATGCGTACTTTTTGCCATTCACCGTCACGCCATTCGCGATAATGTCGTCCAGCAGCGTTTTAGCTTCATTGAATTTATTTTGAAACATATACACTTTTGCCAGAAACGATTTGGCTGCCCAGCTGTTGGCGCGCCCCACGTCCGATTTGGTGGGCGTCAGATTTGTTGCGGCGAATTGCAGGTCGGCCTCGATTTTCGGCCATATCGGGTCGGTATTGGTCACATTGTAGTTACTGGCATCGTAGGTGATGGTTTCGTCCACAAATGGCACATTGCGCCATAGCTTGGCGAGTTCGAGGTGGTACACCCCGCGCAGGAACGTGGCTTCGGCCTTAATTTGCAATGCGTCGGCTTCGGAAATATCCTTAACCTTAGGCAATATACGTAATACATCATTCGACCGCTGGACGGCCGCGTACAGGAACCGCCACTTTTCATCTGTGGAGGAGGTCGTGGGATCGTGGCTGTAACCCTCGTAAGATGCGAGCAGGCCATTGGGCTCGGTGCCGGTATGCGCGTCGTCGGAAGCAATGCTGGCCATCACGGTGAGGCTGCCCCAGATCCCGCCGCCCACGGCCCCGGCGCCGTCGAGCAGGGAGTAAGCGCCGATCAACACCCCGTCCACGCCCGATTTGGTAGCCAATATCGATTCATTGACCGACCCAATCGGGTTCAGTTCAAGGTAATCCTTGTTGCAGGCCGATAGCATGACGAGCGAAAGCAGCAGGATTTTACGGAATGGGTTAGAATATCTTTTCATCCTATTGTTAAATTAATAAGTTGATAATCAAAAAGAAAGGTTGACGCCGAACAGGAAATTCTGCTGGTTGTTCGGGTAGTTGCCGTAATCCACCCCAAAGCTCGAACTGCTGCCGCCCAGCTCGGGATCGAGGCCCGAATATTTGGTAATGGTAAACAGGTTGGCCGCCTGTGCGTAGAGCCTGAGTTTGGACACCTTGATCTTCTGCAATATCCCCGGCTTGATCGTATAGCCCAATATCAGCGACCGGAGCCGGAGGTACGAGCCGTCTTCGATGAAGTAGGAATTCAATGCACCCGAGGTACTTAACGTGGCGCCGGTTTCAATTTTGGGTACGGTCGTGTTGGTGTTTTCGGGCGTCCAGGCATTCAGCAGCGCATTGCTTTTGTTGCCGATGTATCCCGCATAAAAGTGAGTGTAGGAACGAATGGTGTTGACGATCTCGGCCCCCTGCGAACCGTAGAAAATGGCGGAGAAGTCGAAGCCCTTGAAATTCAGGCCCAGGTTGAGGCCGTAGGTGAAATCCGGGTTGGGGCTGCCCAGCATGGTGCGGTCTTCGGGGGTGATCACGCCGTCGCCGTTCACATCGCGGTAACGGAACCGTCCCGGAGCGGCGCCGGTTTGTGCTGGTGCTTCGGCCACCTCCTGGTCCGAATTGAATAGTTTAATCACCTCGTAACCAAAGAAAGAGCTCACTTCTTCGCCCTGCTTGTTGCGGACGAGTGTGCCCATTCCCTGCTGGCTCACGCCGTCGAAATAGCCCGGACTCGGAATGTCCACCACGAGGTTTTTGTAGGCCGTAATGTTGGTCCCGATCGAGTACTGCAGCCCGTTGCCGACGCGGCCGCGGTAGGTGAGGGCCACGTCGAAGCCCTTGTTCTGAATGTCGCCGATGTTTACCACCGGTGCGGCAGCGCCTCCCACCGTGGCGGGCAGCGGCTGCGTGAAGAGCAGGCCGTTGATCGATTTTTTGTAGTATTCGAATGAAAAATCCAGGCTATTGTTCAGAATCGTAGCGTCGAGCCCGATGTTGGTCACCACATTCTCTTCCCAGCTGGCATTCGGGTTCCCGATTCTCGTTTGAATAAAACCTTGCTTAACACTGTTGCTGGAACCGGTAATGTCGTAATATGCATTGCCGTAGCCTCCGCCGAAGAGGGTGTAGGCATTTTCCGGGGCCACATTGTTTTGCGAGCCGAGCACACCGTAGCTGGCCCTCAGTTTCAGGTCGTTGAGCCAGTTGACCGACTTCATGAATTCCTCGCCCGACAGCCGCCAGCCGAGCGAAACCGACGGGAATGTGCCATATCGGCTCCGCGAGCCAAACCGCGAAGAGCCGTCCCGTCTGATCGTGGCGCCGATCAGGTATTTGTCCTGGAACGCGTAATCGACGCGGCTGAAAATGGAAAACAGGCTGTTGACGTACGCATTGCTGAAATTGGTCACCCCGGAAGTTCCGTTGCCGAGGATGAGGTAGTCGAATTCAGTGGAGAAAAAGCGCTGCGACGCCCCGCCGACACTTCTTCCCATACTTTTGATCGACTCTGAGCCCAGCAAAACCTGCAAGCTATGCTTGCCAAACTGCCTGTTGTAACCCAGCGTGTTGGTCCAGGTGATCATGTTGTTATAGCTGGCGCTTTCGGAGTAGCTGTTCGGGCTGCTGTTGCCCTGCTTGTTGTCGTATTGGGTGTAGTTAAAGCTCTGGCTGTAAGGATTGTTGATATTGACCCCGAAACTGGTGCGTGCCGTCAGGTTTTTGAGGATTTCGACTTCCGCATAGGCATTACCGACGATATTCCAGGAGCTGTTACGGTTGTTGAGCGTGCGCTTTTGCTGCGCCACGGGGTTCTGGTTGCTGCCCAGGTCCGGGCCCGCAAATGTGCCCCCGAAATTGCCCCGGATATCGTATACCGGTACGATCGGCATCATTTTGTACACCGCCGAGAGCGTCCCGAATTCCGACTGATTCCCGAATCCGGGGTTGTCGACATGGAAAATATTGACATTTTCACCCACTTTAATGCGTTTGCTGATCCGGTATTCTGTATTGATCCGCGCGGAATACCTTTTCAGGTAAGTTTCGATCAATGTGCCTTTCTGGTGAATGTAACCGAGGGAAAAAAGGTAGCTGGCCTTCTCATTTCCACCGCTCACAGCCAGGTTATGGTTGGTCATTATCGCTGGTTTGAATAGCTCGTGAAACCAATCGGTTCCCTGCTTGTTGACCTTCTGGATCAGGTAATTTTTGGAAGTGTTAATAGGGTCGAGGAAATATTTGGAAGGATCTACGGCCGGATCGCCTTCCTTCGCCACGCCTGCCACGCCCGGGCCAGCATAGAGATAATCGGGCATTCCGTTTCGGAAAAGCGAATTGTTGGGATTGGCAATGTTGACCACTTTCATATAATCCTCCGAATTGAGCAGGTCGAACGGATTGCCCTGAAGTGGCCGCTGTACACCCACGTAACCGTCGTAAGTCACGGTCGGTTGACCGGATTTCCCCTTTTTCGTAGTCACCACAATCACCCCATTGGCACCCCGCACGCCGTAAATAGCCGCGGCGCCCGCGTCTTTCAATACCTGCACGGATTCGATATCATCGGCACTGATATTGTTGAGGTCGGCCTGTATACCGTCCACAATGACAAGCGGTTGTGTATTTCCGAACGAGGTAACGCCCCGGATGAAAATGTTGCTGCTCGCGCCCGGAACGCCCGAGCTAATCACATTCACACCCGCCGCCTGCCCTTGCAAAGCCTGCACCGCCGACCCTGCCGGCACCGATTTCAGGGCTTTCATGTCCACCACCGACACTGAGCCGGTAATATCCTGCTTCCGCTGGGATGAGTAGCCCGTCACGACGATCTCGTTCAAGGCTTGGCTGTCCGGCCGCAGATTTACGTTGATATTCGAGCTGTTTCCGATCGTAATTTCCTGGCTGGCATATCCTACGAAGCTGAAAACCAATGCACTAGCGTCGGTAGGGAGCGCCAGTGAGTATGCGCCGTTGGCGTCGGTGGTAGTGCCCACGCTGGTAGTGCCTTTGAGAACCACACTCACGCCCGGCAGGGCCGTCTGGCTCAGGCTATCGAGCACCACCCCTTTAATCTCTTTCGAAGTCTGCGCCTCCACCCGCGCGGTCTGGCCCAAACACAGGGCGATCAGGAGAAAAACGGCGATTCTTAACTGGTAAAGCTTTTCTTGTTTCATAGTTTTTCAGGTTAAGGAAAGAGTTTAAGAAAGAACTGACGCGCAAAAACGACAAGGTGTTTGGAGTAACCCTACCAGTGATGTAGTGTGCCGGAGTGAAGAAGAAGCCCGTCGATCAATCGTGACTGTAATACATTTTTAATACAAAATGTCTACGAAAATCGGCCAGGCTTTGTGGATATAACAGGAGTAATAATGTTTACAAATATATATCTGTTTTGTAAACAAAAAATATTTGAAGCAGATTTTTTCTAAAAACCCGGAACGGCGTTCTTCTGACGGTGCCGTTATTGCGCGCAGGAAGAAGGTGTCCACGGAGTGGGGACATTAAAATGATGGCAAAAGAAGATAGGCGGGGCAGCGGCGCGGAGCGTGGCTTACTCCAAATCCAGAACGGAAACTTCGCCCCTGATCAAGTGCTTGATGAGCGTTTCTTCGGCTAGCTTGAGGTCATTTTCTTTCATGGCCTGCACGATTTGCCGGTGCTCGAAATCGGTTTGCTCGTAGTCGTTCAGGTGTGTCTGGGCCTGTCCGAGCTTGTGGTGAAACAGGGGGATATTGCTCAATTGGTACAAATCCATCAGCTTTTTGTTGCTCGCGCTGTCGATCAACGTCTCGTGAAATTTGACATCCGCCTCGCAAGCCCCGCCAAAATACCCGCCGCTCACCATGGAAGTGAAATCGTCGCAAATGTCTTCCAGCTTCTTAATCAGTACATCGTCCCTTTTTTGGAAAGTCAGCCGTAGCGCGCCGAGTTCGAGCACCTCGCGCAACTCCCTGATCTCCTTAATGTCCGCAGCACTCAGCGACTTTACAAAATAGCCACCTTTCTCGCCAAAAACGATCAGATTTTCGCCCAGCAACCTGGTCAGCGCCTCCCTCACGGCCATCCTGTTGACCTCCATCCGTTTGGCCCAGACATCCTCTTTAAGCCGGATGCCCGGCACGAGCTGGTTAGACAAGATTTTTCTCCGTAGTTCAACATACACCTTGCTGGCCAGCGAATCCTCTTTCATTTGCGGAAAAGTAATGTGATAAAAATGTAAACATAAAGGTAGGGATTTTTGATAAAAATAGTTGCTGGATTTGTAAGTCTTGGAATTATTGGTTTGGGGTTTACATAGGGCCGGGCCCATAAGGGATCACTTCGGCTCCTATGTGCCCGGTTAAAACTTGAAAGAATGTAAATACCCCGATCGGGGTATTGGATGCGATCGGGGGGCGAATTTATTTTTGTAGAAAATCCTCTTCTATCTTTTTCATGACAAAACTTCTACGCTCCGGAGTACATCTACTTCTTTTCAATCTTATGTCATTCTGCGCCCTTTCCCAGGTGACAGATCTTCTCAATCCATCCGGTACAGAACAATTTGGCACGCTGGTAACAGCACTGGAAAACGGCAACTATGTCGTTTTGGACCATATGTACGATCTCAATGGGGTTTCCAATGTTGGTGCTGTGTTTCTATACAATGGTAAAACGCATGAACTGATCAGTACATTAACCGGAAGTACGGCTAACGATCAGGTCGGTAGTGGACTGATCATTCCCCTGAAAAACGGCAATTTTGTCGTTCGAAGCGTTTATTGGAATAATGGTACCGCTACTTCGGCCGGTGCGGTTACGTGGGTAAACGGAACCACAGGATTGAACGGCGTTGTCAGTGCCGCAAATTCGCTGGTCGGCAGCTCGACAAACGACATGGTTGGATCAAACTGGATTGAGGTTTTACCCAATGGTAACTACATTGTCGGAAGCCCATCGTGGCGAAATGGGACGGCGGCCAGCGCAGGCGCCATTACCTTAGGAAATGGCACGACCGGAACGACAGGCCCTGTTTCTGAAACCAACTCTCTGGTAGGCTCCTCGGAAAATGACTACGTCGGAAGAGTGGTAGTGTTGAAAAATGGCAATTTCCTGGCCCAAAGTCATAGTTGGAATAATGGAAATGTTACCGATGCCGGTGCAGTCACATGGTGCAATGGTTCTGCACCCGTTACCGGCGCGATAAACGCAAGTAATTCTCTGGTAGGCACGGCGACGAACGATCGTGTCGGTATCGAAGATATTACGGTTTTGGCCA
Source organism: Dyadobacter fermentans DSM 18053 (assembly GCF_000023125.1). NCBI lineage: Bacteria > Pseudomonadati > Bacteroidota > Cytophagia > Cytophagales > Spirosomataceae > Dyadobacter > Dyadobacter fermentans. The sequence goes on from NC_013037.1 coordinate 6,349,799, forward strand.
ATGGGAATTATGTTGTCAGTAGTTCGAGGTGGAATAATGGAGCAGCCAGTGCGGCTGGGGCGGTAACTTTCGGCAATGGCGCGACTGGCGTTACCGGGGCGGTCAGCAGTGCCAACTCGCTGGTAGGTAGTTCGCTGGGTGATCAAGTGGGCAATGATAGGATATTGGTGCTCAGGAACGGTAACTTCCTGGTGCGGAGTAGATATTGGGATCGTGGAAGCATTACGGATGCCGGCGCGGTCACCTGGGTAAGTGCGGTTACGGGATTGTCGGGTGTTGTGAGCAGCGATAACTCGCTCGTAGGCACCAGTGCAAATGATGCGGTAGGGCAATATATCCCGGCCCTTTTAGCAAATGGTAATTATATAGTAGGGGTCCCCGCCTGGGACAATGGTTCCCTCCAGAATGCAGGGGCGGCAACGTGGGGAAATGGTTCAACCGGCATTACAGGGAGCATTTCGCAGAGTAATTCTCTGGTCGGAACGTCTGCCAATGCCTATGTCGGGGGCATTGTTACTGAGCTGACAAACGGGAACTATGTTGTCAGTAGCTCCAATTGGAGCAACGGGTCAGCTGTAAGCGCCGGAGCTGTTACCTGGTGTAGTGGGGCTGGGGGATTAGCAGGTGAGGTCACTGCCCAGAACTCCCTGGTTGGCTCAACAAGTTACGATCAGGTGGGGACTCAGGTAACTCCCCTTGCTAATGGTAATTATGTGGTAACCAGTTTTAACTGGGGAGCCGGGTCGGTTCAAAAAGTGGGCGCCGTCACATTCTGCGACGGTAGCCAGCCTACAAGCAAGGTGGTAGGAGCTGATAATTCCCTTGTCGGAGTTTTGCAGAGCGAAATGATCGGAAACGGAGGGGTAACTGCCCTTGCGAATGGGAATTACGTCGTAGTTAGCACCTCGTGGCGAACCGGTACGGCGTACCAGCGCGGTGCCGTCACCTGGGGAAGCGGCACATCGGGAATTGCAGGCCATATTACTGAGCAAAATTCTCTTGTAGGCAGCAGAGATCAGGATAACATCGGAAATAAGGGGATCGTGGCCCTGCCCGATGGAAACTATCTTGTGCTAAGTAGCCAATGGGCCAATGGAACAACTCTATATGCAGGTGCTGTGACATTTGGCGATGGCCAAAACGGGACTGCCGGGCAGATTTCCCAGCTGAATTCGCTGATCGGCTCGTCGGCTAATGACCAGATCGGCAGCCACGGGGTTACCATTCTCCGGAATGGAAATTACCTGGTCAGAAGTCCTTTTTGGAACAATGGCAGCACAATGCGTGTGGGCGCAGTTTCGTGGGGCAAACGCAATGTGCCGTTAACTGGAATAGTTGGTCCTGATAACTCGTTCGTGGGGTCCATCGCTTACAGTAATATCGGGATAGGAGAACCACGGATCTTAGCGAACGGGAACTTTGTGTTGTACAACGCTTTCTCAACAACGTGGGGTGATTCGGAAAGAGGGCTGGTAGGTTTCTGTACCAACCAAAATTCTCTTGGAAGTTACGGGGGAAACAACGTAGGCGTGGTGGAAGTTTCTGACAATTACTACTACGTGATCAGCATATATAGTCTCACAAACCCTTACACATATCAATTCAGGTCTGTTACGCTTTGCAATGCAGTCACCGGCACGTCGGGATCGCCAAACACTTGTAATTCCGTACTCGGCAACTTTAGTACGCCTTTTGCAAATACCGCATACAATGCCCAACACGGGTATATGGTTGTGGGACAGCCGCTTTTAAACAAGGTAAGTATTTACGACCCGCTCGGAGCGCCGCTTGCCAACTCTCAGGACGAGAGTAATTTAAATATCGCCGCAGAAGGCAAGGCTGAGCTCGAAGTTGCATCCGGATGCAGTATTTTGGGTGTGATAGCGTCTACGGGCCCGGAGGGGATAAGAGGAACTGTAAATGCCAAGGTTTGGGTAGAAGACGAGGTGCCGGATTACAAAGGAGAACCGTTTGTGGCCCGGCATTATCAGATTACACCCGAGTCGAACCCTGGTACGGCGGAGGGACGCGTCACCCTTTATTTTTCCCAGCTCGATTTCGACAATTTTAACAGCCATCCCAAAAGCATTGAAAAGCTACCGACGAGCGGCTCTGACACGCAGGGGATCATTAACCTGCGCATAGGCAAGTTTTCCGGCGTGAGCAGTGACGGCTCCGGGCTGCCTGGCTCTTATCCAGGCGAAGCTGGCGAGGTGATCAACCCCGAGGACAGCTATATCGTTTGGAATGCAGCTTATAGCCGTTGGGAAGTCAGCTTTTTTGTAAAAGGATTTAGTGGGTTCTTTGTGCAAACGAACGCAAATGCATTGCCGGTAACGCTCGTTTCTTTCTCCGGATCTCAGCTTGAAAATGACGTCCTTCTGACCTGGAACGTGACGGACGCACAAAATTTCAGCCATTTTGATGTTGAAAGAAGTGTGGATGGAAAGCGCTTTTCCGTGTTGCAGACGGTCCCCTACGTAGACCAGCAGGCCCTATACAATGCCATTGATCCAGGCGCCGCCCATTATTTTCCGGGCAAAACGCTCTACTATCGCCTCAGGATGAATGATATCGATCAAACTTTTGCTTACTCCAGGATGATCCCCGTCCGTATTGCGGGGGACCGGAATGATGTGGTGGTATATCCCAATCCATCCGCCGGAAAATTTATGGTGACCGTTCATTCGACCGAGGGCGAACTTGCCGATATCACCGTGGTGGACCTGCTGGGGAGGGTGGTATCGAGGAGCAGTGCGCGTGTGTCCGCGGGTAAGATAGAGCTGGATGCCGCCGGTCTTTCTTCCGGATCTTACACGCTGCGCATAGAGGTTCAGGGTAAGGTACAGAGCAGGGTGATTGTGAAGCGATGAATGGATGATGGCAGGAGGCTGTCGGGCAGATTTGATAACTGCGTATGGTGATAATCGTTCAAATTGAATAGGCTGGTGCCTGCCTGACAGTTTTTTGTCGAATGACTCCCGACTTGATGTTCTTATTGGGTAGTGAAATTTTATTGTAACCTTTTCTAACTATTTACTTTACGGTAAAATAAGATGTAGAAATCTGATCTAAATTGTGCCACGTCAATTAGTTAACAGCTATTGATTAGCTATCTCACGTTTCCATTCTTCTCCTCTATCGGTATGTTAAAACACTGTTTCCTATTTTTAATCGCCCTGTCATGCCTGTGTTGCGACAAGGATGCGAACGAATTACCCAAAATCTCACCGCCAACTCCCACAATTCTTACCGCTTATCAGAACAGTGAGGCGATTCTGCAGATATTGCTGACTAACAAAAGTGACGAATGGCGGAAACAGACCCAGGTTGAAATCAAGAATCTTACAGGGGCAGCTATTAAAGGATTGGCTTTCCATATAGAGGGCTGCAAGACTGCTGAATCAGGATCATATAACTGCGAAAATGTTTACAGTTATCAAATGAAAGCAGGTGAGGAGATCGCGAGTGAGGGAAGTAAGACAGTTACAACTATCGATGATTTTTTTTACGGAAAAGATTTTAAAAACAATCTGTATGTAACTAGGCTTAGTCCGGTTGCAGACGATTCAGGCCTTCCGGCAGGATATTACAGAAATATAGATGTTGACTATGCAACAGTTGATACATCGGTATTCTACTACGGTAATGGCCGCTGTTTTATCACCGTTGACAACGACGTCGTTCTCAGATATAACCTTTATCGCAGGGGCAACGCGGGCGTTGAGATGAAGGATATTGTTGGGAAGATATCGAGAGACACCGTTGTAAACGCCCGATTGGACCAGCGAAAGGCGTCGGACACATTCGACTTTCTTACGGGAAAAATCAAGGAACTGGAAATTCTGCTGAATCCCGACGATGATACCAGCGTAAAGTCCATCAAGGTGACGCTCAATTGAATCTCCGTACTCTTCTTCCTCTTAATACAATGAAATTAACTTCTACAATTACGTGGTTGCTGTTGCAGTTTTGTGCCTTAGCAGCACTGGCACAATCTGAAAAATCCAGTCAGAAACTTGTCAAGATTACCCAGACGATTGATTCTGATGTCGTGTATTCCGATCTGGACCGCATTTCGGTAACTTTTACTGTGTACTACACAAATCAGCCTGATAAGGAAAAGAAGGAAACCAATTACGTTATAACCTACAAATGCCCGGCCCCTGACGCCCTGCTGGATACTGCGAGCATTAACCTGGATGCGCCAATCAATTTTTTAACCTTGAAAACAGAACTGAACCAAAAAATTCAGGTTAAAGGTGATTCTGTCAGGCCCATTCAAGGTAATACGATTATGAAACTTTTCGTAGCGTTTACTTCCGTCGGTCAGCTCGATGGGAAGCGGTTGCCGGCGGGTAATTTGCTGGTGCACGACTATATTGGTACATACAAAAAGGACATATTCAAGCATCACGAAGAGAGGCAGGCATTTGTCAGTTCTCAAACCAGTAAGGTAATGGTATTGAATATTGGAATAGACAGCCTGACTAAGGAAATGGGAGTGCTTGCGGATACTATATCAAAATACGCCAAATTTATCAAGATTGAAGATGAAAAGATTTTAAACTCACGAACGCTGGTTGAGGATAATAATAAGAAGATCGATGAATTGAAAGCGAAGAAATCGGAGCTGGAAAGACGGCTAGCTGATCAGAACGGAAATATAAGCAAGAATGATGCGTTATTGAAAAATTCAAGAGAAAAAAGAGATAGCGTAATAAAATTAGAAAAGGCTAAGTCACTTAATGTTTCGGATACGCAAAATACAATTAATGTCGCTGAAACGAATAAGCTTAAACTGGAAAAATACGTAGTAATATTGGATAAACTAATTAAGTCAAATGTTTTCAAATTGGACAGCGTATCTGGAACATATAAAATTGATGCGGATGTCTTGAAGAAAAACTTACTACAAGGTGACTCGATCATTCTGACAAGCCTAATAAAGGATGGATATTTAAAAGAAGATAACCAAAAAATAATTGAATTAGCCACTACTGATTTAACTAGTAAAATTAAAGAAGACAAGTCCAAAATTGACCGCTATAATAGTGAATTGGTGTCTTTTAGAGCTAAATTAGATAAGCAGAGGGATTCGGTCTTGGTGTCTCGTATTGAGCTAGCGAAGGTGGAGGAAGAATATTCTGGTTTCAAAAGACTTGTAGATATCCAGGTTGACGAACGGGCAAAAACCGAGACTGAACTGGATAAAATCAAAAAGGATATTTCTGAGGCAGAAACTGTTGGTAGAAAGCTTGCCGATATACCCGGTTTGCAACGTGTGCGGGATGAGAAGGTTAATCTAAACAAGGCACTGATGTCAAAGAGTGATAGTCTTGGTAAAACGCTTACTGCATTTCGTAGAGAGGTAAAGGAAGAAAATAAGAAACTGATCGCGGCGGGAATATTTCAGATTTTTAAATTACATGTCCAGATCGAGCGGGGTTACATTGAGCGTGTTCAGGTATTTATTCCTGATGCTACGGGCAACCTTGCTATTTATGAAAATATTTATGCTATCGGGTTTTCTTCTGTGAAGAACTTTATGCGGTTTTCGAGAACGAGATTGTACGCCCGCCTCTCGCCGGATAAGTTCGTGTACCTGAGCGATGTATTCGCCAATTACGAAAACTTCCTGGAAAATTATACCCGGGATTATTGTCCGGCCGATACTACCATTAACGATTTTAAACCGTCGGACGGCTTCATGAGCTTACAGCGTGACACATTCAAGAATCTTTTTGACACGAAAGTGTACACTGATTTTGAAGGAATAGACCCGGGGAAACCGAATGGTCTGATTCAATTTGAGGTGTCGCGACGATTTAACATTAAGACGTCCAGGATTCAGGTTCGTAATTCTCGTTCCGATATCGGATGGCTAACATATTTCAATGCATTCGGATCACTTAATAAAATTGAAAAGGATAAGCGCGTCCTCGAATTGCGCAATGAGGATGTTGTGCGGAACAATCAGGTGATATCACCTTACTATGCAACGGCGCTCGATATCCGCCGGTATCAGAACTTTGCATTAGGAGGCGAACTCAATCTCTTCCTGTTCGACTGGCCGGACGGTAAAATGACATCTTATTTGGATATCGGGGCAACATATGGCCACACGCCGCTTGTTCAACGCCCATTGAATGTTGCCGACCCTTCTGCACGCAGGGATTCTATTTCACTGAGCGGACATTCATCCACAGTGTACCCGAAAATTTCCGTCGAGCTTTTGTCTGAAAAGCGTATAGGGTTTGTGCTATCATTTCAATTTAATCGCACGGTACTTTTTAGCAATAATAATTTCAAGCCTATTACCAGTTACGCAAAATCGGATCTTACCAGTAGGGTTATCGAGCCATCGGCCCGCAATTCACATATGGTGGAATGCTATATCCGTGCTATGCCTACCAGTAACAGAGACGGGCAGTTTTTCTTTCGCGCGCGATATTTTATTCAGCAGAGAGATCGGAATACATTTTTTGCACAATTCCAGTTTGGTTACAGCTATAACATAAAACTTAAAGGATTCGACTCATGAAAAATTTAGTATTAATGTTATTCTGCTGGCACATTGCAAACTGCGTACATGCGCAGTTCAATACAACTTATAAATCTCCGGACGTGTCGTGGAAAATAATGTATCCAATCGGATGGCGCGTAGGAAAAGGAATAGTAATAGGATATGATTCTACTTCCTATATGAGAGATGGGAAAATTAGCAGGGAAATGACGACGCGGTTTATACAAATCTTTAAAAGGAGTGGTGTCGAGGAGTTTCAGTTTATTCCTACAACGGATGATGTTTTAACCCAAACCAATATCCGTAAATGGATTGCCATTCCTAAAAATGATAAATACACTTACTATGAGAACGCAGCTGATCAGTCTTTCTCGAAGCCTTTGCAGGCTTTCTACAATAATCCGAAGCTGGCCACAAAAATTAGTATTAAGACAATAGTTTCGAATCGGGATAAATTGGTAATCGAGGAATGGGTTGCCGGCGGCTTTGTTGAAAACCCTCAGCCACTCTTATCGCCTAAAAATCGTTTGCAAACTTTCTATACGCGCAATCAGCTTCGCAACGCTTTTAGAATGTACAAAACACCAAAGGTTCTGTACTTAGAGGCAAGCGTAATGCCCGGTGTGGGTGGCAGGGTTCTCCAGGTAATGAATCGCCAACCGGACATTTCGATGTATAGTGACAGGGAACAAAATGAAATGGGTATTTTTAACTGGGGAGTTTCTCTTAAAGTTGGGTTTAATGTAGATAGCCGAAATTCGTTTTATTTGTCGGGAGTTTTGCAACAACAAGGGTTTCGTACACAGGGGCACATAATAAATTGGAGCAACGGATTGAGCACAGGTAATACCGGTCGCCGTTATGATTTCCGTTATTCTGGATTTGAAACTGGTTATAGCTTTAATCCCTTTAAAGAAAATACTTCTTTTTCATCCGATGTAGGCCTTCATTTTCTATTCGCATCGCGCGCTTTTGATGCAAGTGACTTCACATGGGGTTCACATTTGTCGATTGGGCCTAAATTCAGAATCGGAGGACGTTTAGATCTAAGAGTGTTGCCTACGGGCTATTTCAATTTTAAGCGCCTGGAGACCGGATCTCAAGACATGGAACTGGTTACAAGGTTATTCACTGCCGGACTTAAAGTTGCAGTGCGCCAGTATTTTTGATAGCCTGATTATAGTAACAAAATACAACCCTCTTCATAGCCAAAACTGCCAGACAATGCTTACAGATGCTGCAAATTCGGGTACATTACGACATTATTTATTACAGCACGGTCTTACAAAAAAGGAAATCGAGCGCGATCTGCCGACCAGCCAATTGGATAAGCCATTTAGACAGGCTGAAAGAATTCTTTTCTATGAAGGAACTACCAGCGGAATCGCGAACTGCCAATTGAATATAAACCGCGAATTCAAGCCAAGCAGATCAGGTGACCGCAGGCCATGGAAGGAGCGGGAAAAAGTAATCCGCTCGGAGTTTTTGCAGTTTCTTTTTAGTCCTCAGTGGTCCAAAAGATTATTACACGGGCAAACATTGAAGATAGTTGGCGCAAATATCAGGTCTACTGCCGAAGACATGTGGGAGATGAACAGTTGGAAACAGCCAGGATCTCGTATGAATCCTTCCCAACGCCCCAATGCGTATTCCCTTGACCTGCGCTATTCTGAGATCCCGGTGGAAGTATTATTTCAGGATTGCTCGTTTGCAAGTGGAATTAATGTAAAGAACAGTTCTACTAAAACTATCAAGTTTTTAGACTGTCAAATTGGCTTTACAAGGAACAAGGGACTGCAATATCAAGATGATGCAAACGCAGGAAAAGTAAGCTTTAATGGCATCGGCTTAAACATGAATGGCAGTTTGGTTTTCCAGAGGAGGTCTGTGCGTGGCCAGGGATTCGTAAGTAAGAGCAGTGAAACCGGAGAGCGTAAGGGGCCGGAGGATCTAAGCGGAGATGTCGTCCTAAGTGAATCACGTATTACAGGCGAGCTTAGGTTTAAAGGCGAGGGCGATCAGGATTCAAGGATACATGTTGATGGTCGTATCAATCTTGAAAAGGCCAACATAGGAGGGATTACATTTGAATCTGTCGTTTCAGGAGGGCTAGCAGGACAATTCCTTAAATGCCGGAGTATTGACTGTATCACCGCCATTTTTAAAAAGGAGTTCAATCTCGATTTCGCTATGGTAGCGGAACGAGTTTCAAGTTGGTTGATATCGAGCGACTATACCATCCGGATGAATAAATTCAACGCAGGAATTTCTATGCGAGGTATTGAGGCCGTAACAATATCGCTTATGCAAATGGATACGACTTTTATAAACCTAGTCGGCGCCAGAATTTCATCTTTTTGCTCCTTTGCCGGATCTCATGTTTTGTCTGGCAACCCAGCGGATAATGGGGTAACTCTCCGGGACGCTATTATCAAGGGTGATTTGATGCTTTCCTCTGGTTTTCAAACAGATGGCTTAGTTGACCTTCGCTCAATAGTAGTTGAAAACCTGGTTTTTGCCGGCGGAACATTTATTCACTCCAATGCCTTCGATGACTACGGCTCAGAAAGAGAAATAATATCTGCCCAGGATGCGGTCGTAAATGGGTCGGTCTTTTTCAATTTCAGATCATTCAAGAAAGATAGTTTAGCGCAGCAGGAGGGGGAGGAACAAAACAGACATTTCGGCGATGTCGATTTGAGGTTTAACCGCAGACCATCAGTGGAAGAATCCGGAAATGCTATTCTTCAATCGAACGACTTAACAAGTTCGCAGTCACAATTCCAGAAGCAGCTAAATCGCTTAATGGTTGGTGACATCAATACTAACTATCAATTAGAAGAAAAAAAGTATAGTGCCGACGTTTGCAATGGGCCGTTCAGCCAGTTCTTTTGGCTGACGTTTTTTGATGAGTTCGGAGATAAGCAGCAGTGGCGTGCGCTAAGTAACCAAGCCTTAATTGGTATGGTCGAAGCTCGTCAGATTCTAGCAAAAATTGAAAGAAAGATTACATTTTTCCGACGTGTCATTGTTAACTCGAAGCAGCAAGGCAGTCGGAGTCAGCATTTTAAGGCCAGGCTGTATACTTTGTTTGCGCTTCGGCGAGAAATCAAACGAAAACACCGACGGAAGCATCCACTCGGCGTTACGCTTGTTGCTGGAAAAGTGAATTTTGAGAGAGCCATTGTTAAGCGCAACTTTATTTGTAACGGAAGTTTTTTCTATGCCTGTTTGCCCGCTCAGTCAACATCTGCAAAGGGCGCTCAAACATTTGGCAAGCGGGTATTTTCCGGATTTCCCTATGTCAGGGATTGGCTTGATTCTCAGACTTGGAAATCCGATTTGGTTACAGACCAAAAAAAGTTGCCAACGGCAATTAGTCTTCGGCGAACCAGGGTTTCGGGTGACCTTTATTTGAACGAGGGCGACGACCTCGAAGCAATCCCTTTTCGTGTTTTCGGGAGAGTCGATTTACATTCGTCCGAGGTCGGGCAATTCTTTGTCAATCCTGTCCGTGGAATGCACGAGCAAACAGAGTGGAAGATAGTTGGCATGAAATACAATTATATTTACAGCTACTCTTCACGGGCAATAAAGGATCACGAAAAGGTTTTAGATCAATGCTTATGGTTTAAAGATTATACTGAGGAATCTAATTACAGGCAGCCATATGAACAATTTGCTAAAACATTATTGCATTCAGGTGAGGATTCCAGAGCACGACGAGTATTGTTAAGAACAAAAACCCGAGGTGTTGGTGAACTTGGTTTGATGTTCATTCTTAAGTCGTTTGCATTCCTGGGGTTGCCTGCCTATCGAGCGCTGGTATCACTTTTCGGTTTGTGGCTTTTAGGAGTAATCATATTTGATTACGCATTCAATAGTGGCCAGTTTTGCGCCCCTTGCTCTTCGCTACAATTTGACGCTAAATTTTTATCAGCTGAAAATATGCTGCCTCCACTTTTGTCTCGAATGACCCGAGATGTTTGCAGGCTTGAAGTAAACGCTGCATCTGGAGTCCGTTTTTTCTACTTAATCCAACCTTTAATCGGAACGATATTGAGTACCATGTTCCTGTTGGGTATCGGAAGAATAATTCGCAGGTCGTAGTCTCGGTACTTATAAATGTAATCAGGAGAGAAAAGTTAAATCCATCTAAATAATCCTTAATCGACTATCACATTGGAAAATACACAGGTTAACTATGACAAGCTGAATCTTTTGAAAAGGCTTCGTGACGAGTCGTTATACGGGTGGACCATTTGGGAGCCCACAGATATTCACTCTCACGGTATTCCGAATGAGCATAAAATAGCACGAAGAGTCCGGCATTTTACGATTATCAACGAGTCACTGAAAAAGCATCGCTTTAATCCCGATACAACAAAGGTTTACTATGCGCAACGCTTTGACGAAACATGTGGGCCATTTCTCCGGAATACAACCAGTAGATTAATGTTACTGGAACTGGTTAATGAGGAAGTAATACACGGCGCTCTGAATATCAAGTCGGTAAGGGGATTCTATATCCCTGAGCATGGGAGGTGGTTTGAATTTGATATGACCAACGTGCCGATTTACGATGCAGTTAAACCATACTTGACCTCCCAAAATCAGAAAGCAGAGTTTTTGAAAGATCTCAACAATCAAATAGGTGCAGGTCTATCGTTTTCATTACAAGAATCAGGGCAGTTTAATGTCAGGATTGATAAAATCATTGATGCGGACTTTGAAATAACCGCAAATCAGTCTCAGGGATGGCAGATATTCATCCACAATTACTTTCGATTTTTCTTCGATAATGTAAAAGGTCGGTTTGGGCACTTCTGGATATGCGAGAGCCCGGCGGAAGCTTTGAATGTGCTTTGGCTTGCGACTTATGTCGAGGGTAAAGAAGAACATGAGTATTCGGAGAATGGTACCTATGACGGTTTGAAGCGAAACGACGAGGGTAAGATAGAGTTTGTGATTAAACCAAAGGATGGCGAGCAACCTACCCAGGTTGAAACCAGTTCGATGGAAATGAAGCAGTTGACACTTGCTTTTGCGGATGGCAAGTTTCAGGCAAAATCTTCTGCGTTTTTGATTTTCAAAGATTCATTATTCTCCACCTCTGTTGTTTTAATGGACGAGGGATTGGTGAAGCTAGAAGGTGAAGAATTAATCATAGAAGGAATTAACCCCTTTCAAATGGAACGGGACTATGAAAATTTGATGAATGTTTAATAGCCTGAAAACCGGTAGATTTCCCCCCAACCGCCGTTTTCCCGCAAACAACCAACGCTCTCATCATGCGACGCAGTTTACGGGTCACCATTCAGCTTCTTTTAATATTTATCACCGTTCTACCCGCATTCGCGCAGCAGCCTGTGCGGGTGGAGGTCGATTTTGCCAAAAAGGTGGGGCCGATGAATCCGGCCTGGGCGTGGTTCGGGTATGACGAGCCCAACTATACTTATATGAAGGATGGTAAGAAATTGCTGTCCGAAATTGCGGCGCTGAGTCCCGTGCCGGTGTATGTGCGGGCGCATTGCCTGCTGTGTACGGGCGATGGCACGCCGGCGCTCAAATGGGGTTCCACCAATGCCTACACCGAAGATAGCCAGGGCAAGCCCGTTTATAATTGGGCTATTGTCGATAGTATTTTCGACACCTACGTGCAAAGGGGCATGAAGCCGCTCGCGCAGATCGGCTTTATGCCCGAAGCGCTGTCGACCAACCCCACGCCTTACCAGCACGACTGGAAGCCCGGTGACCCTTATTTTAAAATCATCACCGGCTGGGCCTACCCGCCAAAAGATTATCAGAAATGGACCGATTTGGTTTACAATTGGGTAAAACATTCAGTAGAACGCTATGGCCAGAAAGAGGTGGAGAGCTGGTATTGGGAGGTCTGGAACGAGCCGAATGGTTACTGGAAAGGCACGATGGAGGAGTTTTTCAAACTTTACGATTACTCCGCCGATGCGGTGAAAAGGGCATTGCCTACGGCCCGCATTGGCGGACTGAATATTGCCGGCACTTCGGGCAAGACGGGCACGCAATGGCTGGAAGCATTCCTGAAACATTGCGCGGAAGGGACCAATTATGCAACCGGCAAAACCGGATCGCCGCTGGATGCCGTGTTGTTCCATGCCAAAGGATCGCCCAAGCTGATTAACGGCGTGGTGCGGATGAACATGAGCCCGCAGCTGCGCGATATCCAAACCGGCTTCAAGTCCGTTCTGGCCTATCCGCAGTTTAAAAACCTGCCGCTGATCGTCGGCGAATCGGACCCGGAGGGCTGTGCGGCTTGCGGAATGGCCACGAATCCTTCCAATGCCTACCGCAATGGAACCATGTATTCGAGCTACACCGCAGCCACATTTGCCCGCAAATATGCCCTGGCCGATCAGTATGGTGTCAATTTCCTCGGTGCGGTGTCGTGGTCTTTTGAATTCGAAAACCAGCCGTGGTTTTACGGCTTCCGCGACCTCGCCACCAACGGCGTCGACAAGCCGGTATTGAACGTCTTCCGGATGTTTGGCAAAATGAGCGGCGACCGCGTGGAGGCCCGCAGCGAGCGGATGTATCCGCTGCAAATGGTGCTCGACTCCAGCATTCATGGCGAAAAGACGGAAATCGGCGTGCTTGCATCCAAAGCGGGGCGGAACGCCGCGGTGATGCTTTGGAACTACCACGACGATGACCGCCAGGGCGCGGCCGAACCCGTCGAAGTCCAACTGAGCGGAATCCCGGCAGGCTCGGTAACCTTCACCGAATACCGCATAGATCACGAACACAGCAATTCCTACGAGGTTTGGAAGAAAATGGGCTCGCCCCAGCAACCCACCGCCGCGCAAATTACGACGCTCGAAAAAGCCGGCCAGCTCGAAACAATGGGCAAACCCCGTAAGCTGAAAGTTGCCAACGGCTCAGTACGAATCCCCGTGGCATTGCCAAGGCAGGCCGTATCGCTAATCAAGCTCGATTGGTAGGCGGATTGGAATCAGTAAGATTTACCGTTTGGGATTTTGTATGCCATTGGTGGTGATAAGTCATTTATAGACGTGTGATTGACAATGATTTCACTTGTAGATCAATGCTTGTCGAGCGGCGTCAGGCAGGCCAGGAGCACCAGCACGAACGACAGGACCGAAGCGTAGGTGCGGATCGCGTGCAGCCGGTTCCAGGGCATTTCAAACCGCAAGCGGTGGGCGGCCAGTTCGTCCGTGGAAGCTCCGGTCAGGTTCATCTTGCTTAGTAGTTCGTTCAAAGGCACATTACCGGCCGCGGTAACGCCGAACGTCCCGATCACATACACCAAAGTAGCGCCCAGCAGAAGGTAGAAGCGTGTGCCCGTGCCCAAATGCTGGTAAGTGCTCAATGGAAGTAGTAGTAATGTCCCCATGAAGCTGAAAAAGAACACGGGATTCAAAATAGCCCGGTTAATCGATTGCATCGCGGAGAGGTAACCCGCATCCGGTAGCGCGCCTAGCCCGGGGTTCACCGAGCAGGAGTAGCTGTAAAACAATCCGGCGATGAGGCCGCTGGTAAGGGCTGTCGCAAGCAGGAAGAGATTGATCGTCGTCATATTTTTTTCTTCAAAGTTCGCCGGTGCATGACCGGAAAAATAGAAGAAAAGCGACAACGGCAGGCAGCGCGCTCCGATTGCATCGCTAACCTGCCCGAAACAACCAACTCCCTGCTTGCAGATGCTAGTTGCGTTCGAAGCGGATCACCCACATCCAGTTCATAGGCCAGTGCGAGTTGATGCCGTCATGGCTGAGTAATATGTTGTTTACCAGCTCGTAACCCATCAGCGACCCTCCCTTTTGAGCGAGATCTTCCTTGGCGCGATTGTAAAGTTGTATCCATGTTTCAGGGGAAATCAGTTCCTGGGATGCGCTTTTGAGTTTTTTCCAGTTAAAATTTTCAGAAGTGCCGTATCGTTCGATCAGGTAATGCTTGAAGCTTTCGTCGTTCAGCGTGATCACGGCCTGTTTTTCGTTTTCGCTTTCCATAACCATCATGTTAAATTTTGGATAAATAGGAAATTGTAACCGACGTTAGCATTAAAACTGTACCATTTATTTTTACTCACTTGTAGAATTATTTCAAATCAATATTTTCTTGATCAAAATGCCGGCTCAAATGGCTCCTAAGCCAGCAGCCCGATCATTTTTGCACTCTGTAATGCCTCGATGGAATTGTCGGCATGCAGCTTTTCAAGAATGCGCTGCCTGTGAGTGTTGACAGTATGGACACTGATGTCCAGCAATGCGGAAATTTCTTTACTCAATTTGCCCTTGCCGATCATCCCGAGTATTTCCTTCTCCCGCGACGTCAGTTTGATCCCGGGATCAATGCGGCTGGCCACTGGCTGGATGAGCTCGCCCGTGCGGAAGTTGATGACCTGGCTGCGGACATCGGTCTGGGACTGGTTCGGCGAAACGTCGATCACGCCCAGCGATAGCCATATGTTTCCCGACGCATCCAGTTCAAGCACCTGGTGTTGTTCAGTTACCCGCAATACCTGGTCGTTCAGCACGAGCCGGTATTCAGTTACCATTTTAAAATGCTTCCGCAGGTGCACCGGCTGCCCCATAAGGAACTTCATCGCATCGTAGCCATTGCGCGCCAGCGTTTCGCGGTCGTCGGGGTGTATTTTTCGGTCAAACAATTCATTGGGAATGCTCGATTCCGTTTCTGCGAATTCATAACCGTAGAGTTCATAGAAATTCCGGGAGACGTACACGTGCGTTTGTTTTTGGAGATCATAAACCGTCACGCCGCTGCTGCTGAGCTGCGCCATAGCCCGGATAAGCGCCAGTTGCTTGTCCAGGCGCTCGGGTTCGAAGCCGTCGAAGTCGTAATATTTATTCAGCAATGGCAGGTAGTCGGGCGCAATCCTCGCAGGGCGGCCCGGCGTGTTTTGTAATGATAAATCAGTATTTCCTCTCATGGGCTTCCCGGTTTTCTTTGCGGTATGTTGTAAGGACAACTCTGGTGGCATTTAACCTAAAATGCCCTCATTATTTCGCAAAAAATTATCCTACGCCATGAATTTCTCGGTAATACGCCAGGCCGACACGCCTTGGGGAAAAGCCTTTGCCAATGCGCTGGCCGCCAATCACCGCCATCTCATCCTCACCGGCACCAGCGAACCCGCGCTCGAAGCGCTGGTGAGGGATATTGTGAGGAAATATCCCGTGCTCGTCCATTACCTGGTCACCGACGACGCCGATACCGGAAGCATCATCGTCGCCTGCGAGAAGATCAACGATCGTTTCGAGGTCGACCTGCTTGTGAATTATGCCGAAACCGGTTTTCCGCTGACGCTCGAAAACGAGGACATCCGCGCGCTCGACCGAAGGTTGAAAACCAGTCACGCGAGCCACATTTTGTTCCTGCACCAATTGTTGCCGAACCTGCTCCTCCATGCACACGCCCGGGTGGTAGACCTGTGGTGCAGCCCGCAGCCCGTTTCGGTGTGGGAGCAGGCGCTGCTCACCTACCACATACGTTTTGCGGAACATCTGAACGCCGAAATGGATGATGCCGGGCTGGGCATTGCCAGCTTTCACCTGCCGGTTTCGGACGGGCCGGAGCTTCCTGCGATGGCTGTGACGATGCTCGAAGAGGCAGTGCCCGGTTTTTGCGGGAGCAGCGTGATGGCCGGATAATGCCGTTCGGAATGCACATATTAATGCACCCGCAATGCATATCGGTCGTCGGAATGCAGTCAGGCAGGCATTACAGGATTTCATAGGCAGGGCCGGAAGCGGCGCGGGGTTTTCTTTTTTGTACATAAATCCGCATTTTAGCGACGTACAAAAATCCCAACGTCCAGCCATGAACCTCGCCGACATTGCCGCATTGCGTCTCGCCAACCAGCAGATACTCAACTCTCGCTACACCGAGCCGGCCGAGCTGGTCGCCTGGATGGGCGCGGTGCAGGCGCAGGATTTTGGAATGGCAAAATGGGCGCTCGGACTTCGGCTGAAACAAGCCACCGACGCCCGGGTGGAGCAAGCTATTGACGCCGGGGGTATCATTCGCACACATATCCTGAGGCCTACCTGGCATTTCGTGACGAAAGAGGACGTTCGCTGGATGATGGACCTCACCGCGCCGCATGTGGTGAAGCTGGCCGGGAGTATGTACCGCCAGCTGAAACTCGATAGCTCCGTGTTTAACATCACTAATGACCTCATAGGGAAACTGCTGGCCGACGGCGAGGAATTAACGCGCGAAGAAATCATTGCGGAGGTGAATAAAGCGGGCATCGAAACAGATAACCTCCGCGCCACGCACATTATGTTCCAGGCCGAGCTCGATAAGGTAATTTGCAACGGTGCCCGTCGGGGGAAGAAGTTTACCTACGCATTGTTTGATAAAAAAGTGCCTTCTGCGCCACCCGTACCGCGTGAAGAGGCACTGGGTGCATTGGCGAGGCGCTATTTTGCAAGCCACGGACCGGCCATCGTCCACGATTTTGCCTGGTGGAGCGGCTTGCCGGTAGCCGACTCAAAGCTGGCTTTCGAAGCGGTCCGCAGCGAGTTTGAAACAACTAATGTCAACGGCCGCGAGTACATCTTCACCGGCGTATCCGAAATACCGAAGGTCCCGGCCAAGGCGATGCTCATACCCGCTTACGACGAGCTCACCATCAGTTACGCCGACCGCAGCGCGGCCATGGACGAAGCCGTGGCGAATAACCCGGCGTCGGGTAGCGGCATTTTCAAGCCGGTTGTGATGGTGAAAGGCAAAATCGTAGCCGCTTGGAGGCGAACCGAGAAAAAAGATGCTGTCCACATCGAAATATCGACGCTGACCGACATGCCGGCCGCCGCGGAAAAGTCGCTGGATGCGGCCGGCACTGCTTATGCGCGTTTTGTGGGTAAAAAGAATGCAGTATTCGATTAAAGGTCGTCAAAGCATCCGCTCGATCTTATAGTAACTGATGTGTTCTTTCAGGAACGGTTCGGAGAACTTTTGAAAGCCGAACCGCTCATAAAACCTGAGCGCATCGGTGCGGGCATCGCACCACATGCGCTTGTAGCCTTGCGCCTTCGCATATGAAATGGCATGTTGCAATAACTTGGAACCCAATCCTTTGCCCTGAAAGTCTGGGAGCGTGGCAAACTTGCGAAACCGGATATCCTGCCCATCGGCGAACAGCGAAATAACTGACACCAGCTCGCCGCTGAAATATAATCCAAAGTGAATGCCGCTGTCGTCTTCC
This sequence comes from Dyadobacter fermentans DSM 18053, assembly GCF_000023125.1. Lineage (NCBI taxonomy): Bacteria > Pseudomonadati > Bacteroidota > Cytophagia > Cytophagales > Spirosomataceae > Dyadobacter > Dyadobacter fermentans. The sequence goes on from NC_013037.1 coordinate 6,367,552, forward strand.
GGTACTTTTACAAACTCGCGGGGCTTATCGGGCCACAGCACCGAATGCCGGATATCAATGAGGTCGCCGGCAGTAACCTTTTGAATTTCAATTGAATCCATTTATTTATTGTTGCAAAAAGAGGCTGATACACAGTAATTTTTGCAAAAATAGCGCTATTCCGGCCCGCCACAAGGCGATCACCCAGCTGGATTTCTTGCGCCGGACCTGGTGCCAACGGAATACCATTCGCACCAGGAAATAGAAAACGGCAGGCATGTCAATCCGCGTCGTGAGGCGTGTAACGCGGCACCGCGTTTTTCACGGGTTCGAGCGATTGCAGGAAATAGTACAGCGCTTTCAGGTCATTGTCCGTCAGCACACCGAACGATTTCCAGGGCATGGGCGAATCAGGAAATAACGCTCCCTGCCTGAACCGTTTGATGAAATCGGTTACCGACCATTGGGCGATGGTCCCCGTTTCCGGGTCGGGCGTCAGGTTGGGCGTGCCGTACGTGCCGGTTTTGGCGGGCATCCGGTATCCTCCCGCAAACTGGGCGCCGATGAAATCACCGGTTTTGCCGCGGTTGGTGTGGCATCCCGCACAATTCCCGACCGACAGCGCCAGGTATTTGCCATATCGGGCCGTCGTATCGGGCACTACCGATTTCGGCGGAGCTTCGCCGGCCTGGAAAGGCTTCAATGCGAAGCGATGGACGATTTTGCCGAGAATGTTGAGATCGTGCTCCGGGACATCGTTCGGCACCGGGCGGATGCTCCGCAGGTAGGAGATTACCGCCGCAATGTCCTCATCGCTCATCGTGTTGTAGGACATGAAGGGGATCAGCGCCGTGCCGTCGTGCTTCACCGAATGCCGCAATGCCGATGCCAGTACTTCATCGCTATACTTGCCGATGCCGGTTGCTTTGTCCGGTGTGAGGTTGGGTGTGTAAATGATACCGAACGGTAATTTGATCTCTAATCCGCCGATGAGCCCCTTCAATGAGCCGGTTTGCAGCCGCTCGGTGCCGTCCGGCGCGTGGCAACTTTCGCAATGCCCCGGCCCGGTTACCAGGTAGCGGCCGCGGGCAATGGCTTCGGGGCTGTTGCTCGCGCGAATGCCGGTGGGAGCGGTGCTGAATTTTTGCCGGTAGCTGAACTGTACATATAATAATAGTGCAGCAAGCGGAATGGTTACACCCAGCGCAATGCGCAATGTCCATTTAATCAATTTTCTTTTCATGGCTAATTTGACTGAATACTGATACTGAACTTTTTGTGTTACTAACTGCCTGGCTGGTAGCTTTTAACACTGCAAAAGTATTTTGCGAATGCGCGTCCAAAAGATGTATTTTGTGACAAAATCAATGCTTTTGTGTGATTATGGAGTTTCAGATGTCTATTCTCCGCGATCTGATCTATGAAGGCGTCGCGCACGGGATCAATTTCCAGCAGCTGTGCCGGAAAGCGGGCGTTACCGTTGCTGACCTCAATGATTCGGAACGGATGATCGATTGGGAATTTGCGCCCAACCTTTGGGAAGACATGATGTCGCTGAGCGGCGATGAAATGATCGGCCTGCACATGGGTACGCACATGCGCCCGACCAGCTACGGAATGATCGGCTACCTGCTGCAATCGTGCAAAACGGTGAAGACGGTCATGGAAATGGTGTGCAAATACAATGACACATTCTCAATGATTTACAAGTACAATATTGAATATCAGGGAGATCTGGCCGGGTTTTACATGGAGCCGGATGCGCTATGGTCGAACAAATATCCCATCAGTGCACGGCAGGCGGCCGATATCGGTAAGTCCTCGGCGCTCCACGTACTCCGGACGCTCACGGGCCGGAAGATTACGCCGGTCCGGGCATTGTTTACGCATCAGAGAATCCATCCGCAAGCTTACCAGAAAGTGCTCGAATGCGAATTGACGTTTAATGCCCCGCGTGACGGCCTGCTTTTTCACAAGGCCGATCTGGATATTCCGGTGTTGAGCTATGATGTGTCGCTTTTTGCATTGTTCGATAAGCTTTTGCAGGAGAAAAAAGAGCGGCTTGCCTCGACGAAGACCTTTGCAGAGGAAATCAGAATGGCAATCCTCTCCGGTTTCAAAGGCCAGATCCCGCCGATTGAAGCCATTTCTGCCTACCTCAATACCAACACCCGCACATTCCAGCGCCGGCTTTCCGCGGAAGGCAACAACTACCGTGCGATCTGTAACGAACTCCGCAAAGAACTCGCGCTGGCGATGATGGAACGGTCCGACAAGAGTATTACCGATATAGCCGAAATGCTCGGTTACGCTGACCATACAAGTTTCAGGCGCGCATTCAAGACCTGGACCAATGCCTTACCCGGCGATATCCGCAAAAACACCGCATCCAGACGATCGGAAGCGCTGCTTGACCTTTAAAAAACTAAATCGACTCCATGCTAGCCCCTGACGAAAAGTCCGAACCGTTTATTTCTCACGCAGAGCCGGTGCTCTCGGTCAACGATGTGGCTGCAACCGTTCGGTACTGGCACGAGGTGCTGGGTTTTCCCGGGCACTGGACGTGGGGCACGCCTCCCACTCATGGCGGTGTATCGTGGCATGGTGCGTTTATTCAGTTTTCGCAGGACGCCGAGGCCGCCGAGCGGCATCGTGGGCAATGTGTGTGGTTGCGGGTTAAAAACATTCGCGAATTGTATCAAATGCACCGGGATAGGGATGCGCAAATCGTCATGCATCTGGAAAAGCAGCCGTGGGGTTTTGAGGAATATGTCGTGAAAGACCTCAATGGCAAGTACATTACCTTCGCGACGCCTGCTTCAACCGGCGGTGAACGGAAATCGGAGCCGCTACCGGCATCGGTACGCGTCGTCGGGCGTGCCATCACCGTTGGGGAATATCGAAAACTGGCCGAATCTGTCGGTTGGAGTAATATGCAGTCGGAAGAAGTGCTTCAACAAAAGCTCGACGCCACACTTTTCGTGGCTGTTGCCGAAATTGCGGAAACCGGTGAGGCCATTGGCTGTGCGCTCGTGCTCGGTGACGGGCTGAGCTTTTTCTATGTCAAGGATGTGATGGTTCACTGCAACTGGCAGCGAAAGCAAGTGGGCTCTGCGGTGATGCGGGAGGTCAAACGCTGGCTTGACGCAAATGCGCCCGATGGCGCACTGGTGGGGCTTTTTACCGGTGAAGGACTGGCCCCATTTTACCAGCAAACCGGCTTCGGCCAGGCCTTTGGCATGATCCGCCTTATCGATCGCTCACAGTTATAGCAGCCCCATGTGTATAGCGAGCCTAAGAGGCTGGTGAGCATTCGCGAGGCCGCTACTCCGTTCCCTGCTACCGGCCCGGCATCGCATAGCAATCTTCGAATGTCCGAAGATTACCACCCGAAACCATAGTCTTCACCATGATTACTCGATCCGCCCCAGAAGCTGCCATGCTGCCAATCGAAGTAAATCGCATTGATAGGGCCGCTGGTGCGGGGCTGATAGGTTAGTTTATAACCCATTTGCGAAAGCTCTTTCCGCGTCCAGTCGGGCATGGCCTGGTTGAGGATCAATCCACCGGGGTCCTTCTCATGCGCCCCGAAACTGGCATACATTTGTAATGTTTTAAAACTGGGCGCCTCCGTCGCTTCCTGAACGGTCATACCGAACTCCACGATATTCAAAAAAAACTGCAAAAGCAGCTGGTCCTGCTCGTCGCCGGCCTGTTTCGCAAACGACAGGAATGGTTTTCCATTCTTCATGGCGAGGCTCGGAGTGAGGGTTACCCTCGGCCGCTTGCCGGGTTCCACCACATTGAACGGGTTCTCACGCGCGTCGAGCACGAATGACTGCATACGTTGGCTCAGGCCTACGCCCGTGTTGCCCGCAATGCACGCAGGCACCCATCCGCCGCTGGGCGTGATGCTCACCACCCAGCCTTCCTCGTCGGCTGCTTCTACCGATGTGGTTCCGGCGGTGAACTCTTCCATGAATTTTTCGTCTAGGCCGTTCGCATTGCGGTTCAATGATGCCTGCGAACTACCCCAGGTCTTGATCTGCTCCGAAAAAGGGTTCTTTTTGCCTTCAAAAGGGTAGGGGTCGCCCGGGAGTGTTTTCGCATCGTTTTCCTCCCAGTTGATCTGCTTGATCCTTTCTTTTGCATATTCTTTCGAAAGCAATCCTTTCATCGGTTCTTCCGGTGCAAATGCAGGGTCGCCGTAGTAAAAGTCGCGGTCAGCAAATGCGAGGTTCATTACCTGGTACAGGGTATGCACATACTTCGAAGAATTATAGCCCATTCCCTTCAAATCGAAGTTTTCGAGCATATTCAGCGCTTGCAGCATCACCGGGCCCTGCGTCCATTGCTGCATTTTGTACACTTCTATGCCCTTGTAATTTGTCACCAGCGGCTCCTCGATTTTGACCTTCCAGTTGGCCATATCCTGCTCGGTGATCAGCCCGCCCTGTTCCTGGCACCCACGTGCGATTTCTTTGGCGATGTCGCCTTTGTAAAACCGGTCATATGCTGCATAAATAGCCTGTTTGCGTTCTTTACCGCTTTTCAGGGCCTGTTGTTCCGCATCGACCAGCTTCTGCAATGTTGCCCGAAGGTCTTTCTGAACGAATATCTCGCCTGCATCCGGCGCCTCGCGCTTCTGGCCCAGGTGTGGCAGGAATACCTTCGTAGAATACGGCCATTTCTTGATCTCAGCTTTGCCTTTTTCAATAGAATTGGCCGTTTGCGCCTCGATGGGGTAGCCCTCGGCCATCTGTATGGCCGGTGCGAGCACTTCTTTGAGGCTCATAGTTCCGTATTCGGCCAGCATGGTCATCAGGCCGCCGGGTGTGCCGGGCGTGGTAGCCGCCAGCGGACCATATTCCGGCGGATATTTCATGCCCTTATTCTTGAAAAATGCGGCCGTAGCGCCCGCTGGGGCCACACCCATGGCATTGATCGCGATCACCTTTTTCGTTTTGGGATTGTAGATCAACGCCTGCGTTTCGCCGCCCCAGCTCAGCACATCCCACATGGTACACGTCGCAGCGAGCATCGCGCACGATGCATCTACGGCATTGCCGCCTTTGCTGAAAATCATCGCGCCGGCCGTAGCCGCAAGCGGCTTTCCGGTGATACCCATCCAATGCTTCGCATGCAGCGGCGGCTTTTGTGTGGTGACCGGAAAGTTGTTGAAAGACTGTGAAAAGGCCGTCAGGCCGCAAAGTATCAGCCCGATCGTTGCTTGTAGATGGAATTTCGGTTTCATGCGCAGGTGTTTAGGATGCGTCAAATTACGAAACACCTGTCTTCCTTCAAAATCCATTCATGCGGCTGTCGGGCCATTTTCGCGGGGTTCAAAACAGGCTGGCCTGCACCAATGTCTGGTCCGGAAGACCAAGCAGCGGCATACGGGCGATTTCACGGAATTTGGACCCATTCACCAGAGATCGTCTCAGCAAAATCATTTCGGTAACACGGAAGGACGAGCGGAACTTCTTATTCTTCCATTCCCTGGCGGCGCTATCCACCTGAGCCGGCGTCATCTGCCGGGCAATGGTGACGTGCGGGTCGGTATAAAACTTGAACTCGCCCGAAGCCCATTTGGACAAGTGGCCCACCGTTTCGTTTCGGAGGCTTTTCGCCAGCTGGCTTACGCGATCCGAGGCATTTTCTTCCAGATCCACATAAAAAGTGCCGCCTTCGTACCTGTCAAATCCATTCAATTCGATGCGGAAAGGCTCGACATGCCGGGCGACTTTCTCAAAACCCTGCACAATTCTATCGAGCTTGTAATCGTGGATGATGCAATTGAAAAGGGAGAGGTGAGGGCGGAGGCCCGTGGCCATCTCACAACCATAGGCCTTTTGGAAATACTGCTTAATGCTGCCGATCGCGGCTTCCGTGACCGGATCACAGGAAAAAACCAGGAGATACTCATAAAGATGCTCCCGGATGTTCCTGATCGTACTCAAATCATTGTTGTTGAAGTGAATAGATTTCATGTTGATGAAGTGTAATAAAATTTTTGCGATAAAAATTTCACTTGTAAAGATAGTAAAGATATTTTAAATACCAAATATTTGATTTTAAAAATATCATACATTTTATTATAAATATCGTTTCTTGAACGCTGAGGGGTTTTCGCCGACAATCTTCCGGAAAATTTTGTTGAAATAGGACAGGCTTTCGAACCCTACCGCAAAACATGCTTCTGATACTGAGCGGTCTTGGAGCAGGAAGTTTTTCGCCTGATTGACGCGGTACCGGTTTACGAAATCGGTGAACGTCATGCGGGCATTGGCTTTGAAGTAGCGACAGAATGCGGGCGTGCTCAGGTTCACAGCCGCCGCGATCTCGTTTACATCCGGCGCCTGGTCGAAATGCGCTTCCACGTAGGCATATATATGTTGCATGCGGTGCTGCTCTTTTTGAAAAGATTTGCTGCCGGCCGGTCGCGGATTCAATATCGTCGCTTCGTTGGATTCCGCCATGATTTTCAGGATGCCAAGAAGCGCCAGCAATTGATCGAACGGCGCAAGCGAGGGCAATTGTTTCAGCTTTTCACCGACGAGTGATTTGGTGTGCCCCGCAAACGACAGGCCGTGATGCGACGTCTCGAATAGTTTTTTGATACCCGCCAGCTCGGGCGCGAGCAGAAATTCCTTTCCCAGAAAATCCTCCCGCATTTGCACGATCACCTGCTCGCATTGCGTACGGACGCCATAGTCGAAATTCAGGTGCGGGATATCGGGGCCGATGAAGACAAGGTCGCTGCCCTCGTACACCGACGTGTGGCCGCCCACATGCCGCGTGCCGGCGGAACCTTCTACATACACGATCTCATACTCGGGATGGAAATGCCAGAGAAACGTATCATTCAACCCCGGGCTCAGCAGGATTTTGAAAGAACTTCCCTGGTCGGGGCGGATGTCTTCGCGGATGATCTTCATAAGTGGAAATGTTGCACTTGATTTGCCAGCATTTTATGATTAGCCTTCATAGAATGTTAACAGAGAGCAAAAATAGGCAATTACAGCGGTAGTCGGGGCGCGGACAGTGCATTAGTTTTGTTTTATTCAATCATGAAAAAATATTATTGGTATGGAAACGAAAACGATGGCTGCCACGATGGCGCCCGCCAATGCGCACCAGGATATCCCCGGAAACCCTTCCACAGCCAAATCGAGTAACATCAGGCTGAACGACAGAAGTAACGGTCGACCGCTTCGCTTGCTTTCCGAGGACGACTGGAACTTCTGGATTACCAATGGGTACATCGTGATCAAAGACGCCGTACCGAAGGACCAGGTGAAGCGAATGGCCGATTTTCTATGGGAATTTGAAGAAAAGGACCCGAACGATCCCGAAACCTGGTATGCGCCTCCGCGTGCCGAAATGAAGATGAAAGAGCTCACCAACACGGGAATGGTGGAGGTGTACAACCACCAGTATTTGTGGGATAACCGGCAGTACCCGAAGGTGCACGAGGCATTTTCCGACATTTGGGGAACCGAAAAACTCTGGGTAACAATTGACCGCGCCAACCTCAACCTCCCGCTCCGCCCCGGCTTCGAGTACAAGGGCTTCATTCACTGGGATTACGACCCCGAAACCAAGCCGCAAAACGTGCAGGGCGTGCTTGCTTTGGCCGATCAGGACGATGAAAATATGGGCGGATTTCAGTGCGTGCCGGAGTTGTTCAGAACCTATGACACCTGGAAGCTCACACAGCCCGAAGACCGCAACCATTTCCAGCCTGATGTGACCGGTTTTGAGATCGTCAAAGTAAAGATGAATGCAGGCGACCTGCTGATTTTCAACAGCTCCCAGCCCCACGGCATCCGCGCCAATCGCAGTAAAGACAAAGTCCGTCTGGCACAATACATTTCGATGATGCCCGCGCAGGAAGACGACGAGGCGCTTCGGCAATGGCGCATCCGCTCCTGGCGCGAACGCGAGGCTCCCCAAGGCTACGCATTCCCCGGCGACCCAAGAAATTGGGAAAAAACACGCTACCAAACCGCAGAACTGAGCGACCTTGGGCGGAAACTGCTGGGGCTGGATCGGTGGTGAGGTGGAAGTGGCGCTGTATTAAACGCTTTTTAACGAATATTCTCGGATCAGCAGGTCGGCAGGGATATGCAAAAACTGGCCGAATTTGCGAATCATGGATAGCGACAGGGCCTGTTTGTAATTTAAAACCTTACTGACAGTCCCTTTGTCGCCGTAAATGTGGGCCAGGTCGGCGGGTTTATAGCCGAAATCTTCCATTCGGGTTTTGATGAGCTCGATCGGGTCCACTTCCGGAAGCGCGCTGTGCTTTGCTTCATATTCGCTGATCAGATGCACCAGCAGCAATTTCTCTCTGTAATACGTTGAAGCTTTTGTAGCAAACTTTACCTGATCGTAACGGTTGAGTGCCGCCTCATATTCCTCTTCCGTTTCTATTAAATACCATTGGTTGTGTTCCATAACTCAAATTGTTTCTGCATTAATGCGGTCGTAAGCGGCATGCGTGCCAATGAAGCGCACCTCGACGATTGAATCGGGATAATGAATTTCGACGATCAGGCGATATTTGTTCCCATTAATCTTAAACCGGGCCCTGCGCCCTTTAATCAGTTTTGCATTCGGGAAATCTGCGAGCACGTCGGAATTCCGTTTTCAATCGGCTCGCTCCACCACTTGTGTCCACACCCGGAGGCTTTTGCCCGAATCAACATGTTCCCGGGCAAAATGAGTCAGTAGTAGGGCCCGAACGATTTTCATAATGCAACTTTCATTAATGAAGCTGCAACGGTCAAAGGTTACGGAAAGATAGCAGAAGGTTGGTATTTTGCCAACTTTCCGGATTGGTACTTGCAGCTTACGGTTGGAATTTTACCAAATAATAGAAACTCAACCCCAGCACAACATAATCCAATGACCCACTGGCTAAAACCATTTACCACCAATTCAAACATGCTTTCTGTCAGTTAAATCGTGCTTTTTGGCATCGGAAGCGGAATGGCGTTCGTGATTGGCCGTTGAAATGAGAATTTTGTATCGTTATGAGATGCATGGTACTCGTTTTAGCGGCTCTTTTTCTGTGTGTTACGCTCGCAGTGGCGCAGGACGGGTGGAGGCGCGTGGCCAGGCGGGATGGCATTCAGGTTTATGCCAAAACGGTGGCTGATTCGAAGATCAAAGCCATGAAAGCCGAGTGTGCCCTGGATGCGGGTGTGGAGGAAGTGATCGCATTGCTGCTGGATGTGAATGCTGCCGGGCAGTGGGTTTGCCATACAAAATCGTGCAGGCTGGTCAAACGGATTTCGGATACCGAGCTTTTTTACCACACTGAGGTCAGTTTGCCGTGGCCTTTGGATAATCGCGATTTTGTGACGCATTTGAAAGTGATCAGGAATGCGACGAGCGATGTAGTAACTGTTGATGCCCCGGCGGTGCCGGGAGTTTTGCCCGTGAAAGAAGGTATTGTGCGGGTTACGCATTCGGTGAACCGGTGGCACATCCGCCCGTTGCCGAATGGTAAAACATGGATTGAATATGTGCTCCAAGTGGATCCGGGCGGGCATATCCCTGCGCATGTGGTGAACATGTTTGCCAGTCGAGCTCCAATCGAAACTTTTCAGAACATGCGGAAGGTGCTGGCGCAGCGGAAAGCGGTGCCGGCTGGCGGCCGTTGATTAGGTTGAAGCATATCGTTTCGGATATTTGGCATGCATTTTTTGAGATTTTTTATGATTATTTTTCTAAATTGGGCAACGAGAGTTTGAAAGCGCAGAAATCCGCAACAAACCAGTGACCTGAAAATCAATGTAAAACATATAATCATGGGAAAGGGAAAAGATCTTTTCGGACATTACAACGACCTCGCCAAGGAAAAAGGCCCCGGCAGCGAAGAAAGTAAATACGCCGGCGTGCTTTTCCAATCGCTCCTGATGTTCGGTGAGCGGCGTACTTTCGAACTGCTGGAAGAAGCGGACGAAAAAGGTAAGAGGCTCAAACTGGAATATACCAACGGCCCCCAGCGGGGAGCGGCATGCCCCTGCGGCGTAACGCTGGTGTAAATACCCCCGTCCGAATCCATTGCTAAACTTAAATACCCGGATAGGCGTTACCTTTGTATGGGGTTTCGATTCTCCCTCCGGATTTAAGATAAGCAATGGATTCTAGTTCTTACAAGGTTAAAAAAATTAAAAGAGTGTTTGCGGTGATCCTGGCCGCCGCCGTTACAGGCATCTTTTCCGCCCTCGTGGCCGATACGCTCAAAGTCATCACCGAACATTATGAAGAGGCATTTCTCGAAAACCTCCGGCATAACCGATATCTGATCTTCATTATTCCCCTCATTGGTCTCACAACCATTCACCTGCTGCGCCATTTCCTGTTTCGCAACAAGGCCAACAAGGGTATCAAGGAGGTGCTTGACACCATTAATAAAAATGCCCACACGCTTCCGGCATACAAAATTCCTTCCCATTATTTCAATGGCCTGCTGACGGTGATTTTCGGCGGTTCCACGGGCATTGAAGTGTCCACGGTAGTTTCCACGGCGGCAATCGGAGCATTGTCGAGCCGCAAGGTGAGTTACTTGCGCAACTACCGCACCGACCTCGTGTGTGCGGGCCTCGCGGCAGGGGTGACGGCCCTTTTTAATGCGCCTGTCGCTGGTTTCCTGTTTGCATTCGAGGTTTTTACGAAACGGAAAAGCAAGTTGCACACGGCAGCGGTGGTCACGGCGGTGCTTTCGTCGTATCTCGTCACACGGTTTTTCTTCTATAAGCAAGTCTTTCATTTCAGCGTCACCAATTGGCGCACCGAGGCATTGCCTTACATCGTATTGCTGGGCGTGATTGCCGGGTTCAATTCGGTGTACCTGACTAAATGTGTGCTGTTTTTCAAAAAGTTTTTTGGCTCACTGAAAAACGATTACGTCCGCATTATCGGCGGGTCGCTGCTGATCTCGACGCTCATTTTCTTCGTGCCTAATTTGTACGGAGAAGGTTACGATGGCATTAAGCACGTATTCCAGCACGCCACGGCGCCGTCGCTGGCGGTGATCCTTCCGTTGCTTGTGGTGGTGCTCTTGAAGCCGGTAGCCACTTCCGTTACGCTCGGGGCGGGAGGCGATGGCGGTGTTTTTGCGCCCAGCCTGTTCATCGGAGCGTTCCTGGGGCTGATCGTTTGTGTGGTATTGAACCACTTTTTCGGGCTCGGGCTGATCCCCGTTAACTTCGTACTGATCGGCATGGCCGCCGTGCTTAGCGGAAGCATTCATGCGCCGTTCACGTCCATTTTCCTGGTGTGCGCGCTGGCGGATAATTACGTCCTGTTCATCCCGATCGTCGTGGCGAGCCTGGTGTCGAAATGGGTAGCCGCCGCTATTTTTCCGTATTCGGTTTATACTTATCAGGTTAAACACGCGCAGGCGTCTATTGCTCCGCAACAACGGCCATAACCAGCGTGGCGGCATTTTGCGCGGCGACGTTGTAGAACCGGTCCATATCTTTCCCTGCTTTGCCATCGGCCTTGTCGCTCAGGCTGCGGATGATCAGAAACGGCGTGTTTTGCTGGTAGCAGGTCTGTGCAATGGCAGCGCCTTCCATTTCCGTGGCAGCGGCATGCAGGTCGTTGAACAGCCGTCGCGTGGTTTTTTCGGATGAAACAAAAACGTCACCGGTGACGATGATCCCCTTTTTGATTGCGGGCACAAAACTGCCGTTGTCACGCTCTACTTTGGCCAGTTGGAGGTTTTTAGAAACCTGGACCGCCTTGCCCACCAGCGCCGAATCGCAATGGAACTGTAATGGGTTTTCTTTTTGGGTAAACGGATTTTTCGTCGCCCAGTAATGCATCCCCGAGTCGTCTATCTGCCCGAAATCGTGGTAAGCGACATGCGTCCCGATCACCAGGTCGCCGGGTGCCAATGCTGGGTCAATGCCGCCTGCGATACCTGAAAATACAATTTCGCGTGGTTTGAAATGCTCGATCATGAGCACGGTGGTGATGGCCGCATTCACTTTCCCCACGCCCGTTTCGGCCAGCACGACGCGCCTGCCCCGTAATTCGCCCCGGATGAAGCGCACCTGCGCAATGATTGTGTCTTTCTTGTGCATCATCTGACTTTCCAGCATCACCAGCTCCGGCGGGAATGCGCCGAGAATGCCGGTAATGCTTTGAGATTTGGATGAAAACGTGATGAGTAGGAAGAGGAATGTGAGTACTGATAGTTGTTTCATGTTGAGTTTTAAAAAATCAGCGCCAGAATGGCGAAGATGTCGATGATCAGGAGGGCGATGCTAATGTCCCTGGCGCGCCCGGAGAGCACTTTCAGGGCCGTCCAGCTGAGAAACCCCCAAATGATGCCTTGCGTGATCGAGTAGGTGAATGGGATGAGGACCATCGCCAGGAATGCCGGAAATGCCTCGGACAGGTCGTTCCAGTTGATGCGGATGACCGGTTTCATCATAAACACACCCACCAGCACCAACGCCGGCGCCGTGGCAATTGCCGGAATGGCACTCAGCAGGGGCGACAGGAATAGAAAGGGCAGGAACAAAATAGCCCCGGTAACGGCGGTAAGGCCTGTTTTTCCACCCTGTTCGATCCCAACGGCGGATTCGATGTATGCCGTGCCGGGGCTGCTGCCGGTGAGCCCGGCGATGGTCGTCGAGATGGCGTCCACCATCAGCGACCGGCGGATATTGCGCGGCTCGCCGTTCTCGTCGAGCAGGTTGGCGGCTTCGGCCAGGCCTACGAACGTGGAGAGGCTATCGAACATGTCGGTGAAAACAAATGCAAGAATAATAGGTGCGAGGCTCCATTGCAATGAATTGGCGAGATCGAGCTGGAAAAGCAGGCTGAAATCAGGCTTCGACACGATGTTGCCGATGGTGATCACCGTTTCGGGGCCGCCCCACCAGCGGCCGATCGGCCAGGCGAGCAGGCTTGTTGCGACGATGCCGATCAGAATGCCGCCTTTCACCCGGCGGATCAGCAGCAGCACCGTAACGAGCAATCCTGCGATAAACGTGATCGTGGGGGCGTTCAGATTGCCCAGGCTGATCATCGTTGCAGGATTGGGAACGATGAATTTCGCATTAGCGAAGCCGATCAGCGTGATAAATAGCCCAATTCCCGCGGCGATGCCGAACCGCAACGGTTTTGGAATAGCCATTACAATGTAGGACCTGATATTGAATGCGGACAGGATCAGGAAAAATATCCCCGACCAGAACACTGTGCCTAGCGCTACCTGCCAGGAAAGCCCCTCGGTGAGCACGGCAGTGAATGTGAAAAACGCATTGAGGCCCATTCCCGGCGCGACGAGGATCGGGTTGTTGGCATAAAGCCCCATCATCAGACTGCTGAAAAACGACACGAGGATCGTCGCCGTAAGCACCGCGGAGAATGGCATGCCGGTTTGGCTTAGGATCGACGGGTTGACGACGATGATGTACGCCGTGGCGAGGAATGACGAAATCCCGGCCAGGATTTCGGTGGCGACCTGCTCTTTACGAAGCCCGGAGAATAGGAACATATCGTTTTGGTTTAGTTCAAATATATTGATTTAAATTGAAGGGGGCGGCTTTTTTAGGGCCTGTAAGGGATAGGCGAGCGAAAATTGGTCATAACTATTCCAGTAAGTTCCTATTTTGCATTGCTTTAAAAATTGTTCTTTTATCACCTGAACCATACATGCTTAACTTTTTCAAGTACCCGGGCAGGCAATGGGGTGTTGCCTTGCTGAGCGGCATTACCCTGACCTCGGTTCTCCTGACCGGCTACACCTACACCCGCAACACCGCCTCCGACCGCCCCGATTCGTTACAACTGGCGTCATTCGTCGAGCCCGGTTTTCCTTACATTTCCACATCGGTAGACGCCCGCAAGCTTGGTGGCGGATTCCCGAAAGATAACCAGGCGGCCCGCACGCTCGCATTGCAGCTGGGCGACAGCGCCTACGCCTGTTTCGACACCGACCTGCTGCGCTGGTCGGTGGCGTGGACCGGCAAGTTTTTACCGATGGTGCTGATGGCCCAGGTTTCCTACAAGGATTTTTTTAATAAAAACAACAACATTGCCACTGTTACCGGCACACCCGTGCTGGCAACCGGCGCTTACGCAGGCTGGACTACCGGCAAGCCGTCCTACCGCACCGACCAGTCGCTTCCGCCCACCTGGAAACCGCTTCCTGCGGGACAGGGACGGTACAATGGCGTGTATGTGTACGGCAACCGCTCCATTCTCGACTATTCGGTAGGGAAAGCGCGTATTTACGAAATGCCCGGCAGCGCGGAGTTCGACGGTCGGGTTGCATTCACAAGGACCATCCGGGCCAGCGACGTTACCGAAGAATTATTTCTGACAGCCGCTGAAATTGATAATGCTACCGGAAGCGAAATCAAAGGACGCATTGCTTATGTGTACCAGGGTGCCGGCAAAGACACGGTTACGGCAGTGGCCGTTTTGGGTAAAGGGAAGCCTGCATGGCAGCCAGGGATCGAGGAAGGAAAATACCTTACCGTGCACGTTGCCGCGGGTGGAGATGCCACTGTGGCTATCTGGAAGGGCCTTTCGAAGGATAAAAAGGCATTCGAGAAGTTTTGTAAAACTAAACCTGCCGCATTGCCCGACTTCCAAAAGGGCGGTCCGGCATTGTGGAAAGAGGCGGTTGCTACGCAAGGAAAACTTTCACCTGACACCGCAGCTTTCGTAACCGATCAGTTGGCATTGCCCCTCAACAATCCGTGGAAAAGAAATGTGCGTGTGGCTGACGTGGGCTTTTTTAAGGACGGAAGAGCCGCGGTGGTGACATTTGAGGGCGACGTCTGGACAATCGACGGCATTGATAAAAATTTGCAAAACATCCGGTGGCGGCGCTTCGCATCCGGACTTCATGAACCGATGAGCATCGAGATCGTGAAGGACAATATTTATGTGTTCGACAGAAACGGGATTGTCCACCTCCGCGACCTGAACAACGACGGCGTGGCCGACTACTACGAAAACTTTTCGAATGTGATGACGCAATCCGCCGAGTCGCGCGAGTGGGCGGCGGACCTGGTTACGGCGCCGGACGGCAGTTTTTACATTGCCAAGGGCGGGAGCCTCAGCAACGGGCCCGGCATGACGAAGGCGACGGGCAAAGGTTTCAGGGCCGGTTCGGAGCAGAACGGGACGATCGTGAAAATTTCGCAGGATGGCCGCAGCTCGGAAGTCATAGCGACGGGTTTACGCGGGCCTTACCTGGGCATCCATCCCACAAAAGGCATTCTTACGGCCTCCGATCAGCAAGGTAACTTCGTTCCTTCGACCCCCATTTTTGTGATCCACAAAGGAGATTACTTTGGTGTGGAACCGACACTGCACCGCAAAGACAATCCGGCCGTAACGCCCCCGCTGACGTGGATACCTCACAGCGTGGACCGTTCGGCGATCAGCCAGGCCTGGGCTACCAGCACCAAAATGGGCCCTTTGAATGGTAACCTGATCCACTTTTCGTTTGGAAGGCCGGGGTTGTTCCGCGTGCTGATAGACAGCACCACGAGTGTGGTACAAGGAGGCGTGTCGGTGATTAATGCCAATTATCCTGCGCCCACTTCAAAGGGAGCAATGAACCCGGCGGATGAGCAAATGTACGTTGCCGGTTTCAATCTGTGGGGGTCCAGCTCGAATGGTATCAGCGCATTGCTGAGGCTTCGTTACACCGGCAAGCCGAGCTACATGCCCAACCATTTCAGGGCAGGCAAGCAGGGCATTATGCTGCGTTTCGATTCCCCGCTCGATAAGGCTACGGCCAGCGACCCCCGTAATTTCGAAGTGAGAAGATGGAACTACAAACGCACCGAGGAGTACGGCTCCGGACATTTTAAACCGGATGGCTCAACGGGACAGGAAATTATGCATGTGGCGGCATCGTACCCGTCGGCCGACGGTAAAAGCGTGCTGCTTCTGGTGCCCGAAATGTCGGAAATCATGCAAATGGAGGTTACCTACCATGTAAAGGCGGCCGACGGTAAAAAAATCGACGACCAGTTCTGGTTTACGGTAAACCAATCGACCGACATTGATTTGAAGGGATTTGAAGGCGTGGACCTGGCATTGCTGACTGCGAAACGCCCCGAAGCGGCGACGGTAGCCGTGGCCGAAACGGCTGCATCGGCGGAAAAGGGGCGGGAGATATTTCAAAAAATGGCATGCGCCGGATGTCATTCGGAAGGTACGCGCACGAAAGGCATGTACGGCCCGCCGTTCCAGAACCTCTACAAATCGGAGCGTCATTTCGACGACGGCAGCAAGGTGATTGCCGACGAGGCATACCTGCGAGAATCGATCCTGATGCCTTCGAAACGGATTGTAAAAGGGTATAACGAGGAAATGCCGTCGTTTGTAGGCGTGCTGTCCGACAATGATATCGAATCTGTGATTTTGTATATCAAATCACTTTCCGGGAAATAATTCTTTGCGGAGATTCATCCAGACTGACCGGCCGGCGCATCACGCGCCGCGCCAGTTCGTCTACGGTCAAGCGACCATCGTGGACAGCCTGTTCAAATCCCACCGTTTTTCGACGCAGGCGATGCTTACCACCTCTTTCAGGTTATCGGCCAGCGGTGAAGTTTCGTCATTGACCATTTCCAGGAGGTTACCCAGATAGTCTGCAGTGCGGCGGTCGAGAAATGTATCGGCTTCGGGAGAATTGCGGTAAATGGCGGTGAAGCCCTTGCCCTGGCGTTCCACAACGCCCCATGCGACGAGGGCATCGAGAAATTCGAGTGAGGTATGGCTTTGCAGGCCCAGCTTTTGCCGGATTTCGGACACAAATAGCGGGCCGTCGGCGAGTTCGGTAAAGAGCCCGAGCCGGATGGCCGTCAGCAGCGGTTTGGCAGACCAGAACCCCGTTCCGATCCGGATGATGTTCATCGGAGTAATTTCCTTTTCTTGTTCAATTTCGATCGTAATCATGGCTAAATGATGTTAATGTTCCGGAAGACGTTCGCTTCGCGTTGGAATAAAACATGCTCTAAAATAATGTCGTAAACCACACAGGCAGAACGTCATTGTGATGAACTGCCTAAACCCGGGGTTAAACCGTTCGAAAACCGGTGTGGCCTGTTCCTCTCGTTAACGTCCATTTCGCAGAATTCTGTCAATAAGTTGCAGGAAATTTGATTTGATCTGATAAAAAATCAGGGCTTGATGACGACCTGGCTGGCTGCGGTGCCGTCGGTAAACACCGCCCGCATGAGGTAGCGCCCCGCTGTGAGTTGTTGCAGTTGCATTTGAACGGGCAGACGGTCTGTTTCCAGCACGACTTTCCCCGAAAAATCGAAGAAAGCGATTCGCAGAATCTCTTTATTTTCTGTCTTTAATGAAAATGGCTCATCCGGTGTAAGCGGGTTGGGAAAAGCGACGATTTCAGTCTCGCCCGACTCGACCCAGCGGACGCGGCTGTACGTGAAGGTATTGTCTCGGTCAATCATTTTCAGCCTGTAATACGTAATTCCGGGGAGATTGATTTGGTCTGAAAACGTGTAATGGGTGGTTGCGATGCCTGCATCCACGCCAGCGACCTCGCCGATTTTCGTCCAGTTCTTTGCATTCGCACTCCATTCGATTTCAAAATGATCGCTATTCATTTCGCTGGCAGTCGTCCATTCCAGCAGGTTTGCCGCACCTTCGTGTTTGACGTTGAATTCCGAAAGCGTAACAGGCAACGGGTCACGCGGGTCGGCTTCTGCAAACAGCTGCACAAATTCCGGAAACATGCCTGCGGCTTGCAGCTGGCTGGCGGGCACGAACGTCCCGTCGGCTCTGGCCGCATACAAAATCGCAGGAAGCGTCCCTTCATAATGCGCAAATACGGCAACTGAATCCGGTTTGGGCGTGGTTAGCAAAAAGTCGTTTTCCCAAATATCGAAAATGCTGATATCCGGATCGATTTGCGGCGGGATCTGCGGGTTTTGCGGCAGTGTGAGCGGATCTCCGCAATTGGTCACATTAAACGTCACATCGTGCGTCGACTCCAAATCCCTCCGATTGGGATAGGTGCGCGTACAAATGACCTGATACTGGCCAGGATGTTCAGCCTGAAAAGTAATCTGATCTCCGGTAGTCGTAAATGTTTGCTGAGTAGGAAGTATCAGCCAGTTATGAACATACTGGCCACCCGATGGCGTAGCGAGCGAAACACTAATGTTAGCCGTATTCCCTTCCGTCGTCCGGTCTTGATTGAACGGGTAGCAAACATTGTAAACGGAGATGATAGGCTGGGGCGGGATAGGGAGTGCAGGACAGGTGGTGGTGCCTGTGAGGAGGTTTTCGGACTGGCCGATGGCCGTCCAATCGTGAATGCGCGCGTTAATGTGGGCGCTATTCTCATTTCTACCGTAAACCTGTACAAATGGCGTTTGCCTTGCCGGGCCATTCACGGCATTTACTGTATTTACATTCAGTAGTTTTCGCTGATCTTGAGTGTTTACCGGCCCCGAGTAATCAATGGAGCTAAACGTGGGGACAAAGCAGAATGGAAAAGTAGATGTTTCCGAGAATAGCTTGTTTGGCACAGAGGAAGATGTGATGCCCCCGGGCAAAAAGTCGTCGTTGAATGGGCTGTTGTAGCTGCGTGCAACGCCAATCCGTTTAGCAAATATACCCCACGTGGCAAATCGGCAAACATTGGTATTTTGTCCAGGGACATTTGTGTGCACATCAATATTACTGTTCTGTAAACCGAAAGGTGTCCAGCTTCTTAATATCCTGCTTCCATAGCTGTAACCAGCTAATTGAGGATTTTCTTGTGCAGTCATACTGCCATTAATCACTGCTATATTTCGGCAATTCGCGGGATAGCCGCCATTTCCGAGGTTAAAGAGATTCGTTCGAAATGCGTCAAAAGCTGGTGATTTCGATCCTACACCTCCGGTCAAAGCTCCGCCCCAATGCATCAGCATTTGAGAAGCAGCGGGAGTTAACATTGCATTGTAATAGTTGCGCCATCCCTTCGCAAAAAACTTCAAAACCACCTTGGTCAAAAGAGTAGGGCTTGATTCCCAAAGAAGCTGGGTCATACCAACGGGTACATTGGCTCCCTGATGCGGGGTGTCAAAACATATTAGCAGCATTACATGATGCTGGATTCCGTCGACCTCCATTTTTCGGATTGCGTATCTAGCGACAAGTCCGCTCATACTGGCACCTATAACAACATTATCAATATTGCCTTGTTTAATGGAGTTGACGTGCTGTATAACAGCTTTCAAAACTTGTGCATTATTTTCAATTGCCGCTCGCGCATCATCATAGTCGACAAGCACCAAGTCATATCCTTCACTTAGCCATCCATCCAGAGGGTCACGAAACGCCGCTTCTAATGCATCGAGATTGAGATCGTTGCCCATGTCAAATCCTTCTGCAATAATTACCGGTTTGTCAAGAATGGCGTCGCACCCGGTTATGACTCTGATATTTGCGCCTAGAACTTGCGTCGCGCGTTCCTGGTCAATGAATCGACAATGAACGCGGGAGCTGAAACACGAAATTCCATTGCAGGAACTACGCGGTCAAGTTGACGAACGTTCACATACGTTTCAAATTTGTAGCGCTTAGACTCAATCTTAAAGCTGATAATAATGGCATGTTTGCCCGTGGTCTTGTAACGGTGATGCACTAGCTGCTCATTGCCTGAATATTCTTCGAATCCTTCTCCGTCTCCGAAGTCGATAGATATTCGACTAATTCTTGTCAGCTGGTTTGTGATGAGGTATTTCTGACTGAGTCTAAACCAAACATCGGCTTGATAAATATCTTGTTGCAAAGCAGCGGCATATACAATATTAAATCCGTTGTAGGAAGAAATGTCGACTGCTTTTCCAGCTGACTTTTGAGCTTCATTCATACGTAACTCTCTATCAGTAAGATAAGTGGCTTTCAAAGCCATAATGCCTATGGGGACAGTATCATGACGGGTAAGTTTCGACGGATTCGTTTCCATCAACTCTTCCAAGCCGGGCATGTGCTGGTCTGCTGGCCGAAGGTCAGCATCGCACACACGTTCATACAAATTATGCCATTCTTCGGCAGTGACGGAAGTCGCTTTGATCAATGACCTTGAAGAGACGTTTTTGAGATAGTTGATTTCATTAGGTGTGGTAGCTGCAGCATTCATAAAAAGTACATTGCCAAAGGCCGTAAGATCAAGCTTGTCAAGCGCTTTCTGCCGCGTCACTTGGTAATCCTGTGCTAAGAGGAACGAGCATGGGAAGAGGATTGACACCAGGAAAAGGCATAGCTTTCCTGTGTCACATTTTTTCAAATGCGTCATCTTATATGTAGTTAAGTGATGAAAATTTATTTAGGCGCTAACTCAAAATCCCATTGCGTTTTTTTTCCGATGTCAGCGAAACAACAACCAGTTGTTTGTTGGCCATTTTTAAACATTTTTGAAATTTTGTATCGGGTATAGAATTTTGGGTTGTGAAATGAATTAGGAGGAATGAAAGACTCTAATAAACCATATTTTTTACCAACATCTATATTGATGAGATATTCGCCATCCTTTCCAGAAAACGTTTGTGCAAGTGGTACTACGTGAAATGATCTGGATCCGGTGACCTCAATCATTATACTATCCACCGGCTGCTGGTTTTGATCGACGACCTTTCCGAATATCACCGTGGTTCGGTCTTCTTTACAGGAGCACAGCAGCATAAGTAATGCTACCGCCACATGTGATAAATTCAAGCGTTGAAACAGACGTTCCATAAGGTTAATTGTTTAGGTCTCTCGCTTTAATGAATGGTAAGCATGCTTCAAAACAAAGCTTTATTTTCTTCCCGGCAGCATGTAATGAGCATGTGACAATGAAATGATCAAACGGTTGAATTGGCGTTGTTTTGGGCTAGTCAAAAGCGCTATTTAGGCGCTAGCTCAAAATCCCATCGCGTTTTTTTGCCGATGTCAGTGAAACAACAACCAGTTGTTTGCTCGCTGTTCTTGAACATTTTTGAAACTGTGTATCGGGTATGGAATTTTGGATTGTAATATGGATTAGGAGAAATGAAGGAATCTAACGTGCCATATTTTTTACTTACATCTACGAAGATATTCACCATCCTTTCCAGAAAACGTTTGTGCAAGTGGTACTACATGAAATGATCTGGCTCCGGTGACCTGAATCAGAATGCTGTCGACCGGTTGCTGGTCTTGATCGACAACCTTACCGAATATTACCGTGGTTCGGTCTTCAATGCAGGAGCACAGCAGTATTAGTAATGCTACCGCGACATGGGATAAATTCAGGTGTTGAAACAGACGTTCCATAAGGTTAATTGTTTAGGTCTCTTGTTTCAATGAATGGTAAGCATGCTTCAAAACAAACCCTTATTTTCTTCCCGGAAGTATGTAATGAGCAAGTAACAATGAAATGATCAAACGGTCGAATCTGCATTGCTTTGGGCTAGTCAAAAGCGCTATTTAGGTCCTAGCTCAAAATCCCATTGTGTTTTTTTTCCGATGTCTGCAAAGCAACAGGTGTTGATTTGCTGGCCGTTTTTTTGAGTTTTTGAAACCTTGTATCGAGTATACAATTTTGGGTTACCAATGGAATAAGGGGGAATGTTGACATTCAGCATAACATAGTTTTTTTCTACGTCCATATTAATCTGATATTCGCCGTCCTTTCCGGAAAAAGTTTGTGTTAGTGGAATTGCATGGAGTGATTTAGATCCAGTGACCACAATCATAATACTATCCACCGGCTGCTGGTTTTGATCGACGACCCTTCCGAATATTATCGTGGTCCGGTCTTCAATGCAGGAGCACAGCAGCATAGGTAATGCTATCGCGACATGTGATAAATTCAAGTGTTGAAACAGACGTTCCATAAGATTGATCGTTTAGGTCTTTTGCTTCGATGAATGGTAAGTATGTTTCAAAACAAAGCTTTATTTTCTTCCCGGTAATATTTAATGATCAAGTGACAATGAAATGATCAAACGGTTGAATTGGCATTGTTTTGGGCTAGGCAAAAGCGCTATTTAGGCGCTAGCTCAAAATCCCATTGTGTTTTTTCTCCGATGCGAACAATGCAGCAATTATTTGTTCGGACGCCATCTTTAAAAATCTTTTCTGTTTTATAATAAGCTTCGTACTTTGGATTTTCTGCTGGTAGATGGGGAATAAACGTATGGATCGCATGATACCTTTTTGGAACATCGATGGTGATGGTATACTTTCCATCGTTATCTGTAAACGTGTGCTGTATCCTCTCTGTTGTGAAATTTCTAGACCCAGTTGCAACTACCATAATGCTATCCACCGGCCGTTGATCCTGATCTATAACCTTGCCAAATACAACCGTCGTTCTATCCTCTTTACAGGAGCACAGCATAAGTAATGCTACCGCGACATGTGATAAATTCAAGTGTTGAAACAGACGTTTCATAAGGTTGATTGTTTAGGCCTGTCACTTCAAAGAATGGCAAACATGCTTCAAAACAAACCCTTATTTTCTTCCCGTCAGCATGTAATGAGCAAGTGACAATGAAATGATCAAACGGTCGAATCTGCATTGTTTTGGGCTAGTCAAAAGTGCTATTTAGGTGCCAGCTCAAAGTCCCATTGCGTGCTTTTTCCAATCTCTGCGTCGCAGCAATTGCTCGTTTTTCTGCGATTTTTGAAGATGGCTGCGGTTTTGTAGAGCGCTTGATATTTCGGATTATCAGGTTGCCCGGGGATGAATATGTTCAATGCGTAGTACTCGTCCGGAACATCGATCATGATGCGGTATTGCCCGTTTTTGTTAGTTATGTTTTTTCAATGTATTCCGTATGGAGGTAGCAAGAGCCGACCGCTGACACCAGAATGCTGTCGACCGGCTGTTGGTGCTGGTCAAGTACTTTTCCGGAAATGATGGTAACGCGACTCCTGCATGAGATTGCCAGGGCTAGCAACAGGACCGGTAAGCCAGCTAGCAGCGTTTTGACGTACTTGTAATTCACAATAGTGTGCAGATTCTGTTTTTGTTATAGCATTAATATTCAAGGCTTTCGAATCGCCAGGTCTTGGTAAATGTCATAATTAAGGGTCAAATCTTCTCGGCAGTAAGCAGCAATGTCCGAACGGAGCCTAAGAAGAGACCATCGGACAAAAAAAAATCCCGACAGCTTGCGCCGTCGGGATTTTCATCTTCGTCAGTTTAAGACGCTGCGATTTCAGAAACTGTACCGCAAACCAATCTGTACCTGGTAAGGGTTGCCCGATGGCGTTACCACACCGGCTGTGTTTACACGGTATACGTACTGGTTTTTCGCTCTGTCGAATGCGGCAACGGCGGGTTGGCCGTTGGCAGCCGGGATACCCAGCGCGTAGAGCGCTTGCGTGCCCAGGGATTTGTTGCGGCCCCATTCCTTGTTCAGGAAGTTGGCAAAGTTGAACACGTCGGCCGAAATTTCGATGGCGTGTGTGCCCGCGATTTTGATGCGTTTGGAGGCGCGAACGTCGAATACACCGTAGAATCCGTTGATACCGCCGTTTCTTTCCGCGATTTTGCCGGAGTTTTTGACAATGTAATCCTTGATGCTCTGGCTGGCGCCGGGGTTGTCGAGGATGGCTTGCAGGCCATTGCGCACGTTTTCAGGCACGCTCGGGTCGTTTCTGTCGAAAATGTATGCCAGGTCGTTGGTACCTACGAAGTCGCCATTGGTGTTCCCGCCGGAGAGCAAGGTGTAGCGCGTGCCGCCGATGCCCGAGTAGCGAACGCCGACATTGACGCCCCAAAAGCTGGGTAGTGAGCCGTAGAATACAATTTTGTGGCGGAACTGGTTGTCGGAATATGACATCAGTCCCAGGTTACGCGGATCGTCGCGGACCGGCAATGAAAGTGTTGCGCTGTTGGCCACGTTACCATTGAACGATGTGTTGTCCTTCACATCATTATAAGTATAGCTCAAAGTGATCTTTCCATCGCGGAAGTATTCGTATTCCACATCGGCTACCATCGAGAAAGCATTCACTTTACCCTGGCTGTTCAGTTCCAGCACGCGGCCAAACTGGGTCGATTTACGTCCTTTCAGCCAGTCGCCGGCTCCGTTGGTCGGCATTTGGTCGCCACCCGGAACGTACACGCCGCGGTTGCCTTCGTTGGCAAGGCGAAAGAAGGGCTCATCTACCATGTTTCTGTCCACATACATATAGTTGTTGCGGCCGAGGCTCATGTATCCGGCGATACCCACTTTCAGCTTGTCGGTCAGGTACTTGGCGTAGGAGATATTAGCCTTGTAAATGATCGGTACGCGGGCGTCTTTCGCGTTGGTGTTGATGGTCGGCAGCTGGAATTGCGACAATGTCGGAATGCTGTTGTAGTTGGCGCGGTAAGCGGCGAAATCCGGGGTAGGGATGTTCGGGCTGCGTACGTCGACGGTCGCCAGGTGCTTTCCATCGAATGTCAGGTTGTTGATAACCACGTAGTTGTTGATATCGGAGGCGAATACCCCACCACCGAGGCGGAAAATGTCGGTATGCTTGTCGTTCACATCCCAGGTGAACTGCGCGCGCGGCTGCACTACAAAAGACTTGATCTTGTGATCGGTGCGGATCTGCAATGCGTCATACAAAGTCTGGTTCAACGGCGAGCTTGGGTAATGCGCGTAGTCGAGGCGCAGACCTGCCACCACGTCCAGGCCAGTGGCAAGCCTTGTTTTCAATTGTCCGTAAACGCCTGCATTCCAGATCGTTCCTTTTACGGACCAATCGTCCATCAAAGGCACCTCGCGGTAGTAGCGGTAAGGTTTCAGATCGCTGAACTGGTCGAGGGACGTTTTGCCCGCTGCTGCATCCACATTGTAATGGAAGCGCCCGTTCACCTCCGAGCCGTAGGTTGAATGCGAGCGGGTCATCATGATGTCCGCGCCCAGTGTATATTCCACTTTATCGGTGTGGTAATACAGGTTATCCACCAATTGAAGAACATGGTTCGTGAACCGCTCCTGCGCGAAACGGTGGCCACCCATCTGGATGTTGGTTGCGCGGGAATTACCGTCGCTCAACACGGAATTGACGTTTTCTACGATCGCTCTCGGAATGTTGGCCTCGGGAAGCTGGTCGCCGGGGGCACTTTTTTGCTTTACAAACAAATGCTGCACTTTCAGCTCGTTGGTCACCTTGGAATTCAATGTCGAGCGGAGCGATGCCAGCAAGCTGTTATCCTGGTTGAAGTCGTTTCCGTAAGATTCGTACGAGTTGATCGTGGTGTTATCCGCCAGACCCAGTTTGTTGCGGTCGTTGGTGTAGTTGTTGCGAATCGTTAGCAGGTTACGGTTGTTCAGCTGCCAGTCGAGGCGGAGGAATGCCGCGTCGGAGCCGCGTTTTTTGTCAAATGTTCCAAACTGCTGGGTGTCGGCCATGCCGTACTTGCTGCGGGCGATGCTCACAAACTGATCGAGCGTAGCACGGGTTACGTTGAAACGGTTTTCATCAACCGGGCTGAGAATGTCCGCAATGATCAGCGGGCGGCTGTCCTGCTGATGGTCCCAGGCCACGAAAAAGTGCAGCTTGTCTTTCAGGATAGGTCCGCCGAGGGAGAAGCCAAACTGGTTGGTAGCGAATTTGTTATTGATTTTATTTCCACGAATGTCATACGGGCTCGATAACCAGTCGGCGCGGGTGTAGTTGAATGCGCTACCGCTTAGCTGGTTCGTACCTGATTTCGTCACGGCACTGATCGTACCGCCACCGCTGCGTCCGTAAGTAACGTCGTATTGGTTGGTAATCACCTGAAACTCACGTACCGCTTCGATCGAGATCGAGTATGGGGCGCCGCTTCGGCTGGTGGTAGCACCGGCGGAAGTAGGGTTTTTGGAGCTCATCCCGTCAATGGTGTAGCCCGTGGAAGAGCCCAGCTGACCGGAAATGTTACCGCCGCGGCTCAATGGCGAAAGGTCCATCAGCGAGGTGAAGTTCCGTCCGTTTACCGGCAGGCGGGTAATATCCCGCGCCGAAATGGCCGTAGAGGCACCCAGGTTTTCAATTTTATTTTTAATACCTGATGCCACAACGCTCACAACTTCAAGCGTTTGACCGGCGTCTTTCATGCTCATTTTAACCTTCACGGCGTCTCCCTGGTGGAGCATGTAGCCGGTCAGTTTTTGTTCGCCAAAACCAACGTAAGTCGCTGTAACGGTGTACGGACCGCCGAGCGGGAGCTCACGGAAGGCATATTCGCCTTTTGCGTTGGTAACGGTTCCTGTTGTAAAGCCTGTTGATTCGTTTTTCACCTGGACGGTCGCGCCGGCCAGTTCTGCATTCTGGTCATCGGTAACCGTACCGGAAATCGACGCCTGCGTAGTTTGTGCCCTCAGAATAGCGATGTTGCCGAAGCAGCAAAGCAATGTGAGGATAATAGGGAGTAAAAATCTCTTATGCATGAGCATGTTTTGGTTAAACAGAATTTGCCGCAAAAGAAGAATATCTACTTGTCCAGGGTATTATTGAATTGTTAACTAATTGTAAAGACGTATCCAGGCCCGAAAAAAGTTTTGATTTTTTTTCACCCATTGTCCAATATCCCGGAGGGCATTCGTCATGGATATGAATTTTGAATGAGCGAATGAGTGAATGAGTGAATAAGTAGATAGTCATTCAAGAAACCAGTCCAACCATTCACTCATTCCAAATTCATTCACTCATTCACTCATTCACTCATTCACTCATTCAGTCATTCACTCATTAAAAGCAAACGATCATGAACCAACGGATTAATTTTCAGGAGAAAGGACAAAAAGCATTGAAAGCCATGTACGCTTTGGGCGGTTATCTTGCTAAATCACAGGTAGAAAAGCGACTTTTGAACCTGATTTATCTTCGCGTGTCGCAGATCAACGGCTGCGCATTTTGTATCGATATGCATTCCAAAGACCTGCGCTTCGAAGGAGAAACGGAACAGCGCCTTTATCTGCTCAATGCATGGCGGGAGGCCCCTTTTTACTCTGAGCGCGAACGTGCCGCATTGGCTTATGCCGAAGCAGTGACGAGCCTCCAAAACCGTGAAGTGACCGACGAGGTTTTCAATGCGGTGGATGCAGCGTTTTCCGACGAGGAAATCGTGGACCTCACCGTGGCAATCACGACGATCAATTCTTACAACCGGTTCAATATTGCCTTCCGCACCGAGGCGGGCAGCTACGAGCCCGGACAGTTTGCCGTGCATTAATCACTTCATCAGCAAGCAGCCCCGGGCGCCGTTGATCGGTGTCCCGGGGCTATTTTAGATTTGCAGGAAAGCTGTTTCACACGCTCACAGCGATGCGCGCACGCATACGCGGAAGGGATTGTCGATCTGCTGTAAATGGCCGGTCGATACCATGTCGGCCACCGCTTTTCCCGCCGCTTTGAAATCGGGAGAAATGGTAGTAATGCCGTTCAGCATCGTCTTTTTGGCATCGTTTTCGCGGTATGCCACCATTCCCACGTCCCTGCCGGGTTCCAGATCGCTCTGATTGATTTGCCCGACAAGCCGCATCAGCGCTTCGTCCGATAGCACGAAAAAAGCCTCTCCGGCGGTCGGTATCGCTTCCTCTGTGCCGGGAATGAGGCGCCAGGTCAGATTATTTGCTTCACAAAAGCTGCTGAATGCATCCCGAATTGGTTCGCACGACGCGTCATCACCACCTACCAGGCTAATCCGCTCATATTTCCGCAGCGCGGGAAGGAGTTCGGCCAGGGCTAGCGGCATATCCTTCGTTACATTCTCGCGAACCAGTCCGGGGTTTTCAGCAAGATTCGGCATATCCGCATCCAGGAGGATCAGTTTCTGCGCAGGAATTCTGCCGATGCTTTGCGCTCCGGCCACGGGGTCGTCGAGGAAATGCGGGATGATAACCACATGTGTGCAGCCGGCCAGTTTTTTCCGGAGCAAATGCTTCAAATGTGCGGCGCTGTTGTAATAGATCTGGAAATCGATTTCAGCACGCTGTCCAAGCGAATCCCCGATCGCGTCATAAATCTCTTTGTTGTAGGCATCCAGCTGGTTGAAGAGTACGAGCACTTTCAGCTCCGGCGATGGGTCGAGGCGGTTGATATAATAGGACTTCCCGTGCTGCGAGGCCAGAATGCCCATGTCGCGCAGGTTGTTGTAACTTTTTTCGATGGTACTCCTCGAAACGGCGTACAATCGACTCAGTTCATTGATGGAGGGCAAGCGGTCACCGCGATCCATCAGTCCTGTTTTGGTGGCGTACAGCACAGCCTCTACCAGCTGCTGGTACACCGGCTCGGAGGAGTCACGGTCGACGGTGAAATGGTTTTCGAAGTTGATTTTTCTCATAATAATGCCCCGGAAGAGGAGGATCAGGCGTTTCCGGGCATTTTAATTTAAAAAGAATGGCAATGCGGGAAGCTGCTTCGGGACATAAAGGCAGAAGTCGCCGGTGAAAGCCGCGAATTTCCCCCTGAAACCAAATTCCGTGATACCACCGATCGCGTGTGCGGCCGTACCGGCTTCGACGATAAATCTCCCGGATTGAACTGCCAAAAAATGCTTTCCATCGATTTCATTTGTCGTTTTTACCAATTGAGGTGAACTTGTATCCTTGCACGCAACCAAGCACCATGGAATCCAGAAACAGCATTACCATTCTTTCACACCTGACCGCCTGGTCGTTGTTTGGTTTCATTCTGCTGTTCTACCCGCCATTGACGTGGAGCATTACCGTGCCGACCAACTTTTGGATCAAGCAGGCGCTCAATCTCCTGATAATGATCGGGATATTTTATGCCAATGCATTGTACGTAGCACCTAAGCTGCTTTTCGAGCGTAAGGGCAAGGTTGTATTCGGGATATGGCTTGCAGGCATCGTCGTCGCCTTTCTGGCCGTGGCAAGGGTGATCGAGTTGAAGCTCGAAGTGCTGGCCGATATGTCCAAAATCATGAACAAGGCACCCAAGGACCCGTTCCGCCTCGATTTTCACCTATTCATGATCATGCTGCTGGTGATGGTGATCAGCACGAGCCTGGCGCTCGCAAGGCGCTGGCAGGCCGATGCGCAAACACGGGAACGGATCGAAAAGCAGCATATCGCGTCGGAACTGTCCTTTCTGAAAGCGCAGATCAACCCGCATTTCTTTTTTAATACACTCAACAACATTTACTCACTGACCTATTCCGACGTTCCGGTGTCGCGGGAGGCGATCCTGAAACTCTCGCGCATGATGCGCTACGTGCTGTACGACACGCTGGGCGATTCGGTCCCGTTGAAGCAGGAATTGTCGTTTTTGAAAGATTACATTGCGCTCATGGCGCTGCGGCTGCACGAATGCACGACGCTGGAATTTTCGGAGCCGGTGCCCGACAAGGATTACTGGATCGCCCCGATGCTGCTGCTGCCGTTTGTGGAAAACGCGTTTAAGCACGGTTCCAGCGCCATGCAGCACTCGAAAATCCAGATAGAGCTGAAAGTGACCGATGGTTCGCTCTCGCTTCGTGTTTTTAACCATATTGCACATGAAAATGACGGTTTTCAGCTTGATCAGGGTGGGATAGGGCTCGCCAATACGCGCAAACGACTCGAACTTTTGTATGACAACAGGCACACATTGGTCACCCGTGAAGATGCCGGAAACCGGACTTACGAAGTTTTGCTCACCTTGAAACTGGACCGTGAAAACGCCGGGCACATCGCCGAACCCGTATGAAATTGAACTGCATTACCGTCGACGACGAACCTCTGGCGCTCAACCTGATCAGCGCATTCTCGGAGCAAACGCCTTTTCTGGAATTGAAGGGCAGGTTTGGGAATGCCGTGGAAGCATTGCAGGCGCTGCATGAGCAAACGATCCATCTCATTTTCCTGGATATTCAGATGCCGGACCTGAACGGCATGGAGCTTGCGCGGGTGATCAGCCAGGCGGGAGCGTCGCTGCAAACGCGCATCGTTTTCACGACGGCCTACAACCAGTTTGCCGTGGAAGGTTACAAGGTGGATGCGCTGGACTATCTGCTGAAACCTTTCGGCTATGACGAATTTCTGCGTGCGGCCACCAAGGCAAAGCGGTATTTCGAGGTGTTGCAGGACAATGGGGCGGGCGACGCTACGGAGAATTATATGTTTATTAAATCGGATTACAAGCACATCCGGGTGGATTTTGATTCCGTGACGCACATAGAGTCCGTGAAGGATTATGTGAAAATCCATTTGATGCCGCCCCTGAGCCCGGTGGTGACTTTGAGCAGTCTCAAATCCATTGAAGAGAAACTGCCGGCCGCACGGTTCCTGCGCATTCACCGCTCGTTCATCGTCGCGGTGAGCAAAGTCGATTCCGTCAGCAAAAACGCCGTCCAACTCGGCCTGGTTGAAATTCCGGTGGGCGAGCTGTACAAGGAAGCCTTCAAAACGCTGCTGGCGCGCTGGATGTAAGGGCCCGGCGTTTAATCCATATCTTTGTAATGCCTCACTTTCTGGAACATTTCGATGAGCGTTGTCACCTGCAACTTTTCAAAAAGCCGTGCTTTGTAAGTGCTCACCGAACTCTCGGTCAGATCCAGCTTCGATGCGATTTCCTTGATCCAGAAGCCTTCAATCAGCATATCCATAATGGTGATCTCACGCGCCGATAGGTCCAGCAACGGATTGTCGGACTGGTAGTTATGTTTGTCAAGCTGGTTGAGTAACTCCACTTTGATCCGCGGGCTCACATACCTGCCTGTTTCCGAAACCGACCTGATCGCCGCCAGAATTTCGTCCGTATCAGCGCTTTTCGATATAAAACCATTGGCTCCCGAGCGCAGGTAATGAATGCCGTAAATCCGCTCTTCGATGGCCGAAAAAATGAGGATCGGGACGTTCTTCTGAACTGCCCGCAGTGCTGCAATCATTTCAAAACCTTGTCCCTCAGGAATTTGAATGTCCAGGATGACGAGGTCGTGCATACGCGCGGTAAGCGCGGCCAATGCCGCACCAAAAGTGCCGGCTTCGTGAATTGTAGCCTCCTTGTATAAATCCTGTACTAATATTTTTGTTGCTAATCTGATAATTTGATAGTCTTCGACAATTAAAATGTTTTTCATCCGAACATTTTCAAATACTAAAAGTAATTCCAATTTGTTGTGGAAGGTCCAGAGAATGAGCGAATCAGCATAATAACTTTTCAAACGGAAAAGGGTTAAGCCGTTCCATTAAGGTTTATTATTTTCTCTTCAAAGTTTATGAATAGCGGAGGATCATCGCATGCTTTTTTCAACATGCGTTTCAATATCAAAAGTAAAACGCAAAAATAAAAGCATTCAAAAATTTTAAAAGATATTTTGACAAAGCTTGTAGTTGCTTTTTTCTACAACAGACTGCTGGCAATGAGCAAATAATACACTTACGGCACCAGCACGGTCACATATATACGACATGCGGCCAAAATAAACTATGAGTGAAAATGCTGAACGATATTAGCCGCGTCCAACTCCACTTCCAGGTCGACACTGAACTCGGTTTCAGACCGTTGTACGGATAACTTATGTTTGTCGGGATAAAGCAGCCGCAGCCGTTTCGATGTATTGCTTAAACCGTATCCGCCGACCTTTTCTCCGGCATTCGCCACCTTGGTCGGCCTTGAATTTGGAGGGATGTTATTCTTGATTGAGAAATGTAAATGATTGTTAATCAAATGGATGGTGATAGAAACGTATGACGCGTGCTTGCTTTTAGCACTGCCGTGTTTGAACGCGTTTTCAACAAACGAGACGAGCAGCAGCGGGGCGATGAGGTACTCCTCCGGATTGCCCATAAGCTCGTAGCTGATCGTGACCTTGTCCGAGAATCGGGCGCGTTCGAGATCGAGGTAATTTTCAATGTAACTGATTTCACGCGCAAGTACGACACTTTCCCGGTTCGATTCATACAGGCTGTAACGCATCAGGTCGGCCAGTTTTAAAACCAGGTCGGCGGCTTGTTCATCCACGTCCATCGTTTTGGTATAAATTGCATTGAGTGTATTAAAAAGGAAATGCGGATTGATCTGCGATTTAAGAAAGCTGAGTTCGAGATTGAGGTTATTCTTTTGTAATTGCAAACTTTGCGTTTGCAGGTTCAGGTTTTCTTTTTCCAGCTGCAAACGCTCCATTTCCAGCTGCATGTTTCTGGTCCGTGAATTAATAATGTCACGCATTACCTTGATGGCCAGCAATGGTGTGATATAATACAGGCTCCACGCATAATCCGCATAGGCAATTGTAAAATTTGTAAAGCAATTTGTCCAATGATTGCCGTCCTGGTAGTACTTCCAAAGTTTGATGATATAAAGCGGTGCTGCTTCCGAGCCGTTCGAAATCGTGGCGAGGTGTTTAAAAAGATAGTAATTGGTGGTGTGAACAAGCAGGAAGATGATAATGAGACAAGCGATAAGCGAGATGATTTTCCGCGTGTACAGAAACTTCGGGAAAACGATATATCCCAACATGTAAAACACCGAAACGGATTGCAGAAATACGGCGAGCGAAGCAAGGCGGATCACCTGGATATTATCTTTCGTGAGCGCCGGGATGCTGTAATAACGCGCGATGCACCACAGCGCTACCCAAGCTATTAGATGGTAAAATACCCTGATTATTTTTGTCCTTTTTTCAGATGAAATAGGATTGAACCGCATACATTGTCAAATTCTGTTCTTCTGCAAAACGGCGAGCACATTGGCCCGATAGGTGATCCCGATAGGAATTTTACGCCCGCTGTTTGTGGTGATCTCATTGCCTTCAATTTCACGGATCACTTTCTTATTGACGATATAAGAACGGTTTACCCGAAGGAATTGCGACGGCGATAATGCCTCTTCAATTTTGGACATTGTCATATGAATAACCGCAACGCGATCCGACCAGTATAATTTCAGATAGTCGCGCATCCCCTCAATGAAATGGATTTCACCGGGAGATACTTTAATGAGTTTCTTATTCTCTTTTAATAAAAGGAAGTCGCTCGTAAAGCCAGCAGCTTCCGCCTGTTCCGTCGATTGTTTGGCCTGCGAACCCAATTCACGTACCGATTCATTTGTTGCCTGCAAATATTTAGGAACCCGGGCATTATCCACCTTGTTGACGGCCTTTAAAAACCGCTCGAAAGAAACCGGTTTAAGCAGATAATCGGTGAGTTCGTGCTCGTAGCCTTCCAATGCATACGAAGGGTCGGCCGTGATCATGATCACGGCGGGACGGGCCGCAGGAAGTAATTTAAGTAACTCAAAACCAGTCATTTCTGGCATCTCGATGTCCAGGAATATAATGTCCGGTTTCATCTCTCGGATCAGATAAAGTGCATCCGTAGCGCTCTCGGCAAAGCCTGCTATTTCGAGAAACGGAACCTTCTGCACATACTTTTCAATCAGTCGGCGTGCATCAGCCTCATCGTCCACAATTATACACCGCAACCTGCCGGGAGACAACATACTCTGAGCTTAAACTACTGTACTAATTTTCATTCGTCTGCAATAATATAGGTATTGGTCGAAATTAATGCATAATTCGGCGAAATAATTTTAGTTCAAGAACTATTTAAGATTACTTTAAACTCGCGAAGGAATGGGTGTTTGGGAAATGGAAAAACGAGTCAATTGGCCATGAAAAATGTTTTGCCCCATTACTCACTTCCGAAAAAGCGAACCGGGTTGAATTTAATCTTTAATTTGGATTTGAGCGGCAAAATCGCAATTTTTAACAGATAGAAACACTAGACACGCCAACACTGAAAAGCATTAACTTTATAAGTAAAATGGGTGCTTAAAAAATAAAAAGCTTCTGGCATTTTGCCAGAAGCTTTTTTGTTTAGTGTTTCTGAATTGTAACGCAAATAGGGTAGTGGTACTTTACTTTTGTAGCTGAAAACTGACAAATCAATCGTCTTTTCAATATCGATCATCCTCCCGTTTTTACATTTTTCAGGTCGTCGTTATTAATCTTGCGCCCCGCGCCCTGCTTGAACAACCCGCCAAATTCCCAGTTCAGGGAAAGTTTCACCGAGCGCATCAGGTATTGGTTGCGCGTGATGGAATAGAATTCCGGCGAACTTACTACCTGTTTTTGCGGGCGGTAAGAGCCGAACGGGCTCACAGTGGTAAGCGTGATCGTGAGCTTACGCGCAGGCAGCTCCTTTTTGGCCGAAAAGCTGTAATAAAGCCATGCACCCTCGAATCCTTGCAGTTCGATGCTGCGGGCGTCGTAGTCGCCGTATGCCTGTACGCTGTAATTTTTAGGCAGTTTCCAGCTGGTGTTCAGGTTAATGCCCCAGGCTGCCCCTTTGTTGTCGATGCCGAGCGCTCCGCTTTTGAAGCGCGCCTGGCGGATGTTGGCGTTGCTATTGATCTTCCAGTCGGGCAGGAGGGAGAAAGATGCCGAGAAATTCACGCCGTATTGCGCATTCGAGGCCAGGTTCTGTTTCGTGGTGGTGGCCACACCCTCGGCGTCCATCGTCACGATGCTCTCGATGGAATTGTTCGTTTTCCTGCCGAATGCCGACACGTTCACGAACAGGTCGCTGTTGGTTTGCAATGCGTAGGTAAATTCCACCTGGTTCACCTCCTCCGGTTTCAGTGAGGGATTGCCCACTACGATGTTCTTCGGGTCCTGGCTGTCGCGGTTCGGGTTCAGGTCCCAGATCGACGGCCGTGAAATGCGTTTGGTGTAGCTCAATGTGAGGTTATTATTCGCGTCGAGCTTTTTGAAAATGGTCGCGCTGGGCACGAAATTCCAGAAACTGCTCGTGAAATGCACCTTGGCGTCGCGCTGGTCGCCTTCCAGGAATGTGCCTTCCATACGTGCTCCTGCGTGCAAGGCCCAGCCGCTGCTCCATTTGAATTTGAGCTGGCTGTATGCCGCGAGCACGTCCTGGCGGTAGTCGAAGCGGTCGGTGCGGGACGGGACAATGGCCAGGTTATCGGCGCTGCCGTTTTCGCTGGTCTGCACCTTGTAATCGCTGCCAACGTTGCGCAAAATCGCTTTTACACCACTTTCCAATGCATGCTTACCCGACGGCGTGAGCGGCAGAATATAGTCGCCCTGGAACGTCCATTCGCTGTTGTGCGTCGTGTTATCATTGGTTTCGCGGTAAATGAGGAATTGCTCGTCGTCGCGCTGGGTGGCATTGTAGTTGAAATCGTCGGTCGAGCGGTTGTGCTGCGCCATCAGGTATAGTTCTTCGCCCGGTTTTTTAAATTTTTTGGTATACCCCAAATTCAGGTCGATGCCCTTGCTCGGGGCTTTGGTTTTAACGGATTGGTGAAACTGGTCGATGATCGCGCCGTTGGGCGAAAGGCGGCTGTTGCGTTGTTCGCTGTTTTGCGGCCAGCTGCCGAGCCATCCATTTACGGAGAAGTTAAAAACATTGGCGCTGTCGGCCAGGTACTCGATCTGCACATCGCCGGAGCTGTGTGGTTTGGCATTGTCGCGCACAATCTCCTGGCGGACTTTACCGGTTTCTGCGCCATTTTCAAATGTAGTGCGGTCCACGCTCGCCAGTTCCTTGTTTCGGAAGCGGTGCAAATGCAGCGTGGAACTGACATTCCACTTGTCGCGGTTTATGGCGATACGCGGGTTAATGGCCTGTTCGAGATTCCCACCCACGACTTCAATCGTGCCGCTGGTGCTTTGGTTGCCCTTTTTTGTAATGATATTGATCACGCCCGCCGCACCTTCCGCATCATAGCGTGCCGAAGGGCTGGTGATCACCTCCACAGATTTGATCGAACCTGCCGGCATCATATTCAATGCATCGGCGGCGTTGCGGGCCATCTGGCCGGAATATTTTCCATTGATGAGAATGCGCAAATTGGAGTTTCCGCGCATGGTCACGTTGCCGGCGGCGTCCACATTCAGGATAGGCGCTTTTCGGAGCACGTCGGCAGCGGTACCGCCGAGGTTACTAATGTCCTTTTCCGCATTATAAATCAACATTCCGGGCTGTTGTTCAACGAGTTGCTTCATGCCCGTAACGGTCACGGCGTCCAGCTGCTTCACGTCGGAGATCAGCCTCACCGTACCGAAATCATAGGGCGTGGTTGAGGTGATCTTAAATGGCAGACGTTTCTGGCGGTAGCCTACGAACGAAAGGTGCAGGAAATAGGAGCCGGTCTTTATGTCGGTGGATTTGAAAATGCCGCTTTCGTCCGAATAAGTCAGCGCTACTACCTGCTGCTGGTCATCGAGGATGCTGATGGTCGCAAATTCAATGGCTTTTGAAGTGGCCGAATCGATGAGCACGCCTTTGATCAGGTAACAAGGAAGAGACTGGGCAAGGCCGGTTTTTGAAATCAGCAATGCAATCAGAAGAGGGAGAAGGAAACGGTATTGAAATCTCATAATTCGGAAATGGGGCCTGGCGCTGGGCCAGGGGGATTTGATGAAATGTAATGAACAGTTTTTTGTATAAATATCAGACTTTACCGGCAGAAACCGAAATGCGGGAAGTGGTTGATAATCTGCCGGTTTTCTTTTTGCCCTTGCCTTTTTTACCCCACCAGATGTAGAAGCCGGTAATGGGCAGACTGGTACAGATTAGGCTGGCGATGAAAAACAGGATTTTGGTCGGCATTCCACCGATTGCGCCCACATGCCACGCATAGTTGGTTCGCCGGAGCCATTGGGCCACATCCAATTCGGAAATCTGCGGCTGGCTTGCGGGAAGTTGTTCCAATGTGTGCTGATCGAGGTACACATAGCGCCACGAGCCGTTGTGCATATCGGTACAAAGTTCGATCGTTTCGGAAGGCTTTTCGGGAAACGACACGATGATGGCGTCCTTGTTCAGCACACCGATTTCGGTAATGCCCTTCCGCCAGGCTGCGTCTACATTGGCCAGACTGGCGAGCGGGAGGTTTTGCGTAGTGTCCGAGAATGCGCGCATGTAAGGCGCCGGCGCCTGTCCGCCCGAAGTGAGCCAGTAGAAACTCTTGTTGAACCACTGGAAACCCATGATCAGGCCGGTGATAGTTAATATCAATGCAATGGTAAGCGAATAAAAGCCGAGGACATTGTGCAGGTCGTAGTTGACACGCTTGAATTTCGCCCGCCATTTGATCGTTAGCGCCTTCTCTTTTTCGGATTTCGTCCATTTTTTCGGCCACCAAAGCACCATTCCGGTGATGAGGAGGATGAAGAAAATCAGGGTGGCGTAGCTCACGATGCCTGTTCCGAGCTTCCCTTCGATCCAGAGGCTGGTGTGGCCATCGAGGATAAAGTGGAAGAAATCTTCATGGTCCACCATCGCCGTGATCTGCGCCGTGTAGGGGTTTATGTATACCAGCGAGTCGGAATCGAGGCTGAAATGGGCGGTCTGGTTTTTACCATGGTACCACACGCTGTGAATCTCTTTGTCCGGCAACGCCTGTTTTACCGACTTCCACAATACGGATGGCGGCAGCATTTCGCGGTTTTGCGGGTTCTCTGCGTGCAAATGCTGCATAGTGAGGTTTTCGAGCTCCGATTCGAAAACGAGGATGCAGCCGGTGAAGCCGACGATAACCACCACGATTCCGGAAGCCAGCCCGAGCCAGAGGTGCAGCCAGGCGTTGATTTTTTGAAGGATTTTCATGAACAGAATTCTTATTTCGCCAATCGGTTGAAGTATTGAAAACGGAAGAGCTTACCGTTTGGAAATAAGTAGCGCGATTGCTCATTTCCCGAAGGCCGCCTGCTAAAAATTGACTTAGCAAACGGCCATGCGACGACGCAGCTGTGAGGCAATCATTTAAATTGAAGGCCAATCAACTTCTATCAGAACACACTATGGAAATGCCTGGAATGGGAAGGTTCATCGACCCGCTCTCTGATTTCGGTTTCAAACGAATTTTTGGCTCGGAGGCCAATAAGGACATACTTATTGATTTCCTCAACGTGCTTTTCGCCGGTGAAAGGCTGGTGGCCGATCTGACATTCGCTTCAAACGAGAACAATGGCCGGATACCGATCCTCCGCCGGGCTATTTTCGATTTGTGCTGCACGGGAGCCGATGGAGAACAGTTCATCATTGAAGTGCAGCGCGTGCGGCAGGAATATTTCAAAGACCGGTGCCTGTACTACTCCGCATCCCTGATCCGCGACCAGGTGGAAGCAGGTGGTACCAATTGGAGGTACGACCTGAAACCGGTGTACCTGATCGGCTTAATGGATTTTTGTTTTGAAGATTCGGATGACGGTCACTATTTGCATGAAATCCGGTTGATCAAGAGAAGCAACGGCCAGGTGTTTTACGACAAGTTTGGTCTCACATTCATTGAAATGCCTGCTTTCCAAAAAAAGGAATCGGACCTTTCGACCGAGCTGGACAGGTGGCTGTATTTGTTGAAAAATTTGAGTAAATTGAATATCGTTCCGCCGGTTTTGACAAATCCTGTTTATCAAAAAGTTTTCAGAGTAGCAGAAGTTTGTAACCTAAATAAAGAAGAAAAAATGGCTTGGGATGCATATTTAAAAGCAAAATGGGACAACGAGAATTCCATGGACTACGCAAAGAAGGAAGCGATGCGGGTAGGGCATGAAGAGGGGCATAAAGAGGGGCATAAAGAGGGGCATAAAGAAGGTATGAAGGAAGGCATTAAAAAAGGTCGCGAAACCGGCATAGAGCTCGGCAAACGCCAGGTGGTGAAGAACATGCTAGCCAAGGGCTTTGACATGCAGACGATCTCCGATATTACCGGCCTGACGTTCGAGCAAATACGGAATGCCTGAGCGTTCTATTCGTTGAGCCGTTCCAGGCGTAAAATGTACTCGGTGTCGTCGCTGAGTTTCAGGCCTTTTTTTAATGAGCCCGTCGCCGGGTTGAACTGCCATACATAACATCCCTCGTTACCGGAACTAACCGTGATGTGCGCTATTCCGTCTTCGACCAGCACACATTGCCGGACCGTTCCCTTGTCGAGTGGCAGCGGGAGGCGGCTGGTGGTTTGCTTTTCGAGATCCAGCAGATAGAAGTCAAAATGGGGGACTTTGTAGTGGTCTTTCATGCCGGTGTAGAGCCCTTTCCGTTCAGTTCTTACGATGGCTTTTCCATTGCCCACGTACCAGAATCCGTAGCCATGGTTCTGAATGGGCGATGCGGAAATATTGAAAAAATAGTCACTGTCGATTTCTTCCTTTGAATGCCTGATACGGAAAATGCCCGTCGGTTTTTCGGGGTAGTTTCCAGACGCGATGCCCGGACAGGCGATGAAGTAAAAATCCCCGTTTTCGGTCACAAATGAATGGCTCTGGCGCGTATTGACGCCCCCGGGGTACACCGAACGTGTGTCCTTAAGAATCTTCAAAGTTTTGAGCTGAGGATATTCCAGCACGGCTGTGTAAATGGTGTCTCCGGTAGTGTAGTTGTTAAGCGCGTAGGTGTGATAGCAGTAGCCAATGTACAGCTTGTTATCCAAAAACTGAGAAAATCCGATCGAGAGCCAGTTATAGCCGCCGAAAGGAGCGGGGATGGGCATTGTTCCCTGGCTTACCGTCAGATCGCTCACTCTTATCTTGGCATACCCGACCGCCCGCGCCTTGTCGTCATAGCCCATAATCATCAGCGAATCGCGCGTGAGCCAGTTGTAGTTTTCCAGCGATGAAATTCCTTTGAGGGCGATGGCCGTGTCGCGGACGAACTCGCCGTTTGCAACTTTGTATCTTACAAAAGACCCCGTCCGGCGGTCGACGCTGTAATACCGGCCGTCGCGGACGATGAGATCATAGTAAAGTGGCGCAGGCACCACCCGCGCACCAGCCCGCTCCGGATTAATTTCACCCGAAGCCAGCGAATCGGCTTGAAGGATATATTCTTTGCCATTTTTCATCATGGCATAAATGCTGTACTTCCTGGCTGGGGTTTCCTTTTCCTCCGGGGACGTTTTACGGCAGCCCGTCAGCAGCGTAATGGCACAAAAAATCAGCAATGCGAAGTGAACGACACCCCGGTAACGATGTATCATGAGTTAGGTCAGATATTGAACTGATGCATGAGCTGCTTCAAAACGAGCGGCGGCAGGCTTACCATGGCACCTTCCTCAACGATAATCACCTCGCCGGTGCTCGCATTGCCGCCGTAGTTGAGCGCAATGTAGTTTTGGCCTTTTTTTAAAGAAACGGTCTCTTTGTTCAGGGTAGGATTGGCGCAGGAGCCCTGGAAAGTGAGTTCGATATCCTCCTTGGGATTGATCAGCACCGCTCCGCAGAAGTCCATAATGCCCGTTTCGCTGTTGATCGCCACATTACTTTTGGGCGCAATGGATAGTGTAAATTCTTTTTCGTAAAGATCCTTATTTTCAGTGCCGGAAATATTGTCAAGGGCAATTACTTCCTGTTTGACAGACCCTTGTTTGTTGATGTAAAGAACCGACCCCAACGCCGCTATCAGGCATGCCGCAACCGCCGGCTTCCAGAATGTGCGGACGATCGTGCGCCTTACTTCCTGCACGCGCGGCGCTTCATGGGATGACGGTAACACCGCAGCGATCCCATCCCAGATTTCGGACTGTACCGATATCTTTTCCGCCGGCGTGGCCCATTCCACGGCCTCGTCGGTGTCGTCGCTGAGCAGCCATTCCTCTACAACCGCCTTTTCATCGTCGGTGCAACGGCCATGGTGGTATTTTTCAATAAGTTCTTTACTGATCTTCATTCACGTACTCCACAGTTCGGTTGGTGATGCTTCCTGAAAGTAAAAGTAGCATAAATTGGGGATAGCCGTAAGTCGCACCGGCGATTCTAGTGCATATATTCGGCGAGATTGGCGCGGAGCGTGGTGAGCGCGCGGGTAATGTGGTACTCGACGGCCCGCTCCGAGATGAGCAGTGCCGAAGCAATCTCTTTGTTGCTCAGGCCTTCCTCGCGGCTCATTTTGTACACGCGCCGGCATTGGCAAGGTAACGTGTCTACCAGGCCATCAACCTTGTTTTTGAGGCTGTTATAAAGGATTTCGTGTTCCGTGCAATGCGTCCGGTCGCAGTGGTCGGCAAAAGCGATCTCGTTATGCTCTTTGCGCGACTTCGTGTTTCTAAGGTATTCGAATACCTTGAACTTGGCCGAGCGCAGCAGGTAACGCTCCACGGAAGTAGTGATTTCCAACTCGTCCTTTCGTTCCCACAGCGATTTGAATATTTCCTGCACCATACCCTTGGCAGGCTCCGGGTCGCGGATGGTGTTGTAGCATACCGCGTAAACTTTCTCCCAGTAAGCCAGGTAGATCTGCTTAAAAGACTGTTCGTCTATCCGGAAAGGAGCATTATCAGTGGTATGGACGGTCATGCAATTGGGCGCAAGCGAATCGATCAGGCAAATATAGGCCTTTGTTTATAATAAGTCCAAATAAGTTATTTCCATAAGGCATCATTTCAAGCCCGTGTACGCCACGATTCCCCCACGTCAGCCGCCGTTTCGCCTGCCGATCGCGCCGGTTGGGCCGGATTAGCTTTTTAAACACAGCATGTTATGTGGAATTTTGGTTTAACCATTTACAAAACATAGCCGATGAAAGCATTACTATTAGCCATGACATTTCTTTTAGCTGCCAATCTTTACGCACAGGAGGGCACGCAGGTCGTCCGCGGGACCGTCCGCGACGAGGTTTCCAAATCACCGGTGATCGGCGCGTCGGTGCTGCTCGTGCGGGAAGCAGGCGAGAGCCCGGTAGGTGCCGTTACCGACGTCCGGGGCGATTTCAGCATTCCGGGTGTGCCGATGGGCCGCCAGTCGTTTCAGGTAACAATGGTCGGATATGAGCCGCAGCGACTGTCGAATATCGTCGTGACGGCTGGTAAGGAGGTGGTTTTGAATGTAGCCATGACCGAGGCGGTGCAAAACCTGAACGAGGTGGTGGTGACGGCAGATCGCAAGAACGACAAAACCAAAACCAACAACGAGCTGTCGCTGGTGAGCGGCCGGTCGTTTAATGTGGATGATACCAAACGATATGCCGGTGCATTGGGCGACCCGTCGCGTATGGCGGCCAATTTCGCGGGCGTGGTGTCGGGCGACGATTCCCGCAACGACATTGTGGTGCGCGGAAACTCGCCATCCGGCACGCTTTGGCAGTTAGAAGGCCTCAATATCCCCAATCCCAACCACTTTGGCTCATTTGCCGCCACGGGCGGACCCGTGAGCATGCTGAACAACAACGTGCTCGGCAAGTCCGACTTTCTTACCGGGGCCTTTCCCGCCCAGTACGGCAATGCCCTAGCAGCCGTGTTTGACCTGCAACTACGTGAGGGCAATAATCAGAAACATGAATTAATGGGGCAGGTGGGGTTCAACGGTTTTGAACTTGGGGCCGAAGGTCCTTTTTCCAAAAATTCAAAAGCATCGTTCCTCTTGAATTACCGCTATTCCACGCTCGGGCTGTTTAAGGCGCTCGGTTTGCAGTTCGGCACCGGCACGGCCATTCCCGATTATCAGGATTTGAACTTCAAAGTAGCCGTGCCGACCGGTGCGAAAGGAAAACTTACGCTATTTGGCATAACCGGAAGCAGCGACGTCAATTTTTTGGGGAACGAGGTTGATACCACGCTCACAAATCTCTATGGAACAGAGAATACCAATACGCGTGTCAGATACGGGACAAACATTTTCGGACTGGCCTACGAACACAACATCAGTCCCAAAACCTTCGCGAAACTGACCCTCGGCATGAGCACCACGCGGGAGCGTTTCAGCGGCGATTCGATCAGCAATGTAACCCGCGAGGCGTTCCTGAGCGGCGAAGCCCGGTATAATACATCCAAATACTCGGCTGTTTTGAATGTAAGACATAAAATGGATGCCAAAAACAGCCTCTACGGCGGCGTGACGGTGGATTTGCTCGATTTTGACCTTTACAGCCGGTCCATTTATCAGGGTGGGAAGATCGACACCGTGAGGGCGAATGTGCGCGGTGAAAAAACGGTGCTCACGCAGGCTTACGCACAATGGAAGCACCGGCTGTCGACCGGCCTTATTTTCACTACCGGCGTGCATTTCCAGCATTATAACCTGAACAACAATGTAGCGGTGGAGCCGCGGGCGGGTTTGCAATATACATTCGGCAAAGGGCAGTCGGTGAGCGTGGGCTATGGGCTGAACAGCCAGGCGCAGAACATTTACACTTATTTTGTACAAACGCCGGGAGAATCGGGGCCGGTGCGGACCAACAAGGACCTGGGTTTTACCAAAAGCCATCATTTTATGCTGAGCTATCAGAATCGCCTGACTGATAACCTGTTGCTGAAAATCGAGCCTTACTACCAAAAATTGTTCGATGTGCCGGTGGAGCAGCGCCCGTCCACTTACTCGGCGCTGAATATGGGCGCTTCCTTTGGCCCGTCCGACCGGGATAGCCTGGTCAACGGAGGCACAGGGCACAATATGGGTATCGAAATGACCCTGGAAAGGTATTTCAACAAAGGCTACTATTTCCTGCTCACGACTTCGCTCTTCGATTCGAAATACAAAGGCAGCGACAAGGTGGAGCGCAACACGGCATTCAACACGCGCTACGTGGTTAATGTGCTGGGAGGCAAAGAGTTTCGGTTGGGGCGTGATAATTTGCTGAGTGCCAATATCAAAACATCGCTCGTGGGTGGCAAATACATTACCCCGCTCAACCTGGCCGCCTCTCGGCTCCGGGGCTCGGCTGCCTACGACGAAAACCGTGCCTATTCGCTCCGGCAGAGCGCTTACTTTCGGACCGACATCCGGTTTTCGTACCGCCGCGAAATGCGGAGAAGCACGATGGAATTTTCGATGGATTTGCAGAACGTCACAGCCCGCAAAAACATTTTCCAGCAAACCTATAATCCACGCACGAACGAGCTCGTGAACCAGTATCAGCAGCCGTTCTTCCCGGTACCTTATTTCCGGTATACATTTTAATTGAAATTTGGCGGGTAAACGAGTAGTTTGCCCGCCGAAATTCACTGCGATGAAAGAAAACGCTTACACGCTCAACGACAGGAAATGGCGCATGATCGGCATCCCGCTTCTGGGTATGGTCATCCCCCTGATGCTCCATTTCGACGAGTTCCTGAAATTAAGCCGGCTTTTCTTTCTCAGCTTCCTCATGTCGACATTGCTTACCCTCACATTCTGGGAGGGTAACCGGTACATCATCATCTGGATGCGCCGGATTTTTCCGGAATATAGTCAGACCGGCCGGCGGATAGCGGCACAAGCCCTGCTGGCGGTAGCGTACGTGTTACTGGTTTGCCTGCTCCTGGATGAGCTATACTACAAGCCGGTTTACCACGTGAGCGTGCTCGCGGTAGGGTTCAGGATCAGCATTGTGCCTACGGTGATCGTTTACCTGGTGTATGAAGCCGTTTATTTTTTTGATGCCTGGAAAATGAATGTAAGGAAAACGGAAGCGCTGATGCGCGAGAATGTGCAGTCGCAGCTGGAAGTGCTCAAAAACCAGCTGGACCCGCATTTTTTGTTCAATAGCATGAATACGCTGGCGGCGCTCATCGACGATGAAAATACCGCTGCCCAGGATTACCTCGAAAAGCTCTCGGACGTGTACCGTTACGTGCTCGTGAGCCGCAACAAGAACACGGTTCCGCTGAGTGAGGAAATC
Source organism: Dyadobacter fermentans DSM 18053 (assembly GCF_000023125.1). Classification (NCBI taxonomy): domain Bacteria; kingdom Pseudomonadati; phylum Bacteroidota; class Cytophagia; order Cytophagales; family Spirosomataceae; genus Dyadobacter; species Dyadobacter fermentans. The sequence continues at coordinate 6,412,062 of NC_013037.1, forward strand.
GCGTTTGTGGACGCTTATGTGTATCTCAATAAAATCCGGTTCAGGGACAATTTGCAGGTGGAAAAGCAGCTTTCCGGCACCACATTGGCACACTATATTGCCCCGCTGAGCCTGCAAATGCTGATCGAGAATGCGATCAAGCATAATGTAGCTACGCGCGAGAACCCGCTTGTGATTGCCATCCGTGACGACGGCGACGGGTACCTTGCAGTTGAAAATAACATTTCAGAAAAAACCATCCTGGAAAAATCCACGCGCGTGGGCTTGCAGAACATCATCAACCGCTACGGCCTTCTGACCGACAAAGAGGTGAAAGTAACGCGCGATGAGGCACAATTTACCGTCAGGATTCCGCTGCTGGACCAATCGGTTGAATAAAAAACACATGACACCGGGGCGAACGAACGCCCGATAGCTATGAAAATACTGATTATCGAAGACGAATATCCCGCAGCCGAAAGGCTGGAAAAGCTGATCAAAAAACTCGACCCGCGCATGGAGGTGCGGGCGGTGCTGGAAAGCGTGGAAGCCGCCCGCAAATGGTTCGCGAATGCCGAGCCGGTGGACTTGATATTTTCCGATATCCAGCTCGCCGACGGGCTCAGTTTCCAAATATTCGAAGAATTCCCCGCCCACAGCCCGATAATTTTCACCACCTCGTACGACGAGTACGCGATCAAGGCATTCCGCGTCAAGAGCATCGACTATCTTTTGAAACCGATCAAACTGCCGGAACTCGCTGATGCGATCCGCAAGTATGAAGAAATTCGGGAGGATTTTTCGCCCAAGGCCTACGCCCGGAAGGTCGAAAGCCTGCTTGATAGCCTCGAAATGACCAAACGGCCTTTTAAAACAAGGTTTCTCGTCAAAAACGGCGAACAGCTGATCCCTATCAACCAGGAGCACGTCGCGTATTTCTTCACGGCCAATGAAATGTCTTGCCTTGTCGCCACCGACGGCCGGCAATACCTGGTAGATTACAAGCTGGAAGAGCTGGAATCGCTGGTGGACCCGATGAATTTCTTCCGGCTCAACCGCCAGTTCATCGCCCGCATCGACGCCATTCAAAAAATTCACACCTATTTCAATGGTAAACTCAAAATAGAGCTCCGCCCGCAGGCATCACAGGAAATCGTGGTGAGCCGGGAGAAAGCGCCCGCATTTAAGGCGTGGCTCGAAACCTAGCGCGCGTCATCTTTGTGTAACCCGTCCCAGGGATTTTGTAGACTAAAATAATAGGCGGCTCGCGTTTTCGTGATTTGTATCCGCTTATTTACCTTTGTCCCGAACCATCCCGCTAAAATTCGGTTCGCATGATGAAAATCCCTTTGCGCCCGTTGTCCCGGGCATTGTTTATCTGGACTATCCTGCTCGTAGTCATACTGGGATCGTTCGTGTTTGTGATCTTGCTGACGCGCGTCAAATCGCAGACGATCCGGCAGAATATCCAGGAGCTCAGCAAAGACGTGAACGGCTACCAGAGGATCGATACCTGCATTTCATTGCTGTATGTGGCCGAAAACAACAGCCGATTATTCATCATCACGCAGGATTCGGCCTATTTCCGCTCCTTTACCAGTCAGCTGCAAACCGTTTCCAATATCCTTACCGAGTTTGAAACCGAGCGCAATCACCGGCCATCCGCATTATCGGGACTGGTGGAAAGCAAGCGCGAGCGCAACGACGAGTTTATCCGGATGAAAATCCTCGTCGACAGCCTGTTCGCGCTCTCCGTGCAGCGCAGCGAGCAGGGCGGGCAGGAACCGGCCCCGCAGCGACCGGCGATCAAGGTCAAGAAGACTTCCAAAGTCGATTCGGTGATCGTGGAAGACCCTCAAAAGAAAAAGCGGGGCCTTTTCAAGCGGATCGCCGACGCGATTTCCAACAAGGGCGACAACGACGTAACCAAGGAAAAAACGAAAGTCATCATCCAGCGCGACTCGCTGATCATCCCTCCAATGCTACCGCGGGACCTCGATCTGAGCCGTTATGAAGAATACAACCGCGTAAAAAGGCAGCTCAACGACGCGGAGCGGCGGTTGCTTTTTCTGAACGGAGAGCTTTTTGCGAACCTGCAATTGACGCTCAAAACGCTGAAAGCCGCCGAAGAGGAGAAAGCAAGGGCAGTCCGACGTTTGCTGCTATCCGAAACCTCCGACGAGTTTGAAGAAGTAAACCTGCTTTTCTGGGCCGGGGCTATGGTGGTGATGCTGATGACGATCATCATCATCCGAAACCTCGTGAAACTTTACCGCAACGACGTCACCATTGTCCGGTACGCCTCCATGGCCACCGAGGCCGCGAAGCAGAAGGGTGAATTCCTCGCGCAGGTCACGCACGAAATTAGGACGCCGCTCAATGCGATCATCGGGTTTTCGCAGCTGATGGACACCCAGCGCCTCGACGGGCAGGAAAAAGAAAGCGTGGACGCCATCCAGAGTTCGTCCCGCATATTGCTCACCCTGGTGAACGACCTGCTCGATTTCTCCAAACTCGAAAGCGGAAAGCTGACATTGCAATACCAGCCATTCAACCCGGTGGATGCGGTGAACGAGGTGGTGGCGCTTATGCGCGTGCTGGCCAGCGAAAAGAACATCGAAATTGAACCGAAAATCGCCATCGGAAACCGGGTATGCCTGCTGGGCGACGAGTTCAGGGTCAAGCAGGTGGTGATCAACCTGCTCAGCAATGCGATCAAATTCACGCCTGCCCGCGGGAAAGTGGTGGTGGAAGCCAGCCTCGACCAGTCCGAAGGGCAAAAGAAATGTTTGAAGATCAGGGTAAAAGACTCCGGGATCGGCATTGCGCCGGAGCATCTCAAGGAAATATTTGAGGATTTCAAACAGATCGGCGCCGCCTCGGCGGGGAAGCCGGGAACCGGGCTCGGGCTGGCAATCTGCAAGCGCATTGTGGAGCTGCATGGCGGAAAAATCTCCGTCGAAAGCGTCGTGGGCAAAGGTTCGGAGTTCAAAATAGGTATACCGATGACCGTAGCCGAAAAGGCGAGCGCGCCGCCGCAGGTCCGCAGCACTTTGCCGGAGGTTTCTCTGGCGGATTTTAAAGGTAAAAAAGTGCTGGTGGCCGACGATACCAAGCTGAACCTGGTGTTAATGAGCAGGTTGCTGGAAAAGCATGGACTGGCATTTGACCTGGTAGGTTCCGGCGACGACGCCCTCGATCGCTTTGAAAGCGGGCATTACGACCTCGTTATCACCGACATTCACATGCCCGGCATGGACGGCACCGAACTTACGCGTCACATCCGCCGCAGCACCGACCCGACGAAGGCCGCCATACCGGTGATCGGTTTCACCGGCGACCTTTCCGACCGCGACAAGGATTACTACGCAGCCCTCGGGATCAGCGGTGTTTTGAACAAACCATTCTCGGAAAAGGAATTCCTGACCGTGCTCAGCCACGCTTTCGGCACGCAGGGAACCCGATAATCCGCGTTGCATGATAAGGAAATGATCATCAGATATTTATAATGCGCTTTATTTTAAAAGTTTAAAAATATATTTGAATCATTATTCCCTTATTCACAACATTCTCAAAACGAGCTTGATCATGGCAAAAACAGATTTCAAATCCGTTGATGAATACCAGGATACATTTCAGGGTGAGAAAAAGGAACGGTTGCAGGCGATCCGGCAGACGATCCGCGAGGCCGCTCCCGACGCCGAGGAGGTGATCAGCTACCAGATTCCCGCTTACAAGCATTTCGGTTTTTTGATTTACTACTCCGCTGCCAAAAACCACATTTCATTATCCTATCCGTACAGCGCGGCGCTGCTGGCAGAGTTTAAAACGGAGCTTTCCAAATACAAAATGAGCAAATCGGCGCTGCAGTTGCCCGATAAGGAACCCCTGCCGCTGGACCTGATCAAACGCATTGTGCAATACCGCATGAAGGAAAACGAGCTGGCGGCCGCTTCGAAGCCCTCGAAAAAGTGAATGGTGCGCGGGCATGACGTTTCTCAGTATCGCAGCTAAGCGCCATCAGTTTTCTAACGGCAACAGCCCGGTATTTTTGGATGAATTATCAAGACCTCATCCAAAACATGATGCCGCATACATTTCATATCCCGGTCCTCGGGCTGGGATATTCCATCGATACCCCCATTAAAGTCGCCAAATATGGCATTTCATCGGTCGCGTCCATCGTCGACGACGAGCTGATCGAGCGCATGCGTGTGCATTATGCCCGCCAGTGCGGCGAGGACGACACGCCCATTACCAAATCCGAGCCCGACTACCGCGCCCGGAGGATTACCGCCTACCTCGACCTGATGCACGCCATTGTGATCGACGAATTCGAACAGCTGAAAAGCCAGCCACTGGGCCGCAATAACGACATCGACCGCTATTTCGGCCTGTTACCGGCACATTCGGAACTCAAAATGCGCTATGAAACTGTGCTGGCCATGCCCGATGGCCACGACAAGGATGTGGAAGCGACCGCGCTGAGGGCACAAATGATCGCCGGAGATATTGACGTGAACATCATGTCGAAGGTCGATAAAATGAATACGGACGCCGACGGTAACCTTCTCGAAGAGATTTTTACAGATGCATTGGCCGCGCTGAGGGGCTTTGCGCAGAGCAAATTATCGTCCTCGATCATATTGTCGGCAGGGATGAACCCACGCCTTTACAGCTACCTCGAAAGTTTCGCCGATTTTTTTCCTGATGCCGAAGGAAACTTCCGCAAGAAAGTGATCCTCAAAGTGAGCGATTACCGTTCGGCACTCATCCAGGCCAAGTTCCTGGCAAAAAAGGGCATCTGGGTTTCGGAGTTCCGCATCGAGTCGGGGCTGAATTGCGGAGGGCACGCTTTTGCGACGGAGGGCAACTTACTGGGGCCTGTTTTGGAGGAATTCAAAAACCGGCGCGTCGAAATGTTTACCGAAATGCTTGCGCTTTATGAAGCTGCATTGGAAAGCAAAGGCATTGCGCCCGTACACGCGCCGCGCACGCGCATCTCCGTGCAGGGCGGGATCGGTACGGCCGAGGAGAATGCTTTTTTGCTGAAACATTACGGCATTGAGGCAACAGGCTGGGGAAGCCCGTTTCTGCTCGTGCCGGAAGTGACGAACGTGGATCAACCTACGTTGCATAACATGGCCAATGCCGGTCGCGACGACTATTTTGTGAGCGACTCGTCGCCGTTGGGCGTATTGTTCAATAACTTCAAAAACAGCAGCGCCGAAAAGCAGCGGCTCGAACGCATTGCCAAAGGCCGGCCGGGCAGTCCGTGCAACAAACGTTACCTCGTGTCGAACACCGAGTTTACCCAGGAACCGATCTGCACGGCTTCACGGCAGTATCAGCAGTTGAAAATAAAGCAATTAATGGCCCTCGATCCGCAGCCTGCCGACTTGCAGGAGCAGATCGGCGCGGTAACGGAGAAATTGTGCCTCTGCGACGGCCTGAGCACCGCGGCGCTGATCAAAAACAACCTCATGGAGCCGCGCGAAAATAGTGCGGTAGCCATTTGTCCGGGGCCTAATTTGGCCTGGTTTTCAGGTATTTACTCGCTGGATGAAATGGTAGGACATATTTATGGCAAGGTAGACTTGCTGGCGAAGAACCTGCGTCCGAATATGTTCATCAACGAACTCAATCTGTACGTCGATTATCTCAAAAAGGACATCGAACGCCACACGGCTGCGCTCAATGACAAGAAGGCGAAATACTTTTCAAAATTCCGCGCCAATTTGCAGGAAGGGATCAATTATTACAAAAAACTGATCCCTGAAATTACCAATCAGACGGTTGCGTACCGGCAGGAAATGATGGCGCAGCTGGAAGCGATCGAGGGGAGGTTGGCCGGATGCTAATTGCGCATCCGGGCTAGTTTTTCATATTCCAACACGGTGATCTGGCTGCCTTTCATATCCACAAGGCGTTCTTCCTTGAAATCTGAAAGCGTCCGGATCACCGTTTCGGTGGCGGTACCTACCATGGAAGCGATATCTTCGCGGGTGACGGCCATCGAAAACGGTTTCGAACGGTCTTCCTGGTAGCGCTGCACCAGCATTACCAGCGCCTGCGCCACACGCTTGCGAACCGAATTGTAGGCCAGCTGCAAAAGTCGCTCTTCCCGTTCCTTGATTTCGTTGGAAAGCATCCGGATGAACTTGGAAGCCACTTCGCGGTTGCCTTGCAGCAGGTTGAAGAAGTCATCCTTCGGGATCATTGCCACCTCCGATTTTTCCAGCGCAATGGCCGTTTCTTCATAAGGGGCGCCGTGCAAAAGGTCGAGATAGCCGAAGAATTCACCTTCTTTCAGCAGGTCGGTAATGTATTCTTTCCCGTTTTCATTTGATTTATAGGCTTTTACCTTTCCTTTTTGGAGGAAAAAAACGTGGGACGGAAAGCTGCCTTCGGTATAAATCGTTTCCTTTTTACGCAAAATCTTGACCTTCTTATCTTCCGCCAGCTTCACGATCGGGTCGAATGCCTGCGCTTCTTTAATGAACTGATCCAGGCCTTCGGCTGACCGTTCGAATTGCTTTTTCAGCCGGTCGCTCTTTTTGAGACGCATTTCGACGGCGTTGAGTAGTTCCACGTCGTCATAGGGCTTGGTGAGGTAATCGTCCGCGCCCATGGTCATGCCCTTGCGGTAATCTTCCTTCTCTGCCTTGGCGGTGAGGAAGATGAATGGAACGGATGCCGTGCGCTCGTCCTTGCCCAGCATGTGCAGCACGCCGTAGCCGTCCAGTTCGGGCATCATAATATCGCAGATGATGAGATCGGGGAGGTGCTGGGAAGCTTGCTGAACGCCTTCTTTGCCATTTTGGGCGGTTAGTACCTCGTAGTTGGCAAGTTCGAGGATCTCGGCCGTATTCTCCCGCATTTCGGGGTTGTCTTCAATCAAAAGTATCTTTCTCGTTTCCAAAATTGGTACGGTTAGTGTCAGGAGTCGATTTTAATGGGTTCGCGGTTAGGCAGCTCCACAAAGAATGTGGTGCCTGTGTTCACTTCGCTCTGGAAGCGCACGGTGCCGCCCATGAGCTCGATGTAGTTTTGTACAATGTTGAGTCCCAGCCCGGTGCCTTGCGCATTGCCCGCATTGTGGGCGCGGAAAAAACGGTCGAAAATGTGTCCCTGGTCTTTCTCGGGAATACCGATGCCCTGGTCCTGCACTTCAATGCGGATCAGCCCGCCCCAGTTTTTGATCCTCAGAAAAATGGATTTACCCATTTCCGAATATTTGATCGCATTCGAAAGCAGGTTAAAAAGCACATTGCGGAGGAGCTGCTTGTCGAGCCAGGCATGGGCTTCGCCTTCGTAGGTGAAGTTCATTTGCTGCCCTTCCTTACAAAGTCCCTTAATCTCTTCGATCAGGTTTTTACAAAACTCATTCAGGTCGGTGAGCACGGGAATGGCGTGGATTCGGCCTTCTTCCAGCTTGCCGATGGACAGGAAGTCGTTCAGGATCTCCGTGAGGTTGGTAACAGTGGATTTAATGCGCTGGACGTGCTTCTGGCGCTTTTCTTCGTCCTCGGTGCGGGCGTAGCGGCCAATGAGCGAGGCCGACGACAGAATAGTCGCCAGCGGTGTACGGAACTCGTGCGAGGCGATTGTCACGAACTGGCTCTTCATATTGTTCAGCTCGCGCTCCTTGGTGAGTGCACGCACCACCTCTTCCTGCGACTGCTCAATGCGCTTGATCGCCGCGGCCAGTTCTTCCGTACGCTGCTGCACGCGTTCTTCCAGTTCTGCATTCAGTTTTTGTATTTCCAGGTTCGCCTCGATAATGCGGCTTTCCTGCTTTTTACGCTCGGTAATGTCAATCACAAAGCTCACGACGAATTCGCCGTCGCTGGTTTTGAACGGGCTCAGGCTCACTTCCACCGGGAACTCGGAGCCGTCTTTGCGCCGGGCAAAAAGGTCCATCATATGTCCCATACCGCGCGCCCTGGGCGCTTCCAGGTATTCGTCGCGGTAGCCCACGTGGTTTCTGTTAAACCGTTGGGGGATCAGCGTTTCCACTTTCCGGCCGATCAGCTCGCGATCGGTGTAACCGAAAAGCTCCTTCGCTTTGGGGTTAAGCATTACAATGTTTGCCTGTTTGTCCACCACCACGATCCCTTCGGTCGCGTGTTTGAACAGGGCATCCAGCATCTCGATATGCCGTGTCATCACCTGCGTATGAATTAAAATATCCGTATCAAACATACCAAAGTACAGGACACAGGTGAACACCGCAAGAATTCATGATTAAACTGTTTGGCTGAATAGCGTGGTTTGAGGTAAATCCGTCCATAAACGGGCGTCGAATGCCATGCACACATTGCGCACGAAAGCCTTGCCTTTTTCTGTGATCCTCAGGCGGAAAGGCTCCACTTCAACGAGCCCGTCGAACTCCATTTCCGACAATCTTTCGAGGGCCTGATATACTTCCATGCACACTTCCGACGTGCTGGCCCAGGAAGTTTCAAAACCGGTCATGAGGCGGAGAATGTGTTTTCGCATGATGAGGTCTTCGCGGCTCAGCTCATGGCCGCGGAATACCGGCAGTTCGCCGGCGGCGAGTTTTTTGTAGTAATCTTCTACTTTCTTCTCATTTTGGGCATAGCCCCACCACGAATCGGAAATGGACGATGCGCCCAGGCCGATCAGCAGCTGCGTGCGGGTGTCGGTATAGCCCATGAAATTCCGGTGAAGGCGCTCCTCGGTGGATGCCTTATAGAGCTCGTCGGTGCGGAGTGCAAAATGGTCCATGCCGATATCCTCGTAACCCGCCAGTTCCAGCGCGCTGCGGCCGGCTTCGTAAATCGCCATCTTGTGATCGGCATCGGGCAAATCCTGTTCCGTGTAGCTCCGCTGGCCGGGTTTGATCCAGGGCACATGCGCGTAGCTGTAAAATGCAATGCGGTCGGGGCGGAGCTGGATCACGCGCAGCATGGTTTGCATCATCGAGCAGTTTTTCTGCTGCGGCAATCCGTACACAATGTCATAGTTGACGGACGTGAAGCCGATTTCGCGGGCTTTCAGCGTGAGGTGTTTTACCTGCTCGAACGTCTGGTGCCGGTTGATCATCGCCAGCACCACCGGGTTGAAATCCTGCACGCCAATGCTGATCCTGCGGAAACCGACGGAATACAGCGCTTCCAGATGCGCGTCGGTAGTGTTTCCGGGGTGCGCTTCGAAGCCGAAACGGGCGTCGGTATGCACATAAGCCTTGTCGAGCAGGCCTTTAACGAGGTTTACCAGATTTTCAGGACTAAAAAACGTAGGCGTGCCGCCGCCGAGGTGTAATTCCCGGATCACCGGCTTTTCATCCCCGAACAGCTCGCAGTACATGCTCCATTCCTTCAAAACGGCCTGGATATATTTGCTTTCAACAGCGTGATTGATCGTGATCCGTGTATTGCAGCCGCAATAGGTGCAAAGGCTTTCGCAAAACGGCAGGTGGATGTATAAACTGATCCCTTCCTTTTGGTTTGAAACCGTGAATGCATCCCGCACCAGTTCTTTCCATTTGCTAATGGCAGGAGGGGTTTTCTGCCAGTACGGAACGGTCGGGTAGCTGGTGTACCGTGGCCCCGGGATGTTATATTTGAATAGCAGGTCCTTGTCCATTGTTGAAAGTTTTGATGTAGATGATAAATCAAAACTACCCACACGCCGAAGGGAAAAACATGACTTTTATCATTCGAAAAACAGACTTCTAACCGGCTTTTATCAGCGCGGAACGCCGGCACCGCCCCGCTCACGCGTCACAAGTGCCGGTGTGGCGGGATTCAGCGGCAGATCGTGATTTCGTGCGAATGATTGGCGTGGGTGGGGTAGGAGGAGGGCATCAGGCCGCGCGCGACGAGCCATACGCCCGCAATGGCCATGAGTATGGGAGTAAGCTTGCGGATGCGGGTCCCGCAGCGCGGGGGTAAATTGCAGTTTCGCGAAGCCCAGCAAAAGCATGGCAGGCATGGTGCCAAGCCCGAACAACGCCATAAATGCCGCGCTGGCCCAGGCATGGCCGGTGGCAACGGAGCTCATCAGGGCCATGTACACCATTCCGCAAGGGACGGCGCCATTGAGCATGCCGAGCAGCACCATGCTCGGTAGATCTGTTTTTTTTATGTAAACACCCATCTTTTGCTTCACGCGGCCGATAGCCCGCTGCCAGAACAGCGGCATGTGCAGCCGCTGCCCGAGTGCCGAAGGCCAGACAGTGTAACCCACCATGGCGATGCCGATGGCGACGGATGCGTACCGCAGCACGCCAAGCCAGCCCAGTGAGGCACCCAATGTACCCACCAGCAGGCCAAACAGCGCATAGGTGAATGCGCGGCCCGTGTGGTAGGCAAGCACGCCGGCCACCTGCCGCGCACGCGAGCCTTTGTGCACGGGTAACGCGAGCGCGATGGGCCCGCACATGCCTACACAATGGAAGCTGCTGATAAGCCCCATCGACACGGCGAGGTATGGCAGGACGGAGATCATCGTCAGTGCGCGATCACAACCACCCCCTCGTTCCAGAAGGTTTCGTTGTTGCCTTTCCAGTCGACCTGGATTTTATAACGCCCCGCCGGGATTTGCGACAATGCGACGCTTTGCCCGTGGTCCTTCGCCTCGATCGCGAACTGGCGGTCGTTGCGGTCGTCGGACGGGCAGTACATGCGGATCAGGCCTGAAATGGCCGAATCGGCCACCGTTGCCGGATAATGGATCTGTAAATCGCTTTCTGTAACGGTCCACGAGAGCGGTTCGGCCAATGCGGAGGCGCGTGCGGCCTTGTCGATCTTGCCCTGGAATTTCAGCTCTTCTTCGTAGTAATGGTCCGTTACGAGGTCTATCTTCTGTCCTGCGCTCATGCCTACCAGCAGCAAGATCATTGATATAAAGCTGACGTAGACTGCGGCAATGAGGGCTTTCCAATTCATTTTCATCGTGTTCTGGTATGAGGTTAATACTTATTCTTCCGGTGCGATAAATGTAGTCTCGATCGTTTCGAGCTGCCGGTCGCCCTGCGACAGGGATAGTTTTACCACCGTTTTGCGGCTTTTCAGTTCCGTTTTTGGAATAATCACAAACACGGTCCCCTCGGACATCCCCGCGGCGTCGAGCGTCAGGTCGGGTGACCCGGCGAACAGCAGCTTTCCGTGCGGGGAGTCGAGGCGAATGGAGGGTTTGATGATGCGATTGGTTTTGTTGAATATCTTGAATGTGTACAAGTTGCTGATCGTGCCGTCGCTGTTTTCGATGTAGCGGCTGCCGGGCGCGCGGAACAGCGTGGTCTGAGTATCGGTGCGCGTAGCCACCACAAATCCCAAAGCCGACCAGAGCAGCACCAGCACAGCCGCATAGCCCCACGTTCGCGGGGTGATTACCTTCGTGGTTTTCTTAACAATGGCATTCTCGGACGTGTAGCGGATCAGCCCCCGGTCGAACCCGACCTTGTCCATGATCGCATCGCAGGCGTCGATGCACGCGGTACAGTTTACGCATTCCATCTGGGTGCCGTTGCGGATGTCGATGCCCGTCGGGCACACGGCCACGCATTGGAAGCAGTTGATACAGTCGCCTTCCGTACGGTCGGAGCCTTTGTGCAGCTTTCCGCGCGGTTCGCCGCGCTCGTGGTCGTAGGCTACGTTAATCGAGTTGCGGTCGAGCAGCACACTTTGCAGGCGGCCGTAGGGGCACACCACCGTACACGCCTGCTCGCGCAGCCAGGCGAAGTTCCAGTAGAAAACCGCCGTGAAAAGCACAATGCCCGAAAACAGGCCGATATGCGCTTCGATGGGTTCGGAAATGATTTTGGACAACTCATCCGTGCCCAGCACATAAGCGAGCAGCAGGTTGGCAATGGCGAAGGATACGATCAGGAAGAGGGTGTATTTCAAACCCTTTTTCATGATTTTTTCCGGTGTCCAGGGTGCTTTGTCCAGCAGTTTCTGCTTACCGGCGTCGCCTTCAATGGCATATTCGATTTTGCGGAAAACCATTTCCATAAAAACCGTCTGCGGGCACGCCCAGCCACACCATAACCGACCGAAGACCGTCGTGAACAGCACGATGAACACGAAAAACGACAGCATCGTAAGCCCGAACAGCCAGTAGTCCTGCGGCCCGATAAAAACACCGAAAACAATGAATTTCCTTTCAATCACATTCAACAGCACGAGCTGCTGCCCATCGATCCGGATGAACGGAACGATGAACAGCAGCGCGATGATCGCTATGCTGAATGCCACACGGCGGTTATGCCACTTACCTTCGGGCCGTTGCGGGTACAAGGGACGTGTTTCTGATTTTAAACTTCGGCTGTCGGCAATCGGCTGTCGGCTTTTTTGCTTTCCCCCCAAGCCATTCATATCTGTCGTTTCCATTTCTACCTCATCTTTCCGGATCATCGATCATTTCTCAACAGCCGACAGCTGATCGCCGACAGCCGAAGTTTCTACCAGTTCGCCTTGCGGCTCTTTCGCATTGGCTGGTTTGGTGCCTTTGAGTGAGATCACGTAGCTCGCTACCTTCTGAATGTCGGTAGGTGAGAGTTGTTTTTCCCAGGAGATCATCCCTTTTTCAGGCACACCGTATTTAATCACTTTGAATACATTCTGAATGCCGCCGCCATGCAGCCAGTAGTCGTCCGTCAGGTTGGGGCCTACCGTGCCGCCGCCGTCGGCTCCGTGGCATGCGGTACATTTTTCCTGGAAGATTTTCTGCCCGGCGTCCACACCTGCCTTGTCGCTGAGGAGCGTCACGGAGTTTTCGTCCATGCTGGCACCCACTTTTTCCATGTAGGCCTTCTTCTCGGCTTCGGCTGTTGCGATTTCCTTTTCAAGCTCCGCGATTTGCAGGTCGCCCAGGCCGCTGAAATAGTAGGCCGAGTAAACTACGGCAATGAAAATGGTGGTGTAAAACAGGAATTGCAGCCAGGGGGGCATCCGGTTATCAAGCTCCTGAATGCCGTCGTAGTCATGCCCGTCGATCAGAATATCCCTTTCATCCTTCACCGACACGCTGATACCCCGGAATTTTTTCCACCAATGCGCGCTGAAAACGTGGGTAGGCACCTGGTTGGAAGCATGGGCCGACTTGTTGAGCACGTTCATCGCCGAGGCCAGCAGGATACCCAGCTGAATGATGATGAACACCAATGCACCCAGCAACACATAAAGGATCAGGTCCAGCTCGGTAACGGCACGGACTTTCTGCGTGGCATCCTGCGCCGAAGCCGGCAATGCAATGCAGCCAAGCAGGATGAGCGACAGCAGCGTCTTCGTCGCGATACCGTCGTTCAACGGAATGCTGCGCATTTTATCGAGCTTCTTGTTATCGAGCCCCCACACATAAATGAGCAGGCCAACGAAAAAAACAAAGAATATCAGTAGCGAGATGAGCGGATAAATGCCCACGCCGGCGATGGTTTCGAGGTAGTTGCGGAATTTCATAGAAGTTTAATTTTGAATGATTGAATGATTGAATGACTGAATAAGTATGGATTATAAATGGACCGATCGGGTTTTGAAACTTTACAAGTGCCTGGACTTTCATTCAGCTATTCAATCATTCAATCATTCGGTCATTCAATCATTCACTCATTTTTTAATATCAGTCCCAAGCCGCTGCATGTAAGCAATCAGCGCGATGATCTCTTTGTTGGCTGCGGTTTTGATGCCGCTTTGCTTCAACCGCTCCTGAATTTCCTTTTCCTGTTTCACGAGATCGGCGTTGGCCTGGTGTTCGTAGCCTTTTTCGTAAGGCACGCCCAGCGTTTGCATGGCTTTGATCTTCGCTTTGGTCGTGGTCGTATCCAGATCGTTTTCGAGCAGCCAGCCGTAGCGCGGCATGATGGAACCGGGCGACATGGAGGTCGGGTCTTCCATGTGGTTGTAATGCCAGGAGTCGGGGTACTTGCCGCCCAGGCGTTGCAGGTCCGGACCGGTGCGTTTGGAGCCCCACTGGTGCGGGTGGTCATACACGAACTCACCCGATTTGGAATACTCCCCGAACCGCTCGATCTCTGACCGGAACGGACGGATCATTTGCGTATGGCACACGTAGCAGCCTTCGCGGACGTAAATGTCGCGACCCTGCAATTCCAGTGGCGTGTAAGGTTTCACGCTCGCAATGGTAGGCACATTGGATTCGACCAGGAACGTCGGGATCATCTCGATCATCCCGCCGATCGCAACTGCTACCAGGGAGAAGATCGTCAGCGCGAGCGGCTTGCGTTCCAGCAGCCTGCGGTGCCAGTATTCGCTCTTCTCGGCATGCCAGATCGCGTTCAACGGCATTGCTTTGGCAGTTTCTGTCGGGACGAGCTTGCCTTTCAGCGCCGTCATCCAGAGGTTATAAATCATCACCACAAAACCCACGAGATATAATGTACCGCCTACGCTTCGGAGGAAATACAGCGGTTTGAGGGCCGTAACGGTTTCGAGGAAGTTAGGGTATTTCAAAAGCCCTTCCTGTGTAAACTCCTTCCACATGGAGCTCTGTACCCAGCCCGCCCAATACATGGGAATGGTATAGAAGATGATCCCCAGCGTGCCGATCCAGAAGTGGAAATTGGCGGCTTTGGTAGAGTAAAGCGGGCGGTTGTATAACCTTGGGAACAGCCAGTAAAGGATACCGAATGTCAGGAAGCCGTTCCAGCCGAGCGCGCCTACGTGTACGTGTGCCACGATCCAGTCGGTGTAGTGGGCAATGGCGTTGACGTTTTTAAGCGAAAGCATCGGCCCTTCGAAAGTGGCCATTCCATAGGCGGTAATCGCTACCACCATGAATTTCAGCACCACATCTTCGCGCACTTTGTCCCACGCACCACGCAGGGTCATGAGCCCGTTCATCATACCGCCCCACGACGGCGCGATGAGCATCACCGAAAACACCGTACCGAGCGTTTGCGCCCATTCGGGCAACGAGGTATAAAGCAAGTGGTGCGGCCCTGCCCAGATATACAGGAATATCAGCGCCCAGAAGTGTACGATCGAAAGCCGGTAGGAGTAAATGGGCCGGTTGGCCGCTTTGGGCAAAAAGTAGTACATCAAACCCAGGTATGGCGTCGTAAGGAAAAACGCTACCGCATTATGGCCGTACCACCATTGCACGAGCGCATCCTGCACACCAGCATACACCGAGTAGCTTTTCATGAAAGAGATCGGCAGCTCCACGCTGTTTACCACGTGCAGCATGGCCACGGTCACGAAGGAGGCGATGTAGAACCATACCGCGGCATAAATGTGCTCTACGCGGCGGTTGATGGTCGTCATAATGATGTTCACCAATGCGGAAACCCACACGACGGCGATGGCAATGTCGAATGGCCATTCCAGCTCGGCATATTCTTTGGAGGTGGTGAAACCCATGGGTAGCGAAATGGCCGCGCCGAGGATAATGGCCTGCCATGCCCAGAAATGGAAGCGGCTCAGCGCCGGACTCCAGATCGGCGTCCGCAGCACGCGCGGCACGGAATAATAAAGCCCGGTAAAGAAGCCGTTTCCGACAAATGCAAAAATCACCGCATTGGTATGCAGCGGCCGGATGCGACTGAACGTCAGGAACGGCAGGTCAAAATTGAGGTTCGGGAAAACGAGCTGCAAAGCCGCCAGCAAGCCCACGAGCATACCGATAAGCCCGAAAAGGATGGTAGCGATAGCGAAGTCCCGGACAATGCGGTTGTCGTATTGAAATTCATCCAACTCAACGGAGGCGAGGTCGGGATGGGGAACGTTTGACATAACTTGGTGGAGATAAATGGTAAAAATCAGTTCAGATGAGTGGCGTCAGGTAGTGCTGTTCTTTTCGGAATCATCGAGCAGGATGCGCACCGAAGGCGTGTAATCGTCGTCGTAATGGCCCTTCCGGACCGACCAGATGAACGCGCCGAGGAATCCCAGCGCCACCAGCAAGCTGGCGATGATCAGCAGATATAATGCGCTCATGATGAGGATCACGTTGGTTGATTTTGATAGGTCAAAACTACCCGCGGCACGGCTGGCAAAGCATGACAACCGCTACGTCCGGTTTATGACATTGGTCAGTTTTTTGAGACAGCGCCGCGCAGCCGCATTGCTGGCCAGGGTGGTAAAGGCTACAATGGTGATGGAGCTGACAGGCATGAGGATTGCCGCAATAACCGGCGAAAGGTGCCCGGTGATGGCGAATGACAGTCCCAGAATGTTGTAAATCAAGGAAATGGCGAAGCTCTGCCGGATAATGCGCTGCCCGCTGCGGGCCAGGGCAATGTAGCCGGGCAACAGGCTGAGCTGGCTGCCCTCCACAATGGCGTCGCACGAAGGCGAGAAGTTGTTGATATCGTCCGACACCGCCAGCCCGACGTTGCTCTGCCGCAATGCGCCGGCGTCGTTCAGGCCGTCGCCGACCATCAATACGTGGCGGCCTTCGCGTTGCAGGTTCCGCACGAAGTCCAGTTTCTGTTCGGGTTTTTGGTTAAATAAAAGGGTAGCATTCGGACCGAAAAGCGGCGTGAGCAACTCGCGGTCGGTAGGGCGGTCGCCGGACAGCAGGTAGGTGCCGATGCCCGCGTCGCGCAGCGCGGCAAGCGTTTCAGGAAGTTCGGGGCGGTATTTGCTGCGGATGGTGAAATAGCCTTTCACCGCACCGTCGATCGCAATGTACACCCGGCTCGATTGCCCTGCATCGTCATCGGCAGCAGCGCCCACCCAGCCCGCCGACCCGACCCGCACCGTTTGCGCGCCCCATTGTGCCGTCATACCCTTGCCGCTCGTTTCCGAAAAGCCGCTCAGCACGCGCTTGCTCGCGGGCACATCTGCCAAATGCTTCGCCAGCAGCCTGCTCAGCGGGTGCGACGATTGCGTGACCAGCGACTTGATCATCACCAGCTCTTCCCGGGTGGAAGGCTCTCCCGTAAAGTCGATTTCGGCGTCGTCGGGCAGGGTAATGGTGCCCGTTTTATCAAATACAACCGCGTCGATCTGCGCCAGCCGTTCGATGCTGTGGGCATTTTTGGGATAAAAGCGATTGCGGCTGAAAACGCTCAGCAGATTACCGTTCGTGAATGTAGACGATAGTAGCAGCGCGCACGGGCAGGCCACGAGAAGGGTAGTGGTGAATGCGAGAAAAGCGGTTTCCGCATTATTAAAGGCAAAAAACCAGACTAAAAACGTGACCGTGGCGATGCCCAGCACCACGAGGGAAAAGTAACGGTTAATGCGTGCCGCAAGCGAGGTATTGGCGTCGTCTTTTTCCCTGGCAAATGCTTCGTTGTTCCAAAGTTGCGTGAGGTAGCTTTGCGACACCGCGCGAAGCACTTCGAGCTCGATGGCCGCGCCCTTATGCTTGCCGCCGGCGTAAATGGTATCGCCCTTCCGCCGCTCTAC
Source organism: Dyadobacter fermentans DSM 18053 (assembly GCF_000023125.1). Lineage (NCBI taxonomy): Bacteria > Pseudomonadati > Bacteroidota > Cytophagia > Cytophagales > Spirosomataceae > Dyadobacter > Dyadobacter fermentans. The sequence goes on from NC_013037.1 coordinate 6,429,386, forward strand.
CGGCTGCGATTCGCCCGATACGAAGCTGTAATCGATCATCGCGAGCGGGCTTTGCAATACCGCGTCGGCCGGGATCAATTCCTCATTGCGGACCAGCATCCGGTCGCCCTTTTGAAGGTCGGTAATGGGTTTGCGCGTTTCGGTTTCACCGTCGGTCATCGAAATGGCGACAGGGAAATAGGATTTGTAATCGCGGTCGAAGGACACCCCGGCGTAGGTTTTGTCCTGAAAATACCGGCCAACGAGCATAAAAAACACCGCGCCGGCGAACGAATCGAGGTAGCCGGGGCCGGATTGCGTGGCCAGTTGGTAAATGCTGATCAGGAATACACAGCTCAATGCCAGTGCAATCGGCGCGTCGATGTTCAGGTAACGACCTTTCAGCGCCGCCCACGCCGATTTATAAAAATCCGCTGCGCAGTAGAAAAGGACGGGCAGGCTCAATGCGAGGTTCAGCACACCGAAAAGCGTACGCAGGTTCTGATCGGACGTGTTTTGTCCCAAATGAAAATATTCCGGGAAGCTCAGCATCATAATGTTCCCGAAAGCGAAACCGGCTATCCCGATTTTGTAAAGTCGCGTACGGTTCCATTTGCCGGCTTTTTTGCCCGAAAGGTCGTCCATGCTCAGGTAGGGCTCGTAGCCGATCCGCGTGAGCAGTGCCGCGAGCCCGCTCAGGCGCAATGCGGCCGCATCGAATGTGATGCGGACCTTTTTTTCAGGGAAATTCACCACCGAGCTTCGCACGGCCGGGTGGAGTCGATAGAGATGTTCTAGCAGCCAGATGCATGAGCTGCAATGCATTTTGGGCAAATACCAGTACACCGTCGTGAGCCGCCCGTCCGTGAACTCGATCATTTTATCGTGAACTTCCGGCAGGTCGAGGTGGTCGTATTTGTTTTTGTAAAAAGAAGGGTCGGGCGAAATGCCCTGGGCGCCGTCGATGGAATAATACTGACATAAGTCACTCTCTTTCAGTAATCCATAAACGGTCAGGCAACCGTCGCAGCAAAAATCGTGGTCGTCGGCGTGCAGTACTTCGTCGCGGCAGTCTTCACCGCAATGGTAACAAACGTGCCGGGTATCGGGAGTAGCCTCGGGGGCCGTTAATATGCTCATGGTCATGGTCTTGTTAACCTTCGCTCAAAATTGGAGCAAATGACCAGCCCGCCGGATGACGCCGGGATGTTGGGAAAACTGACTTTTGTCAGGAAATGGGCTTTATCCCCTGGCGGAGCTCGAACGCATACCGATAATTGATGAGCGCTTTTTGATCGGCATTGTCCATCCAGCCCGTTTCTTCATGGCTGAGTTTCACGATATCGTCGGTAGATAGTTTTGCATATCGATTTGCCACGTGTTCAAGTACATCAAGTTCTTCCGGCGAAAACAGCGTTTGGTCGAACGCAACTTTTGCATTGATCTCGTCGCCGTAAGCACCATTTCCGAAATACTGCTCGTCTATGCTGATTTGCCCGGTTTCAGACAGATTGACGTACATTTTCTGAAATTGCGAAGGCACCGGGCCGAATTGTATCGCCCGGTATTCCAGTCCCGTTGTGGAATAGCCGGTTAGTTTGTAAGTGTTGAAGTCCGTATAAAACAGTAGTTTATTGAGTTTTGTCTTAAACAGCGGACTCTTCAAAAATCCCTGAAAGAAAGCGATAATGCCAGCTATTTTGGAAAGATCAGGCTGGCGGTAGCCGTTGAGTTTTGATGGAAAAACAGCCTCCTGGGCGGGTTGTGCACGCAGGTTTTCGGCCGCGAGTGTAAGTTTGGCAACTTCTTTTGCGGTCAGAAAGCAGGCGCTGGCGGATACCTGCTGTATGAATGTTTCAGGGTTTCGGATCGACATGATTAGCCGGCCAATCGCGACCGACGGTACTTCTCCTGACTCATACAAGCGATACGAATTTGCACCTAGCCCCAGGATTTCGGACATTTTGCTGGCCGAGATCCCATACCGCTCCCTGATACGCCTGATTTCATCCGGAAACGGTATCCCGTACTTTTCGCGGTACTGGTTGTGCACCTGCACGATGCTCAACTCGTCCAGACGATCGTCGGTAAACCGCTCACCGGAATCTCCGCATTCATAATAATGGCTGACGATCGAAAACTCTTCCTTTCTGAACGCCACTTTGCTCGCTTCATGCCTTAAAAGCATTTCCTTACCTGTAATGGGACTTTTCATAATGATTTTTTAAATGGATACTCCATAGTTCTTTCCGCTTCATGAAATGATATACACAAGACATTCGAATTAACCCGACCCATTGAAATCTTGATGTAAAGCTCATGATTGTGATAATTTCTGCCAAAAAACCACATGTCTCCGCATTGATATAATGTATCTGCCAACGGCCCCTCCACATAGTCATCGGTACTAATGGCCTCGATAATCTGCCGCCGTTTCGCAGTCGAAATTTCGAGGCGTAGGAGCGTTTCCGCATTTTTAGGATTTTTCCTTTCAATGAACAGAATGTCAAATATTCGGTATTTCACAAAAAAGTCATCCAGGAAGCGCTGCACTTCATGACGGGTAGGCATAGTGTTGTACAGTGTGTTAATTTTATAGTTTTAAATCTATTTATTTTTAATAGTATATTCAACTATAAAGTTTAATCACTTAGCTATCGGCGGCTAAGATCTTTCTGCCAGCCCGGTCGGGCGATCTAAAAATCTTTTCACTTCCAGGTTTTCCCATCGTTTTAAACCAACGGAAATGCGAAATTGCGGCTTCCCAAACTCTTCCGACCATCGTTCCTGAAAATCCAAATAGCATCGACGACACTTTGCTTGCCCGCATGAAGGCGGGTGATAGCGACGCTTTTGCTACGCTGTACCGCAAATACTGGCGCCGTCTTTTTGATGCCGCGTACCGGCGGATCATGCTGCGCGAGGAATGTGAGGAGCTCATCCAGGAGATTTTCACCGATCTCTGGACGAAGCGCGAGACGCTGCTCATATCGGTCACGCTGGAAGCTTATCTTTTCGGTGCATTGCGGTACAGCATCTATAATATGATCCGTTCGCGTAAAATCTGGGAGGCGTATCTCGAACATTTACTGCAAATGCCCGGTGATGCCGGCAACGATACCGAGGACCGCCTGCACTACGAGGAACTTGCGCTGGCGCTGGAAAACAGCATTCAGAACTTGCCCGAAAAACTGCGGAAAGTGTATCAGCTGAGCAGGAAGGAACATCTTACTTACAAGGAAATCGCCGAGCGGGAGCAGATTCCGGTGGACACGGTCGAGAAACAAATGGGCCGGGCCCTGAAAATCCTGCGCGACAATCTAAAAGAGTTTGCCTGGGCGTGGATCGTGCTGGAAATGTGGGATTTGTAGAAAAATCAGGCCGGAGATGGCGGTAGTGGCGCGGAAATGTTACTATATCAAAAGCGGAGAAGCATACTGACAAATGGATAAAGATCGCTTGCTGTATTTACTGGAAAACGACAAGAACGGGCAGAATTCGCCCGCGGAGGCCGAGGAACTCGAAGCTTGGTACCGCTCTGCGGAAGAGCGTCCGGCATTTACGGCCGGGCTTTCGGCAAAGGGCTTGTCGGCCTTGGAAGATAAAATGTTTTTCAGGATTCAGGCGACGGCTCTGGGTGAAGAGCAGCGGGTTGAGCCGGAGGGAAAAAGCCGCAGCTGGTTCGGTTGGGGCAGGATTGCGGCGGCGGTGCTGTTTCTGATCGTCGCCGGGATCGGAATATATATGTTCCAGCGGCAGAGCGGACGCATTGTAGAAAGGACTGCCTTTGGAGAAACCCGGTTGATCACATTACCCGACGGCTCGGAAGTGACATTGAACGGCAATTCTGAGCTTTCGTACGAAGCCGGGTGGCCCGCGCTGCGGGAAGTGCGGCTGGATGGCGAGGCGTATTTCAATGTCGTGCACACCTCCGACCACCGGAAGTTCCGCGTGCGGACAGGCGCAGATTTCAGTCTGGATGTGCTGGGAACCCAATTCAATGTCAGCAAGCGCAAAAGCGGCACAAGGGTCGTGCTCGACGAGGGCAAAGTGCAATGTAACCTCGGCGACGCCACGGGCGATACGCTCGTCCTCAAACCGGGTGAAATGGTGCAATTCCGCAAGCCGGCGGAATACCAGCGATCGCACGTGGAAAAAGGCCTGTATTCCGCCTGGAAAGATCACAAACTGGTTTTCAAAAATACCTCACTCCGCGAAGTAGCGGCCATATTGCAGGATACTTACGGCTTCGAAACAGAAGCCAGTCACCCAGATTTACTCGATCGGCAGATTTCCGGCTCCGTTCCGACGGATAATGTGGAGCTGCTCCTGCAAGGCATCGCCGAAGCGTCCTCCATTACCATCACCCGAGACGGCGACCAGCTTGTTATCGGTCCCAAGTCCAATCAATAGTCTTACGTATTCAGCTTTCCGGCGGTCAAAATCACAATCATTAGTTAATATTTTATATTATTAAGTAGGCTTATATTTAGTATATTAATGCTAAATTGATTAATACGAAGCCGGTAAACGCAGCTTTTTGAACTTTTTTAAAAAAAATGCGAAAAAACTTTCGTCGCTAATGGCGGTATGCCAAACGAAATGGTACTCTATGTTCAGAACCGCGGAATATTGTTGTACGTGTTTCGGATTATGGCTATTTAAACTAACCCTGTAACCTGCTTGCGCCTATGAAACGACTGATTACCACACTTCACCTGATCGCCATCTGCCTCTGCGCCGTGCCCCGGGCAGAGGCGCAGCCGGTCGCCCTGTCGAGGCTCGAACCGGGCGGTCGTCCCGACGTCCGGCCTCGCCAAGCGGTATCCCTCGAAACAAAATTGCGGGCCCTGGAAAAGCAGTTTCAAGTGTCTTTCCTGTACAACTCGGAGTATGTCAACGGCAAAACCGTGAAGGAAATGGGCAAGGCTGGCTCGCTGGAAAATTCGTTGCGCAAAATCCTTGAACCAAATAACCTGGCATTCAAGAAGCTGCGTGATAATTTTTACGTGATCTACATTAAAGACGAGGCCGGCGAAAAGGAAGGTGACCGCCCTGCAACGGAGCCCGGCACCCTGTTGAAGCAGCAGCCGACCGGACAATTGCCCGCCACCCAGCCCGTGAATACACTGGCTTCGCTATTCAAAGGCCCGGCAATGCGCAAGGCGGCCGACATGGCCCTTACGGTTTCGGGCGTGGTGGCGGATGCTGTCACCGGCGAGCCGCTGCCCGGCGCGAGTGTGATCGTGAAAGGCACGGGAATCGGCACGACCACCAACGGCGACGGTCGGTATGAACTGCCGAATGTGCCTGAAAATGCGACGCTTGTGTTTTCGTTCATCGGGTATTTGTCGTCCGAGTCGGCCGTGGAAAACCGATCGGTAATTGATATGAAGCTTTCGGCCGACTCCAAGTCGCTTTCGGAAGTGGTAGTTGTCGGCTACGGAACGGTGTCCAAAAAGGATGTGACCGGCTCGGTAGCTTCAATCGGAGGTGACGAAATCCGCAATATGCCCGTTCGCTCGGCGGCGGATGCATTGCAGGGCAAGGCGGCCGGCGTGATGGTAACGCAGGCGAGCGGCAGCCCGGGCTCCGCGGGGGTGGTGCGTATACGCGGAATCGGTTCGATTAATAACTCCAACGAGCCGCTTTACATCGTCGATGGCCTCCCGCAAACCAGCATCGGCTGGCTGAACCCGAACGACATCGAAACGATGGATATTCACAAGGACGCTTCGGCGGCGGCAATCTACGGCTCGCGCGCATCCAACGGATTGGTGATCATTACCACCAAAAAAGGGGCCAAATCGGAGTCGGTGAGCGTTTCGTTCGATAGTTACTATGGCTTGCAATCGCCCTGGAAGCGTCCGCACATGCTGAATGCGCAGGAATTTATCACCTACAAAAACCGGGCTGCGGAGGCTGTGGGCGTTACGCCGCCGATTTCGCCGGATATGCAAACGCAGGCGCTCAATTTCGTGCGGACCAATACCGGGCCGGAAGGAACCGACTGGTGGAAGCAGATCATGCACCAGAATGCACCCGTGCAGAGCTACAATATCACGGTTTCGGGAGGCAGTAAAAAGGTCGATTTCGCTTCTGCATTGGGTTATATGGATCAGAAAGGCATCGTTCGCGGCTCGGATTACCGCCGTATTTCATGGCGGAACAATGTTAATGCGGAAATCAACGACCGCGTTCGGCTGGGCAGCAACATTGCCGTGGTGTATGAAAGTCGCCGCAATATCGATGAGAACAATCCGTATTCCGGCACCATTTTCAGTGCCATGACCGCCGACCCGATCACGCCGGTTTACCGGGATAACCTGAAAGATATCCCTCCTTTTTATCAAACCATCATGCAGGGCTACGACGCCAGTAACCCGTTCTCGCGTTACGCCGGCATTTTGTATTCCAACAAACCGAACCCTGTGGGCCAGATCGAGCGGATGCGCCAGAGCATTTGGGAGGGGATCAGCATGAAGGGCGGTGCGAACCTCGAAGTGAAGATTTTTGAACCCCTCAAATTCCGCAGCAACTTTGGGCTGGACGTTCACAGGGGCCTTTCCAAAGGTTTTACGCCGCAATACTACCTGAATGGCTACGATTACGCGACCTACAACACCGTGAGCAATTATTCCTACTGGTCTAATTACTTCGTTTGGGAAAATACGCTGGCGTTTGATCAGGCCTGGGGGCAGCACCGCCTCAATGTGCTCGCGGGTACTTCCGCGGAGTTGACGAAAGGCCTGGAATATGGTGCTTCGAAACAGGGAGTTGTTAATAATGAGGAAGATATGCGGATTATCAATGCAGCTACCATCAATCCCGGGGCCTCGGGTTACACCTATTCCAATGCATTGAACTCCTACTTCGGGCGGGTGAGCTATTCCTTCGGCGGTAAATACGTGCTCACGGCGAACGTGCGGCGCGACGGCACCTCACGTTTTGCGAAAGACTACCGCTGGGGGACATTTCCGTCGGTATCGGCAGCCTGGAACTTTACCAATGAAGGGTTTTTTAAAGATGCGGGCCTGAAATGGCTGTCGGAAGGTAAGTTACGGGCCAGCTACGGCCAGATCGGCAACCAGAACGTGGCGAACGGCGCTTATTTATCAACCTACGCGAACAACAACCGCTACCTTTTCGGCGACAATAAAACATGGTACATGGGCGCAGGACGCAATAGCATCGGCAACCCGATCCTGCAATGGGAAACGTCCAACCAAACCGACATCGGGCTCGACCTGGCGTTTTTGAATCATAAACTCACACTTACGGCCGATTATTTCAAAAAGGCGGTCGATAATATGCTGCTGATCGTGCCCCTGCCTACCACGCTCGGCTATCCTAACTTTCCGTGGTCGAATGCGGGCAAGATGGTCAACAAAGGTTGGGATTTTGCGATTGGTTATGATGATGAAGTGGCTGGTTTTCAATATGGTATCAAAGCCACGCTCTCTACATTCACGAACAAGGTAACGACCCTTGGAGGCGGCGAGCCGATTTACTCCACGGCCCACCTCGGTGAAACCATCACCAAAACCGAAGAAGGAATGCCGGTAGGTTACTATTTCGGATGGCTCACCGACGGTATTTTCCAAACCCAGGACGAGGTGGATGCAAGCGCGCAAAAAGGCCTGTCGACGCCCGGGGACATTCGTTTCCAAAACATCAATGGCGACCAGTTGCTAAATGCAGACGACCGTACGAAAATCGGTAATCCGTGGCCGGACTTTATTTACGGATTAACGGTGAATGCTGCCTACAAGGGGTTCGATATCAGCGCTTTCGTGCAGGGGTCGCAGGGTAATGATGTGATGAATATCCTGCGCTACGATACCGAGGCTGGAACCGGCTGGTACAATGCGCCAAAGGGTTTTCTGGAAAAGGCGTGGAGCGGCCCCGGCAGTACCAACGAATACTACAAAATCTCCCAGAATGCGGGTTTGAATACCAATGTTTCCAAGTATTTCGTGGAGGATGGCTCCTACCTGCGCATGAAAAACGTGCAGATCGGGTACAGCCTGCCGGGAGGTTTACTGCAAAAGGCGAAAATAAAGCAGGTGAGGTTTTATGTAGGTGCGCAAAACCTCTTTACCGTAACCAAATACAGTGGTCTGGACCCGGAAATGGGCTCGACGGACCCCAAGCTGACGGGCATCGACCAGGGATTTTTCCCGCAGGCCCGTACATGGATGTTTGGTATCAATGCAAAATTCTAACATATTCATCATGAGAAACTTATCATTCATTATACTCGCGTCGTTGCTCGTGCTGGCTTCGTCGTGCTCCGACGATTTCCTCGACCGCACGCCTCCGGGCAACCTCACCGACGAAACATTCTATAAATCGCCGGATGCCGGTTTTAAATCGCTCGTAACCTGCTACCGCGGCTTTGTGAGCAACTTCTGGGGCTACGAGGCGGCGCGCGCCGAACTAGGCAATATGGCCACGGACGATGCCGACAAAGGCGGTTCCGATGCCGGCGACCGCCCATTCGTGACCGACCTCGGTTTTGGCCGTGCGCTGTCGTCCAACGAAACACTGGCAGGTTACTGGACCGCGCGGTACAGTGCCATTGGCAACTGCAATGTGGCGCTGGAACGGCTGCCCGAAGCGAACCTTATCGATGCGGGCGGCGCGCCGCTCAGTCCGGAGTTAAAGAGCCGGTACCTGGCCGAAATCCGCTTTTTGAGGGCATTCTTCTATTTTGAACTGGCGGAAGTATTCGGCGGGGTGCCGCTGGTGACGAAAACGCTCACCGTCGACGACCGCACGAAGCTCGCGAGGGCATCGGCAACCGAGGTTTTCCAGTTTATCGAAGCGGAACTGACGGCCGTGGCCAACGATCCGGCCATGCTTTCGGCTACCAACCTGCAAGCTGCCGAGCTGGGCCGTGCCACCCGGGAGGCGGCCTGGGCGCTGCTGGCGCGTACTTATCTGTTTTTTGCCAAGGACGATGCGGCGCTTTTTGCCAAGGCGCGTGACGCGGCCAAAAAGGTGATCGACTCCGGTGCTTTTGCGTTACACCCTCAGTTTCAGGAGATATTCCTCGAAAACGGGTATAAAACCAAGGAGGCCGTGTTTTCAATCATCATGGGCGACGATCCGGCGGTCCCGATCATCGGGAGTACGATTAATGTGTATTGCTCGCCGCGTGGTGCTACCGGTGGCTGGGGATTTGATTTGCCTACGCAAGACCTTGTCAATGAGTTCGAAGCGGGCGATCCGAGGTTGCTGTTCACTGTGCTGCAATCCGGCGACGAATTCCCGAAGCTGAATGGTACCAAAGAAGTGCTCGACTTTTCGACCTATCCGAATACGGGCTATCACAGTCGTAAAGTGTATCTGCCGGAAGCGCGTCGCGGCCAGGGCTGGGGCAATGATGCCTGGACGTACCATCCGATTCGCTATGCCGATGTGCTGCTGATGTATGCCGAGGCATTGATCGAAAGCGGCGGCGACAAGGCAGAGGCCGTGAATTATATCAACCAGGTGCGCAAGCGCGCGTCGGGCTCGCAGCGCAAGGACGTGGAAGCAGCGTCACGCGTGTTGAAAGTGGCTGAAAAACCGCTCCCCGACATCAAAACAAGCGACGACCTTCGCAAAGCCGTCCGCCACGAACGCCGTGTGGAGCTGGCCATGGAATACCACCGCCTGTTCGACCTTATGCGCTGGAACACACTCGTGCCGACCATGAAGGCCTATTCGACCAAACCACTAACAAACGGCAAAGGAGGCAACTTCACAGCCGGCAGAAACGAAATCTTCCCAATCCCACAAATCGAGATCGACAGGTCAGGAGGATCGATTGGGCAGAATCCGAATTATTAATGAGCCGCCGTGGAACGGGGAATGATTGAATGATTGAATGATTGAATGATTGAATGATTGAATGATTGAATGATTGAATGATTGAATGATTGAATGATTGCGTGGAACGGGTAAATGAATAGTCATGAACGAAGAATAGCTGTATACGCTTGCTGATTTACCAAATACAAACTATTCAATCATTCAATCATTCAATCATTCAAAATTTACAACCCATCGTTCAAAATTTAAATCAACAACGTTAGTTTATTTCATAATCTATTTTATTAAGTTTATCGGGTGAAGATGTTCAGATCTACATTTGGGTTATTGGTGGCTGCGGGGCTTTGTGTGGCTTCGGTAGGGCGGTATGACCGGCCGTTGTTCAGGGAGGTAGTGGGTAATCCGGACGGCGGTGGTGCTGTTCGGGCGGGGGGAGCCGTGCAGTTGGAAGGGCCGGATTCGAGCCGGTTTACGTATACCAAACTCGTTTCAGGGCTGGATGAGCCGATGGGGATGGCGATACTGCCGAATTTTGATGTCGTGGTGGCGGAGCGGAAAGGGGCTGTCCGGTACTTCAACAATGCTACCAAGGAAGTTTCGACCATTGCGCAGTTCAATGTTTTCAGCGGCATCGAGGATGGTTTGCTGGGCGTGGCTGCCGACCCGGATTTTAAGAACAACAACTGGATTTACTTCTATTACGGCGTGGGCGGCGAGAAAAGCGTGAGCCATCTCGCACGGTTTGAGCTGAAAGGGCAGAAACTGAATCAGCAGTCGAAAAAAGTGCTGCTCGAAGTGCCCACGCAGCGGCAATATTGCTGCCATTCCGCCGGTCATATCACCTTTTCGGACGGCCTGCTCTATTTATCAATCGGCGACAATACCAATGCTGAGGAAATAGAAGGCCACACGCCGATCGACGAGCGCCCCGGTCGCGAACTGTCCGATGACCAGGCCGCTACCGCCAACAGCAACGATTACCGGGGCAAAATTCTGCGGATCAAGCCCGAGGCCGATGGCACTTACAGCATTCCCGACGGAAACCTTTTTCCGAAGGACGGTTCGCAGGGAAAGCCGGAGATCTACGCCATGGGCGTTCGTAACCCGTTCCGCATTTCAGTTGACCCGAAAACAAAGTTTCTGTACTGGGGCGACGTCGGTCCGGATACCGAAGTGCCTGGTAGCGAGGGAAAAATGAGCTACGACGAGATCAACCAGGCGCGGAAGCCCGGGTTTTTTGGCTACCCCTATTTCCTGGGCGATAACGAGGTGTTTCCCGACTACGACTTTGCTACCAAAAAAGAAGGTCCGGGTAAAGACCCGCAAAAGCCGGTGAACGATTCGCCGCATAACACGGGCATCCGCGACCTGCCGCCTGCGCAGCCGGCGTTTATCTGGTATGGGAAAGGGCCTTCCAAAAAATACCCGCTGGTAGGAAAAGGAGGGGCGAGCGCGATGGCCGGGCCGGTGTATTACAGCGACTTGTACCCCAATGCCCCCTATAAGCTCCCCGAATATTACAATGGCAAGCTGTTTATTTTTGAATGGATCAGGAAGTGGATCATGGCCGTAACCATGGACGCCAATGGCGACTATGTGGCTATGGAGCCGTTCCTGCCCCAGTTGAAAGTGGTCGCGCCCATCGACATGCAGATCGCCCGCGATGGCGCCATCTACCTGCTGGCCTACGGTACCAACTGGTTTGCCCGGAACACCGATTCGGGCATTATCCGCGTGGAATATACCGAAGGTAACCGCAACCCCATTGCGGCAGTTTCTACCGGCAAAACAATCGGTGCTGCACCGTTTAAGGCTACACTTTCGGCCAAAGGATCGAAGGACTACGATGCGGCCGACAAGCTGACTTATGAATGGAAAATCGGGACGAAAAAGCTGGCGGGTGAGGAAATCACGCATACTTTCACCAAACCAGGCACCTACAATGTGGTCCTGACCGTTTCCGACCAGCACGGCGGCAAAGGCACAGCCACAACCGAATTCAAGATCGGTAACACGCCGCCAGACGTGAAAATCGAGACGACCGCAAACCGGAGCTTTTATTGGGACAATGCACCATTTAATTACACCATTAAAGTAACCGATAAAGAAGACGGCAAGATCCAGCGGTCGCGCATCCACGCCGGGTTCACTTACCTGGCATTTGGGAAAGACCTGGCCGGTGCATTGTCGGGCGGGGAAGGGGAGAATATCCGCTATGCCGCCACGGCTAAGCTGTACGCGTCGCTCGATTGCAAAGCCTGCCACACGATGGAAACCAAATCCATTGGTCCGGCTTTGAAAGAAATCTCAAAGAAATACGCCTCGGACACAGGCGCGGAGCGTATGCTTGCACGGAAAATCATCACCGGCGGAAGCGGTAACTGGGGTTCTTACCCGATGCCCCCGCATGCCGATTTGCCCGAGAAAGATGCGCGCGAAATTGCCGGTTATATTCTGTCGCTGTCGAAAACTACCGGCCCGACACCGCTCTCTGCGCAGCTGAAACTGACCGAGCATATCGGCAAGGGAACGGAAGGCGCCTATGTATTGCAGGCTTCGTACACCGACAATGGCGCAAACGGAATAGGCCCCCAGAAAACCGCCAGCCACATTGTGCTGCGCAATCCGCTCATCCAGATGGAGGATTACCAGGAAGGCAACGTAGGCGTGGTGATTGCCACGCAGCATACGGGTTACGTATCCTACATTGCCAATATTACCAATGGAAAATACACCAGGTTCAACCAGATCGACCTTTCGCACATTAAGAACATTCGATTGCGCATTCAGGAACATGGCGCGGGCGGAACCATCGAGCTGCGGCAGGGGAGCAGGGATGGGCAGTTGCTGGGCAAAACAGAAGTCCCCGGCGGACGCCTGGAAGACCTGAAAACCGGTTGGAAAGAAATTTTACTGCCGGTGAACGGCGGTGCGGGCGTTCATGACCTTTTTCTGGTGTTCAAAAACGAAAAGTTTAAGAGCCCCATGTTCCATATTGACTGGATGTATTTCGAAAGCGATTTTAACCCTTAACCTTCAACAAAGGACTATTCCTGAACCTTAACCTGATTTTCATGCAACCCGAAAAGTATATTGAGCAGTACCGCCGCGCACTGTTGGATGATGTGATCCCTTTCTGGATGAAAAACTCTCCCGACCGCGAATCGGGCGGCTTTTTTACCTGCCTCGACCGGGACGGCAATGTGTTCGATACCGACAAATTTATGTGGCTCCAATGCCGGCAGGTGTGGTGCTTTGCCATGCTTTACAACCAGGTGGAAGCCCGGCAGGAATGGCTGGATATGGCGCTTTCGGGTGCTGCATTTTTGCAAAAATTCGGGCGCGCGCAGCACAACGGCCCGGACGGCGGCGCTAATAGCTGGTATTTCTCGGTCGACCGCCACGGAAACCCGCTCATGCAGCCGCACAGCATTTTTTCCGATTGTTTCGCCACCATGGCGTTCGGGCAACTTTACAAGGCTACCGGCCGGGAGGAATTCAAAACCATTGCCACAGACACTTTTTACGATATTCTCAAACGGCAGGGCAATCCCAAAGGTATTTACAACAAGGGCGTGCCCGGTGCGCGGCCGTTGGAAAGCTTCGCGCTGCCGATGATCCTTTGTAACCTCGTCCTTGAAATCGAGCCGCTGCTGGAACCGGCGTTGGTGGACGAGGTGATCCAAAACGGCATTGATACGGTGATGAACAAGTTTTACCGGCCTGAGCTAGGCGTAATCCTCGAAAATATAGCACCGGACGGTTCCTTTTCGGATTCATTCGAAGGCAGGCTGGTGAACCCGGGCCACGGGCTGGAATCGATGTGGTTTATCATGGATCTGGCCGAGCGCACTAACGACAGCCAACTGGCGCAAAAGGCGGTGGACATCGCGATCCAGCTCATCGAATACGGCTGGGATGATGAGCACGGCGGGATATTCTATTTTATGGATATAAAAGGCAACCCGCCCCAGCAGCTCGAATGGGACCAGAAGCTCTGGTGGGTGCACATGGAAACGCTCATCACGCTGCTCAAAGGCTACCTGCACACGGGCGACGAGCGCTGCGCGCAATGGTTCGAGCGCCTGCATGCATACACATGGAGCCATTTCCCTGATCCCGAATACGGCGAATGGTTCGGCTATCTCAACCGCCAGGGCCAGCCGCTGCTCACCTTGAAGGGCGGTAAATGGAAAGGCTGTTTCCATGTGCCGCGCGGGCTGTACCAATGCTGGAAAACCCTGGAAGCCATTCAGGCCAAAGTAACCATGAACGTCTGACCATGGCCTTCGCACCCGTCACTCCCGATGCCTCCGCGGAAACCGCCACAGGCCAGAACTACCGGCCGGCGCTCGTTACGCTGGCGATATTGTACTTCATGATGGGGTTCATCACCTGTATGAACGACACCCTCGTACCGTTTTTTAAAGACAGCTTCGAACTCACCTACGCCCAGTCGGCGCTGGTGCAGTTTTACTTCTTTCTCACTTACGGCATTATGTCCATTCCGGCGGGTGTGCTGGTGAGTAAATTTGGATTTAAGAAAGGAATGGTCGCCGGTTTCGCAGTGGCCGCATTCGGTGCGACGCTGTTTTTTCCGGCTTCGCTCTGGCATGAATACTACCTTTTTCTGGCCGCGTTGTTTGTGCTGGCGATCGGGATTGTGCTGTTGCAGGTGGCTGCCAATCCTTACATTACCCTGCTCGGCCCGGCGAAGACGGCTTCGTCCCGGTTTAACCTGATCCAGGCCGTGGGGTCTCTTGGAACGACGGTGGCGCCTGTTTTCGGGAGTATGTACATCCTGTCGAACGCCGGCGAGCTGGCGGGAAGCAGCGAACCCGTGCGGTTACCTTACCTGGGATTGGCCGCATTGCTCGTCGTGATTGCGCTGGTGGTGAGCAGGCTCAAATTGCCGGTACCGGTGGTGCAGGCCGCAAGCGATGGCGGGAAACCGCTGTTTGGATTCAGGAATCTGCGTTTCGGTGTGGTAGCATTGTTTTGCTATGTCGGCGCGGAAGTGGCGGTCGGATCTTTTCTGGCTAATTATATCGTCGATGTATCTTCCACGTCGCTCAATGAGGCCGGGACGATGGTGGCATTGTATTGGGGAAGCATGTTTGTAGGCCGGTTTATCGGCGCGGCGATCCTCAAAACGGTCAAGGCGTCCACAGTGCTTTGTGTTGCGGCCACTGCTGCTATTTTATTGATTATCATTTCAATAAGTTCAACCGGCCCGGTGGCGGTGTGGACGATGATCGCCGTTGGCTTGTTCAATTCCATCATGTTTGCTACCATTTTCTCGCTTTCCGTCGCAGGGCTCGAATCGTACGCGACCCGCGCCTCAGGCTGGCTATCGACCGCCATTGTGGGAGGCTCGGCCATTTCGTTCGGGCAGGGATGGCTGATCGACCATTACAATTGGCAAATCGCATTCATGCTTCCGTTGTTATGCTACGTTTTCATTCTGTTTTTTGGGTTAAATGGGTATAGAACAAAGTGAATATGTCCTTAATTTAGCCGCCCCATTTGTTTTCAATACTCCATGAGCAGACCCCTTCGTGTCGCAACGAACTATAAAACGCAAGACCCTGCGCAGATCATTCTCGGGTATATGGCCAACCATGGCAGCATGACGTTGCCCGAACTTGGCAAGCGGCTGAACATCAGTGTGCCCAAGGTTACCGTGCTGGTGAATGCATTGCGGAGCGAAGGCCTCGTGAGTGATTACGGAAAAATAGAATCTTCGGGTGGACGAAAGCCGATCCTCTACGGCGTGGCGCCCGATGCGGCCTATTTCATCGGCGTGGATGTGAAGCAGAACCACATGAAAGTCGGCCTTATGAACCTCGACAAAGCGCTGGTGGCCAATTCGGGACAAATCCCGTTTGAACTGGCCAATACAGTGGAGTCGCGGGACGAACTTTGCCACCATATCGTCGATTTTATAGCAGGCCTTTCGCTGCCTGAGGGCCGGATCAAAGGCGTGGGTATCAACCTTTCCGGTCGGGTCAATTACCGGACCGGGCACAGTTACAGCTACTTCCATTTCGACGACCGACCGCTGAGCAGCATCGTCAGTGAAAAAATTGGTTATCCCGTTTTTCTCGAAAACGATTCCCGGGCGATGGCTTACGGAGAATTCTGCCTCGGCGCCGTGGAAAGCGAGAAGGACGTGCTTTTCCTGAACCTCGACTACGGGATTGCAGTCGGTATTTTGATGGATGGAAAGCTGTATTACGGCAAATCGGGCTATGCGGGCGAGTTTGGGCATATGCCGGTTTTTAACAACGAATACATTTGTCGGTGTGGCAAAAAAGGTTGCCTGGAAACCGAAGCGGCCGGCTGGGCGCTGGAACGGATGTTCCGCGATAAAATCTGCCAGGGTTCATCCTCCCTCGTGACCGCCAGAATCCCGGACCCCGACCGCATTACAATGGACGACATTATCGAAGCGGCCATTTCTGACGACGTGCTCGCGATCGAACTCATTGCCCAGCTGGGCGAAAATCTTGGTCGGGGTATCGCGTCGCTGATCAACGTCTTCAATCCCGAGCTCGTGATCATCGGCGGCAGTCTGCTCGCAACGGGCGATTACATAGGTTTACCCATTAAAACCGCCATTAACAAATATTCCCTGAGCCTGGTGAGTAACGATACCAGGCTGGTGCATTCCAAACTGGGCGAAGAAGCAGGATTGCTCGGTGCTTGCCTGCTGGTGCGGAATCGCTTCCTGGGCATTCACGAGTAGGCCACAGCGTGGCTTCCTGTTTGTAGCAATGGTCCTTCCCCGACCTTTTTGCCGACTCCGGCAGGAGTCTCCTGCCGGAGACGACCCATGAATTGCAAACATTCCTGCTACAAACAGAAAGCACCTACGGAGCTTTTCTTACGGCCGTTTCAATAACCACACGTCCGAAATCTTCGATTGCTTGCGCCAGTTCAAATGCGATTCTTCCGGACCGTCGAATGTGACCGAAATTTTGCCGTCCTGCGTGAGCGATAAGGGCACGATCCATTCCTTAAATGTCTCAGGCTCTTTATTGTACAGGATAGGAGAGAGGCGGTGCCCGTCCACCCGCAGGAGCGCGTCGCCTTCGCCTGCTACGCGCAGGATGTAGCGGGCGCGAGGATCGAGGTTTTCGTAATCCAGCGCGGGCTCCCGCTGGAAGAGCTGGGTAGAGAGGCGTTTGCGGCTCATGCCATTGTCCCACCACGCCACGTCGGTGGCATCTTCGGAAATGGTTTTCACACGCGGCCCTTTTGCTACGCTTGAAATATCGTCGTAATAGCTTCCCGGCCCCGGATTTTCCCAGGATGCAATTGTTTTCAGTCTCGCCAGCTGCTCGTCGGGATTGTTCATCTTTTTGATCTTCTCAAATTCATCGGCCAGCCACCAGCGGTTATTCAATGGATAATTTACAAAATCCATCACCACGCCGCGCTCGGGGTTACGGGGCTTGTGCTTTTCGGTACTGGTTTGCAGGCCGATGGAAGTGTACAATGCGTCGGTTAACTCGACGATGTGCTTGTAAATATCCCGTTCTATCGGCTCCTGGTTGGCATTGTTGACGATCGCGAGCGCCGCTTCCATCGATTTTGCAATTGTATTCCGATCTGCCGCTGCGAGGATCGTATTGGCTTGTTTTTCAAGTGCTTGTTCGCGGATCAGGCGCAGGCGCGTGTATTGGTCATAATAGGCACGCAGCAAAAGCATTTGCCAGCGCCAGTTCTTCGCGAGCGACTGTTCCGTTTTTTCAAGAATCCGCCAATTGATATAGGTCATTTCCACCCCGCCGTTTTCAGCCAGCGGACCTTTCCAGTTTTGTTCCAATCCTTCAATGGCGCTTGCAGCAGCCGCTTCCACGGTAGGGCCAAAGAAAAACGCAGCATATTCCTTCATAATCCCATGCACATCCGCCTGCGGGTCCCAGCCGCGCATGCTCCACAGCACCTTGTTCACGTCGTCGTGGCTGCCGTCGGAATAGGACACGAAACCGTCCGTGAACGGCGCGTATTTTTCGTGGATTTTGGCAAATGCAAATGGTCGCGGGTTCACCGACTCCCTTCCGAGCGTAAGCGCAAACGCCTGATCGAAGTGCTCGACCGGAAATTCACAACGCACGGAATGGGTAATGTCCGGATACTGCCGGTGCTGGTATTGTTGCGGCAGCCGGTAGCGTGTTTCGGCCATCGGCGGACTCCCCGGGCCCGACACCACGCCTTGCAGCCAGGCCGGCTTTTCAGTTTCCAGGTATTTGTAAAAATAGTCTATCTGCTCGGTGTCGAAGCCTTGGAGCGAGATCCACATTTTGGCATTCGGATGGTATTTCACCAGCTTCGCATGCAGCTCCTGGATGAAGGGCAGTACTTCCGATGGGTGATTATCGCCCGGGTCGCCGCCGGGAAAGAAGATATGGTCGAGGCGCGGGCATTCCTTGTAAAACTGTTCGTGCAGTTCCATTTCTGCCCGACGTTTTTCACGATCTTTCAGGTCGAACGTCGCGGGCGTCCATACCCAATAATCCATGTCGTACTTCCGGCATATTTCGCTCATTTTAATCCGCATTTCCCTCGCCGGGATTTTGAAATGCGGGCTCGGTTTGTCGTCTTCGTGGAACGGGATGCCTTCTACCGCATTGCTGCCGAAAATGGCCAGTTCGCGGATGTACTGGTCGTACTGCGCCACGCTCCATGCATCGTAGGTATTGGCCGTAGACCGGTACCCGAGCTGATGCCCGCGGATGGGGTAAGCGGGCGACGTGGCCGTATTAACCGGCCCTGGCAGCTCCACCAGCGGCTTGCCCATATAGGAACTACTCATTTTCAAATGCCGCAGCAGCCATCCGGTGCCGAAAAGCAACCCACGGGCATCGGCCCCGATGATCCAGACCATCGTGGCATTCCCCGATTTTTCGGTCACCACCCTGAAACCTTCCGGCTTGAACTCCGGTCCGCCCGGCTGCACGGCCGTCGGCAGGTTTCGCGACAGCAGCGCTTTGTCGTTCGATAACACCAATGCAATCACCGGCGCATTTCCTTTCGGCCACGCCGACGAATTTTTCAATGTAACACCGCTTCGCTCCCGGATTTCCTCGGTTAGCACAGCCGGGGCCGTTTCTTTCATGGGCGAAGGAACACCCGGCGAAACGATCCAAGTTGCATTTTTAAGGTCAATCGCCTGGGCGAAGCACGTCGAAGAGGTTGCGGGAAATAGTAGGATTGCGGTAAAAAGCAGTAACCATTTTACAAAGCAGGTATTCGGGCAGGTTTGGGAATGCATGATAAATGCTGATTCATTGTGTTTCGAATGTATTACTGCACCCTGGCGGTTTTGGGCCAATCGGTAAGCGGTCCGGGGTACAAGATTGTCCGTAACATAACGGTAAAGTAGAAGTTAAGCGCTTTGGTTATTTTAAGATTTGAAAACTTCCATCACATCATGCTCCTTTCACGATCCCTGACATTTTATGTGCTCTCAATAATTTTGGCCGCGTTTCAGCCGTCATTCGCCCAAACCCTCACCCTGACCCAAGCATTCGACGTCAAAGAAGCCAAGCAAGCGGTGGCCGTCGATGCGCAGCATTTTTATGTGATTAATAACAGCACCATTACCAAGCATACCAAAACGGACGGCAAACTCGTGGCGATGTGGGATGGAACGAAGGAGGGAATTGTCCACCTGAACAGCGGCGTGGTCATTCTTGGGAAGCTGTATTGCGCCAATTCCAACTATCCGGAAATACCGATGACGAGTTCGGTGGAAATTTTCGACGTGCGAACGCTTACGCATGTGGACACGCACAGTTTTGGCATTGCGCAGCACGGCTCGCTCACCTGGCTCGATCAGAAGGATGGGTATTGGTACATTGGCTTCGCGCATTATGCGGGCAAGGAGGCGAGCGAGGGGCGGGATGTGCGGTGGACGTCGCTCGTGAAGTACGATCCGGAATGGCGGCAGGTGGAGGCGTGGGTTTTTCCTAAAAACCTCATCGACCTCTTTACGCCCAAAAGCAACTCCGGAGGCGCCTGGGGAGCGGATGGCCTGCTGTACTGCACCGGCCACGACCGGGCAGAGGTGTATGTTTTAAAACTTCCGAAATCGGGCTATACTTTGCAGCATGTGAGCACATTACCCGCTCCGGTCGAAGGGCAGGGCATTGCCATCGACCGCTCGGTTACGGGTAAAACGGCGCTATATGGCATTCAGCGCAGCAAACACACGGTTACTGTTTCAGAAATCCGATAACTTCTTTTATTGATGAAGGCTTACTTTTACACAATAATGACGGGTATTTTGCTGATTGTGAACAATTTTGCTCAGGCGCAGGAAAGCAACCCGCGCTTCAAGACCAGGACATTGATTGTTTTCTTCGACGGTCTGCGACCGGATTACATTACCGAAGCACAAATGCCCAACCTGTTCGCCTTCCAAAAAACTGCGGCGTGGGGCAAGCACCATCACAGCGTTTTTCCGACGGTTACGCGTGTCAATTCCGCGTCTTATGCCACCGGCTCGTACCCCGGCACACACGGATTGCTCGGTAATGCGATTTACATCCCGGAAGTAGCGGCCAATAAGCCGATCGGCACCGCCTATGCCGATCTGAACAAGATTCCCGCCGCGACTTCCGGCCCGATCCTCACGGCCAAATCGCTCGGCGAAGTGCTGGCGGATGCGGGGCAGAAGATGATGGTTTTCAGTTCCGGAACGACCGGTCAGGCATTCCTCCAAAATCACACCGTGAACGGCGCCGTGGTAAATCCGGACCTGATTTTGCCGGAAGCATTCAAAAAGCAGGTTTTGGAAGAAATTGGTCTGGTTAGCCAGGGAGCCGATGAGGAATTCGGACGCCATAAATGGATCACTGATGCATTGCTGAAATACGGTTTGGCAAAAGACGGCCCGCTCGTGAATGCCATCTGGTTTTCGGACCCGGACGGCGCGGCGCACGAGCACGGAATCGGGTCAGAACAGGCTGTGAAGGCGATTAAATATGTGGATGGCCAATTCGGCAGAATCCTGGCCGCATTGCAGGCAAAAGGTGCCGGAGAGCCGTATAACATCATCATATCTACCGACCACGGCTTTGTGACCCACAAGGAAAAGCCGGGGCTAGCCGATTTTCTGATCCGCGAAGGTTTCAAGAAGGACAAGGAATCCGACGATGTAGTGGTTGCCGAAGGCGCGATTTATGTCAAAAATCACGACGAAAAGACCATCTCCAACATCGTAGCTGCATTGCACCAGCAGGAATGGACAGGCGCAGTTTTCACAAAGGGGATTAAAAAAGGAAATACTCAGGGCCGTGTGAAAGGAACACTCTCCTTTGACCTGATACATTACAACCATCCCAAACGCTCCGGCGACATTCTCGTGGCGCCCAATTGGAATGATGCCAAAAATGACAAAGGTTACGCCGGTACCGATTATGCAGGCGGTGTCGCGGGGCATGGTGGTGCAAGTCCCTATGAAATCAATATCGCATTGCTGGCTACGGGCCCCGATTTCAAGCAGGGTGCAATGACAGAATTGCCTACCTCGAATGTTGATATTGTCCCTACAATCCTCAATATCTACAACTTGCCCCAGCCGCCGGCTATGGGTGGCCGGGCGGTTATCGAGCTTTTGAAGAGGCCGGGGAAAGGGCAGGGCGTATCCAGAAAGCAGCTTGTCAAAACCGAAGCGACCTATCCGTGGGGTACTTATAAATTATCGGCGGAAATGTCTGTTTTAGGTGAGTATCAGTATTTCAATTATGCCAAAACAGAAAGACTACCGGTACGCTGACCGATTTTCTGGAATGTGCATTCCAGAATTCATTATTTGGCAAATGCAATCTTAATCCTTCTCACTTCCCGAATCCAGCGGGCTGGCTTTTTGTCTTTGGGCGTAATGATGCGGAACGGCCCTTCGCCGGACGGTAACGGCTGCCCGTCTTTTTCGGTAGCCAGCAAAATCACCTGGTCCGTAAATTCGGGATCGATTTCAGCCAATGCATAGAGCACTTCGTAGCCATCCGCAGCGGTGATTAATGCATATTTGGCCAGATTTTCACCCCGCAGTTTCGCACCGGTGGTCACACCCGCTTTTTCCAGTATTTCAATCAGCGCGACGCCTTTAAACTCGTGCTCTTTGCCGTCGCGGTCTTTTACTTTCTGGCTGAACTGCTTCATTGCGGCCAGGTCTTGTACTTTCAGTTCAAGCGGCGTGGCTACTTCGCCGGAAACGGTGAGCGTGGCGGCGGTTTGTGCGTGTATCTGCGTTACGAGTGCGCACACGAGCATTGCACACAAGAGGATTTTGTTTTTGAATGTCTTGACTGCTTGCATGTTATCGGGCTTTTGAAATGGAATGCGGGTTTGAAAATGCGGGATTGGTAATGAATGTCGAGTCGGTGAGCATACCGAGGAAAGCGATGATATCCTGCTTTTCCTGCGGTTTGAGGCTCAGGTTTTTGCCATTTACTTCATTGGAAATGTCCTGTAAAAAACTGCTCAGCGTTTCGCTTTGTTGAATGTGGTCGCTGTAATGATCGAGCACGGCTTCGATGGTTTTGAAGCGGCCGTCGTGCATGTAGGGCGCGGTGAGCAGGATGTTGCGCAGCGTCGGCACGCGGAACCGGCCTTTATCCATGGCTTGGCCGGTGATTTTTTCACGACCCAAATCGGTGAATGCGCTGTCGAGGCCATTGTTGTGAAAGAGCTCTTTGAAGGTCTTCGGGCCGCCGTGGCAATGGCCGCAGTTGGCGCCGCGAATGCCGCGTTTGGGGTCGGGGCTGTTTTCAAAAAGCTGCATTCCGCGCAGTTCGGCGGCGGTGGGCTGGTATTGGCCCGCCAGGTAGCGGTCGTAGGGTGCGTCGGCGGAAATCAAGGTGCGTTCAAACTGTGCGAGGGCTTTCAGGATATTTTGCTCGGTAATACCGGATGCGCCAAACGCGCTGGTAAAAAGAGCGGTGTAGCGGGGCATTTTGCGCAGTTTTTTGGCCGAAACCGCCAGCGACTGGCCCATTTCGTGCGGGTCGGTGAGGGGGAATGCAGCCTGTTCTTCCAAACCCTGCGAGCGCCCGTCCCAGAAGAAGTTTCGCACCCAAAGCAGGTTCGCGAGCGACATCGAACTACGCGGGGTGAAACTGCCGTCGACGCCCTGGCTCACAGGCCGGCCGTCGGTGAATGCGAGTTTTTGCTCGTGACAGCTTTCGCAGGATAATTGGTTGTTAGCTGAAAGCTTTTTCTCATAAAACAGCATCCTGCCGAGGTGCACGCCTTCCTGCGTGGTCGGATTGTCGGCTGGGATGGTGAACCGCGACCCGAAGTTTGCGGGGTATTTCAGTTCGTAAGGCACCGGCGTTTGGCGCGTGACCGATATCATCCCGGTGAAGACGCAGAAAGTGGCGCTCAGGATGGTAACGATCCACCCGAAACCCCTGGCCTTGTACCGCGTTAATGCCTTGCGACTTCCCGACATTGATTTAAAAATAATTGAAAACCAGGTTGATAAAGAAATTCCTTCCCGCTTCGGGAAAACCTTCGATCAAAGTATAATTCTTATCCAGAATATTGTTGATACCGGCTTCGGTAGAAATGAATTTGTACAATTTTACCGACACCTTGGCATCCAGGAGCGTGTATGCTCCTGCTTTTGTGCCATAACTCGTGCTGTAACGACTGCTATTGTTTTCCAGGCTCGCGAGCAGATTAGCTACTTTCAGGAACGAAAAGTCGGCGTAGGCGAAAACCTTGTGCTCCGGCACGTTCGTGAATGGGATCGACGGGTTGGTTTTGTTTTTCCGTTTGATAAAAGAATAGTTCGAGCCGAGTTTCAGGCCGGTGGTGATCTGATATTCAAAACCAGCTTCCGCGCCGTAGAAACGCGCTTTTCCGGCGTTTTGTAGCTGAAAGCGGTTCGGTTGTACATTGTCCACCTGCTGGATAATGTCGTCGATATTGCTTTGGAAAATGCTGGCCTGTAATGCAAGTTTATCCGCTATTTTGCCCGAATAGCTCAGGTCGAAGTTCAGGGCTACTTCGGCGTGCAGGTCGGGATTGGGGATGGCCTGGCCCATGCGGTAGGAGTAGCGGTCCTTGATCGTAGCAAACCGGGTCTTACGGGCAACGCTCCCGCGCAGCGAGTGGCTGGCGGTAATGTCCCAGAAAAGGCCGATTTGTGCATTGACGGCATTGTTTTTACTATCGGAAAAGTCGCTCAGCTCCTTGGTGGTGGCATTGTATTCCTGCGCCTGGCTTGCATTCCGGGCATTGAAACTGACGCCCGGCACCACAGCGAGCGACGGGATGATCTGGTAGGTGTTTTCGATGCCGATGGAGATCGTGTTGTCGATGTAGGATTGGACGGGTTCGCCTTTGTCGTTTTCCCGGTGGATGTCGCGCTTGTACTGAACATTGAATTTGAACACATTGTTTTCCCACGCCCGCGACTCGAATTCTGCATTTCCGCCCAATGTGTAATCATCATAAAAGCTCTGAAACGCGTATCCCTTCGTTTGCGCGGTGTAGGTCGTATCGTCGAAGCTGAACAGCGAATTCACGAAGGTGTCGTAGTACAGCCGCGTTTTGACTTTGCTTTTCGCGCCCACCGCCGTATTTGAGATAAAATAAAGACTCTGCTTGTTCCATTTCGGCCATTTCCAGAAGCGCGTGGTGATTTTGGAGTCGTCGCCCACGTACGGCGGCGTACCTTTTTCGCCGTGCTGGTTGATGTAGCCGATCACATATTCGTCCGTTGCATTGGGCGTGAACCCGGCTTTGACACTGAATTTCAGATCGTCGCGGTAGGCATTTTCCCGGTCGTCGGTTTGCTGGAATTTGCGGGGTTTGAAATCGGCCGAAAGCGGGTAAGTATCCTGTTTTAATTGCGAAGCGCCGACCTGGTAGAAGAATTTGCCTAAACGCGAGCCGGCGTTCACATTCCAGCGGTAGCCGCCTCCACTGAAAACACCGGCGCGACCATTGATCTCGAACTTATTTACCGGCTTTCGCGACACGAGGTTGATCGCGCCGCCCATTGTGTTGGCGCCGTACAATATCGAAGCAAAGCCTTTGGAAACATTCACTTCGGCCAGGTCGAAGGTCGTGAAGCGGCCCTTGTCCACATAGCCGTCGTACGGCACGTACACGGGCACGCCGTCGATGTAAACCGGCACCTGGCGCAGGTCGAACCCGCGTACATACACCACCGACTCGTTGCGTGGGCCGACGTTCGCCATCGTCACGCCGGGTAGAATGTTCAGTGCATTGGAAAGATCGTTGCGGCTGAATTGTTCGATCGTGCGGTAGGTGAGGCGCGACGAAAGGCTGTCGCGATGGCTGATTCCGGAGACCCGCACTTCGCCAAGCTGGAAAGTTCGGTCGGTCAAAGACGACGGCTCCTGGGCCAGGGTGGGAAATACAAGCAGGGAGAGCAGCGGAAGGAGAAGTTTTCTCATTAGAAAGCGATATGTACGTGTGGATATATCGCAAATATAATGAGTCCCTCGTAATCTTGGGGAAAAATTTGATGGGGTTTGTCAGATCAATGACAAAAGATCCGGTTCTTCGGCCAATGCGGCGAGCAGTTTATCGTTCAGGCGCTTGTAGGCTTGCATGACGTTCTTCGCTGTTTCCGTGAGCACCGTACCGCCGCCCCTGGTACCGCCTTTCTGCGTGATTACATAGGGCCCTTTACCGAGGGTGTTCAGCGCGTCCACCATCGCCCAGGCTTTTTTGTACGACAGTCCCATCTCCTTGGCGGCCTGCGCGATGGAACCGGTTTCGGCTATGCGTTCGAGCAGTTCGTAACGTCCCGGTCCAAAGAATTTGACCTCGTCCACAAACACCCAATGCCTGACCCGGATCTCGACTTTTCTTTCCATGCGGCAACTATTAAAGTGATTTGAGTTCTTTATTCAATGCCGCAAACTATCATTAAATCATCAGATTTGCGCCTCAAAAGACTTCTTTAATTATTGACTGCCAGGGCTGGGTGGATGCTTTCCCGGGGTTTAATTTTGATGCCACGAAGGCACGAATACGCACGAATGCCTTCGTGTATATTCGTGCCTTCGTGGCATTAAAAAAGCTAAGCCCAGCCTTTCCTCAAAAACCAAAACCCAA
Source organism: Dyadobacter fermentans DSM 18053 (assembly GCF_000023125.1). Classification (NCBI taxonomy): domain Bacteria; kingdom Pseudomonadati; phylum Bacteroidota; class Cytophagia; order Cytophagales; family Spirosomataceae; genus Dyadobacter; species Dyadobacter fermentans. Next base: position 6,455,294 of record NC_013037.1, read on the forward strand.
CCACCACCGGAAACCCGAGCGTGAGCCAGGAAATTGCGTCCCAGATGTCGTCGCCGGTGAGGGCGGAAATGAGTCCTATGCCGGAGAGGATGCCGATGACAATGGGCATGCCCCACACTTTCCAAAAGTTACTTTTCATTGTCTGAATGTTTTTTGAATGATCGTTCCGGTCAGGCATTTTCTTTCTGGGCGATGACGGTCAGGATCTCCGTGTCGTTCTTGCTCAGTCGGTTGATATGTGCCTTGGTGGCTTTGTTTCGGGCAAACCATAAGTAAAGCCCGCTGCCGAGGATCACGATCGTCGCGATGTCGAATAGCGCCCAGATGATTTTCAGCGGAAGCCCGCCGTAGTCGCCGAAATGCAATGGCTGCGAAACGAAGAGCGTGTTGACATACCACGGCATATCGCGCATATCCGTGAGCGTGCCGTTTTTGGCGTCGATCAGCGCCGGCTTGATAATGCGCTTCGTGAGTGGTGTGTTGCCTTTCATAAACACGCCGTAATGGTGTTTGCTGGTGAATGGCGTGCCCGGGTAGGCGATGATCGAAGGCTCCATTTCGGGCGCTTTGTTACGGGCGGTGGCCATGGCCTGGTCGAGCGAGCTGAGCTTGCCGGAGAGCGGCCCGGCATTTTTGTAGGGCGCCGTCATTTCCGAAAGCTGCCCCATTTGCCAAAGCCCCAGCACGATTTCCGACGCCGTGTTGATCACGCCGGTTAGCCCTACCACCGTTCCCCAAACGATCGTCACCACGCCCAGCAGGTTATGCAGGTCGAGCCATTTCAGGCGTGTGGACCGTTGCGAGCGGATCATGCCAAAGTCGAAACGCTTCATAATCGGCCCGTAAAGCATAATGCCTGATACGATGGCCGCCACAAACAGCAATCCCATGAGCCCCAGAAACAGCTTGCCGCCGATGCCCATGAACATATCCACGTGCAATTGGAGCATGATGTACATGAAGCCTTCCTGGTAATTAGGCTCGTCGAGCAGTTCCGCCGTATGGTCGTCCACAATCACCGTCGTGAAGTTATCCGGCGGAGCGTCAATCGAGTCCGAAAGGCTGAATGCGGTGGTATTCGGCTCGTGTTCGTCCCAATAAATGTACCGGATCACCTTTTGCGGATATTTGGCCTGTGCGGTTTCCGCCCGCTTGTCGAGCCCGGCCAGCGGCGTGCCGGCCGGCACCTGTTTGGCCAGATGCGGCTTGCCTTCGAGTTCTTCGATTTCTTCATGGAAGATCAGCGGCAGGCCGGTGATGCAAAGCATCAGCAGGAAGGCCGTGCAGATCAGGCTCGTCCATTTGTGGATCAGGAACCAGGTTTTGATTTGCTTGACAGAGCTCATGGGAATGGTTGTTTAAAAAAGATTAGTTAGGAAGCTTTACGAAGCCCTGGATCGCGCCGTCCAGCGCTACTTTGAACACCTGCGTCGCTTTGTTGCCATCCACTATATAATAGCTTTCCAGTTTGTCGGTAGAATTTTTGACCCACAAGTAAACTTTGCCGTCGATTTCTGTGATGGCCTGTTCGTTGGCAAATGCAAATTCATGCTGGGGCATTCCTTCGATCTTCGTAATCTGCTTGGTAGTGAGGTCGTAGGTGTAGTAATCAAAAATAGGGGCATTCTGAAGGTTTGAAAAGTCGGTCTTCAAGGGAACTGACGGCGATTCAAAATAGAGTTTACCGCCTTTCACGAGCGCGGTTACGATCGAGTTGACCGGCTGTAAGTCGTTGGTCGAAAAGGTCCAGGTTTTGTCGAAGTCCGTCTCGCCTTTTTTGATGCGGATGATCGATGTTTTGGCCAGGCCGACGTTTAATCCGGTGCTATACAGGTAGAGGGCACCGTCGTCACCGATGGTCCACATTTTGTTGCCCGACGATCCCCAGCCGATGCCTCTGATACCGTCGTATTTGATCGTTTTTTCGTACTTGTCTGTGGCCAGGTCCACCACCGCAAATTCCACAGCGTTGAACACGTCGCCGCCGAATCCTGCCAACGCCGTTGTACTGTAAGTAATGCCAACATACAGTTTCCCCTCCTTCGCGGCGATGGTATGCTTTCCTACCGCCTGATATTCAACACCCTGCTTCTGAACGACCGACAGATCCACTTCGCCGGTACGCAGCATGGTGGAAGGGTTGAACTTCTGAAGTTTTAAAAGGCCGCGGGTTTCGTCGAGGTAATAGCCGGTCGTTTCATTAACCACCAGGTATTGCGTTGATCCGGCAATGAAACCTTCGTCTTTCAAACTGCCGTCCGCATTGAGCGAATATTTTTGAAGTCCTGTCTCGCCGGCTGCATTGGTGCGGTTGAAAAACCACTTGCCAAATGTCCGGAAACCAAATGCCTGCTTCACCTGAAGGGATTTGGGATTGGTAGCCTGGATCGTCCCCGATGGAAGGCCATCCAGCGCCGTGAAATAGCCCGCTCCGAAGCGTTCGATCGACGTCATCAGTACGTATTTGTCTTTCGTTTCGGGAGTGGGCGTGGTGCCGTCGTTATCGTCCGACGAGCAGCCGAGGAATGCCGTAAATGCAAGGCCGAAAAGGAGTGATCTGAACAAAGATGTTTTCATGATTTTGGTTGTAAAATGGATAATTTATTTGAGGGTATAGTTGACTTTCAAATGGAGACTGCGGCCGGCATTCTGAATCCGGAAATTGTCGTAAACGTTGGTATTGAAGATGTTTTTAGCCTGAAAACCAACGGAAAAGCGATCGTTCACCGGGTGGTAGGTAAAGCCCAAAGAGTGCAATGCCTGGCTCGGGATAATGTTGGGCGCCTCGAATTTGGCCTTTCCCCAAAGCCCGAGGAAACCGTCCGGTTCGAGGGATTTCGGGATGTAGTCGAGGTAGTATTCGCGGACAAACGTGAAATAGTAATACAGCTGCAAACGTCCCTTTCCCGGCATGCGGGTGATATTGGCATTCAGGCCAAGGTTGGCGAAGAAATAGGGCGTATTGCGTAGCCTGGCATCCTCCGTCAGGCGGTTGCCGGTGTCGAACACGCGGAAATCCTGGTAGGTGAAATTGCCGTTTGCGCGCAGCCAGCGGGTAAGGTTCACGTTCAGGTCGGTTTCCAGCCCGAGGCCTTTCACATTGCTTACGTTCTGGTTTTGGGTGAACAGGAAATCGATCGGCATTTTGAGGATCAGGTCGCGGGTAATGCGATAAAATGCATTGATTTCCAGGTTGTAAGCATTGCGTTTCTCGGTACGGAAGCCGGCATTGATATTCACGCTCTTTTCCGGTTTGAGTAAAAAGTTGGAGCGGTGGAAATTACCGTCGCCGAACATTTCGTCCTGCTCGGGCAGGCGCGTGGCCACCTCGGCCGAAACCCTGAAAAACGTAGAAGGCGTAACGGCCAGTTTCAAAGCCTCCGCAATGCCGAAACTGCCGTCGGAAGTGTACCGGTGCTCGCCCAATGCGGAGCCGTAGACGTCCACATTAATGGTAGACGTGTTGTAATAATAGTATTTGGCAATCAGGTGATTGGTCAGTTTTTCATCCCAAAATACGGATTGCAGGCCGGCAGCGCCTACCAGTTTGTAATACTTTGCCGGAAGCGAAAGAATATCCTGCCCCGTCTGCGGAAGTTTCAGGCCCCTCGGGTCGTTCCCGTCGCGGCCAATGTTGGTCGATACCACGTTGATTTCCGCCTTGTGCACGTCATTGAACCGGTATCCGACGTGTGTGCGGCTCGTGAAGTAGAAAAAAGTAATGTCCGAGAGGCTGCCGGTGGCTGTAATCTCGCCCTGGCGGGACGGGCTCGGGATGAATTTGCCAAACCAATCGTAGGTTCCGCGAGCGGTGTCCACCTGCTGGGTATGGATATTACTCACGGTGAGGAACTGGTCCAGGCTCAGTCGGTTGAATGCCTTGCGGTAGCGCAGGGTAGGGATCACCGAGTATTGCCTGCTCAACGCCGCCCCGAACGGCTGCGACATCGAGGAGCCATACTGGTTTTGCCGGTTAATGCGGAACCACGTCACGCCCACGCGCAGCTCATCGGCCCAGCGCTTGCCTGTCAGCCCGCCGTATGCTTCGGCATAGTAATTGGTGAATTGGTTATGGAAAAGCCGTACGGTGGCGTCGCGGCGGGCGGCGGTTTCGTGGTCGGTGACGGTTACGTCCACTTTGTAATTATTGTCGGAACGGTTCACGAATGCGTCGCCGCCGATGAAAAAATGGCGTGTGGTATCCGTGTAGAGCCCATTCAGCGACGCACGGTGGGTGTTGAACGAAGCGATTTCGTACGACGCCTCGGCATAGCGGTACAGCGATTTCTTGGTTACCAGGTTCACCGCCCCGCCCAGCGCATCCGCGCCCAGGTTGGTGGGCAGCACGCCCTTGTACACCTCTACGCGTTCGAGCATATTTACAGGCACGAGCCCGATGTTGTAGCCTGCACCGAGGTAATCCATCGGAATACCATCTTTGAAATTCTTGATCGCGCGGTCCTGGAAACCATTCATCATCAGGCCCGCATTGGACCCGAGGCCGCCCGTCTGGCGAATCCGGATGCCCGCCGAGCGGTTCATCAGTTCTACGAGCGTGGAGGGCTGCTCCTGCACCGCCCGGGTGTTGATCACCTCCGCTTTGATGGGCTGCAACCGCGCTTCCTGGGTTTCGGTGCGGCCGGTAACCTGCACTTCCGAGAGCTGTTTGGGGTCGTCTTTCAATGTTAAAACCAATGGTTGCGACAAATCCCCAAACGCCACCGTGCGGCTCACCTCCACAAAACCAATGTGCCGCGCACTCACCGCATAGCTGCTGCGGCGCGGGACACTGAGTGTGAATTCTCCTTTTTCGTTGGTAATTTCATGAAGATCCAGTTTCGAGATCGAGACAGAGGCGCCTGCCAGCGGCTCGCCCCGCTGATCTTTTACCAACCCCTGTATTTTATAACTATCTTGTGCAGAAGATGTTATAGGGGAAATGCAAGCCAGTGTAATAAAAAATCGTAACAGGAGGAGGAAAGGTCTCAATGGTCTGTTAATTTTACTTAATTAAGACTGTTTAAAAATAACGGCAAATGTACCGATCTGCCCCCGGGTGCGGTTAACGTCAAAAGCAGTATTAATGCCGCCAAAAACAGGACTTTGATGAAAATCGTATTCACTTCGGAAGAATTTGCGGAACTCAACTTCGAGCGGGGATATTCGGAGGGCTTCGGCGTGGCCGACCGGTCGGGTATTTGGGAGGAAAAGAGTGAGTACAGCCACCTGGGCATGTATTCCCGCATTCACCGGATCTTTTGTCCGGGGATCATCATTTCCATGGCGGAGGGAATGCTGGACCGCGACCTGGTGCAAATCCTCGAAAGCGATTTTCCTTACCTGCAAATGCATTTCGAGCTTTCCACCACCGGATGCCTGTACATTCCGCAAGCCGAGGCCGAAATCGAAACGGTGATTTACGGCGGCACGCATTCGCTGCTCTTTTACCCGGCGCTGAAAGGCCGCCTGCATTATCTCAAAAAACCGATGTCGCAGAGCGTCGAAATAGAATTGTCGCTCGATTTCCTGCGCCGGCTGTTTCATAACGACCTGGAGGTGCTGGGCGAGTTTGGGAAGAACATCGAGCAAAACCAGCCGGCGATCATGGGAAGCCGCAGCTTTCCGATCACCCAGGCGATGAAAAGGCTGCTGGCGGAAATACGGGACTGCCCCTACACCGGCGCATTGAAAAAGGCTTTTATCGAAGCAAAAGTGATTGAACTGCTCACGATGCAGATCGGTCAGATCAACGCCGCGGAGCCTGGACGGAAAAGCCTCAAACGGTCGGATATCGACAAGCTCCACGAGGTGAAAAACCTGCTTTTGCGCAACATCGAAAACCCGTTTTCAATCGAAGAACTTGCCCGTGTGGCGGGGCTGAACCGGACCAAATTGCAGGAAGGGTTCAAGGAGCTTTTCGGGACAACCGTTTTCGGCTACATTGCCGATACCCGGCTCGAAGAAGCCCGGAGGCACATTCTCGACCCGGGTTCGGCGCTTTCAATCGGTGAAATTGCAGCGCTTTCCGGCTATAAAAACCCGCAGCATTTCACGGCTGCATTCAAGAAAAAATTCGGTTATCTCCCCCGCGACGCCCGCCGCTAACCCTTCTTTCCGCAACACCAAAAAATAGTGTTCGAAATATTTGTTATTTCAATGTTAGAATTAATTTTACGACTGCATCTCATAAAGTTTGACAAGTGGCTGTCGGTTATGTGCTTTCAGCCGGGGATGCCTGATTTTGAAGAATAATAAGCCGATAAACGAACAGTAATGTAGAAGCGTGTCACAGGGTGCTGTAACACGCTTTTTGTGTTTTCAGCTTCCGAATTTCCTGAGGTTGTACACGAGGGTCAACAGAAAGTAGCGCTTCAATACGCGGCTGCGCACATCCTCGATGTACGTGTCACCGGTGTTGCGGATGAGGCTGCGGTTTTGATTGAGCAGATCGAAAACCTGCAACCGGACCTCCGCCTGGCGCGTCCGCAGAAATTGCTTTGCAATAGCCGCGTTCCAAAGCAGGAATCGCTGGTTATACCCCTCCGCCCGACCAGTGTTGCCGATATAAGTGACGTCGGACGTGATCACCAGGTTGCCGGGGAGTTGCCAGTGCACATCGGCCGTGGCGTATTGCGACCAGAACTGCATATTTTGTTGAGATAACAACGAATACCGCGCCTGCTGGTAGGTAACGCGCGCGCTCAGGCCATAGTCGATACGGCCATTGTAATCCGATTGCAGCCGGATGCCCTGCCCGAGCGACGTGGTCGTGGTGACATTGTCAGCGTCGTTAATGAAGTTCGTGTTCCGGGCAAGATTTCCCTGCGTGCTCAGGTTGACCGACAGCCGCAAAGGCTGGATTTTCTTGCCTAGCGAAACAAAGCCATTCGCCGAAACAAAACCGCTCGTATTCACCGGCGTGGTTACCAGCACACCCGACGCATTGGTGCGCGTAGACAGCCCGATGCGGTTGTTACTTTGATTTAAACTCCCGAAAACGAACAGGTTATCCGCACCGCCGCGCGCGGAAATGTTAAACGAGAGTGTGAGATTATGGTAATATTCCGGCCGCAATGTTGGGTTGCCGGTCGTGATATTGAGCGGGTTGGAATTGTCGGCAACCGGAATGAGCTGTGTGATCCCCGGCGAGGCCACGCGGGTCCGGTATTGCAGCCGGAGGTTTTTGTTACCCCTGAATGTGTATGAAAAAAGCGCATTGGGCATAAAATAGGCGTAACTGGTGCGGTACCTGGCGTCGTTGGAGCGGTCTTCGGGCCGCAGCGACGCGAGCTGGGCATCGGCGCCGAATGCGAGTGTATAGCGCAAGCGCCGGGTCTGAAAAGTGGCACCCAGGCGGTTTGTTTCAAATGTATTCTCAAAATCGCGGCTCAGCAGGCTGTCGCGGGTGTCATAACCATTCGTTTCCACGCTTTTGTCGGCGACATTCCGCAGCAGTTTGCCGTAGCTATTGCTGTAAGCATACCTGAATTCCAGTTTTTGTGTAAAAGAAATCGGTTCTGTGAAAGAGACATTCACCGTATTCTGAATTGCGAACTGGTCTTGTGCATTCCGCTGATCGATGCGTTGCGGCCCGCGCGGGGTCGTGAGCGTGTCGAAGAAGGTATTTGCCGACCGGTTGTAGGCCGTCGTGCCGCCGGTTGTCAGTATCGAATTCAGGTTAGCCGACAGCGAGCGGCCTTCTTTTCGGTATTTGCGCATGAGGAGCAGGTTGTTATAGGCATTCAGGCCGTAGCCGCGGAGGTTATAGTTGGTCAAACCTTTGTTGAGTGAATCTTCCGGCGAACGGTAGGAGTAACTCGCGTTGCTGCTTCGAAAATCCTTCGTTTGAAAGCTGATGTTGGGGGTGAAGCGCAGGCTCGTGAGCGAGTCGAGTGGCAACTCGAAACGGCCGTTGATGCGGTGCGATAGCATAGTGTTTTTGGAATAACTGCTTTGATCGGCGATGAACGACTGCCCGGGAAGGATGTTTTCACGCCGCGCTTGCTGGTCGGTGGTAGTCACGGCACGGCTGGCGAAATAGCTCGCGGTCATTTCGGTACGCTTGCCCCACTTCACGGCATTGCTTTCGGTACGATAGTTGGCTCCCAATGCGGCCACAGTCGTAATGTTGGATGGCGCAACCTGCCCTTCTGACCCTTCACCGCCCGGCTGGCCCACCTGCTGCGGCCCGCCCGATCCCGGACCCGGCAGGTTGCCGTCGGACATGGTAAAGTTCTGCTGGTTGAGGTTATTGGCCTGTCCGATCACCGAAAGCTGCCTGTTGGGGCCGCCATTGTGGTTATTGAACCGGTTCACGTTCAGCCGGGCCTGATACCGCGCCGACTGGCTGGCAGCGGACTGCCCGCCCGATCGCGGCCCGACCGCCCGCGGCCCGCCTGTCCGCGGCCCGACTCCCACCGCGTTCTGACCAAAATAACCCTTGCCTTTGTCTTTTTTGATGGTAATGTTGATCGTGCGCTCGCGGTCGCCGTCGTCCACACCCGAAAACTGCGATTGATCCGAAGATTGATCGTACATCTGCACCTTATCGACAATGTCGGCAGGGAGGTTGCGGGTCGCCATTTTGGGGTCGTTGCCAAAGAACGGCTTGCCATCCACGAGGACCTTGTTCACGGCTACGCCGTTCGCCTTGATCGAGCCGTCGCGGGCTACTTCAATGCCCGGCAATTTGCGCAGCAATTCTTCCACCTGCGCATTGGGCTGCGTTTTGAATGCCCCTGCATTGAATTCCAGCGTGTCCTGTTTAATCGTCACCGGCGCAATCTCCTGCCGGATCACCACCTCGCTCAGATCGGTGCCTTGCTCGGTCATCAGCAGCGTGCCTGCGTCCGAATGCGCATCGCGGGCTACCGACACCGGCCGGGATACATTTTTATATCCTACAAAAGTCACCAGCAGGCGGTAGGAGCCGGGCGCCACTTTTCGGAATGCGAAATCGCCGTCGCCGCCGGTGATCGTCGCGCTCACGTATGCGGAGTCGCGGGCCTGCAAGAGGGATACCGAGGCCATTCGCATCGGCTTCCGCGTGGCCGAATCGAGCACGATTCCGGTGATTTTGCCGGCTCCGGGCGTGTTCTGGGCCAATGCCGGCACGAGCGAAACCAGCCACAGGCAGAGTATCAGTTTAAATGCCTCCACCTCCCGGTCCCATTTTCTGGTGGAAATCGGCCATAGCTTTCTGGCGGATGTCTTTCAGCTGCGCTTCGCTCACAGTTTCCGCCTGGACGTCGGGCATGACGGTTTTCGCATCGACTTTCCCCGTCTGCACTTTCGTGGCCCTGTACTGTTCGCGGCTTCCCTCGATCAGCAGCACGGCGCCTTTTTCGGGTGTGAGCGCGGGAACCGGCGAGTATCGGAGCGGCAATTCGGTCGTGAACCAGACTGCGTATGGCTCATTCCGGTAGTTCACCACCGCTTTCCGGCACGAATAGCCTGCGATTTTTTTCGTTTGCTGCGTGAGCTGCCAACCGCCGGCGGGCGTAATCGGCGCTTCGTATTTGTAGGTTTGCGCGTTGTTACCGGCGCCTACCGTCACGAATGTCACGATTTTCTGCCCGGCCATGTCTGTCACGGCATATTCTTCAAACGGCCGCCCGGCGTCGGCGGTTTGCGGGATGCCGCCCGGCTGCATGATTACTCTTTTCATCATGTTTTCCTCGTCGCGGTTTTCGCGCACGAAATTGCCGGCAAAGGTCACTTTCTGTCCGATCGTGCGGGTGTCGGGAACGTCTGTCGGGAAGTTGGGATCGCCTTGCTTCACTTCTTCGCCATTCACCATGAAGCGCAGTCGCGACTGGTCGATCTTATGCACGATTTCGTAATTGATCTGGCCCGAGGCTTGTGCAAAAATGTCGGGCGCCGCAAAAAGCAGCATTACAATCGGAAGGAGCTTTTTCATATTGTCACCGTGGTTTTGATTTTGAATACATCAAAGGTCAGGCGACGGTTTGTAAGGTTCTGCTATTTAATGTTAAGTAGTGTTAAGGCTGAAAATCCCGGCATAAGTCAATAAAAAGCCGGCTCGATGCCAGCTTTGCGCCGTAAACTAAGAAAAGTCTGAGTTTGTGGTGAAGGAGGTGGCGACCGTCCTTATATTGTTTCACAAACTCAACCTGACAATCCTCTGTATACTAATGATTTATACCTTCTACTTCAAACTGTTCCTGTTTGTCGCCTTTCTTCTATTGACTTTGTGGGGTTACCGGGCCTATTTCAAAAACCCGGATGGCACGGTTTCGGCAAAGCAGGCAGCAGTGGCCATCGCCGCGATGCTGCTCGTAGTGTGGGCTGCCAGGCTGCCCTTTCTGCGCGACAGGGAATATGATATCGACACCAGCACGTGGCTAAGCGCCGTGATCGCCATTAACCATTATCCCGACAAGCTCTGGACGCTGCTCAACTACACCGACGCCCGTCCGCTGACGGTCTTTCCCTTACTCGCAGGCTCCTGGGCCGGCATGCCAGTCAGCTACGCAAGCGCCGAGCTCATCGGTCTTGTATTGTGGACGGGAACGCTCCTGCTGCTGTACCAGGTATGCCAACTATTTGCCGGGAAAAGGCTCAGCCTCATCCTGACGTGGAGCCTGGGGCTGTTTCTGGGCACGATCTGCCATATTTTCGCCGCCTATAATTCCGAACACAACAGCATTCTGATGGTCACCGCGGGTGTGGCGCTGTTCTTTTTGTATATATTTCAGCGATGGACCAGCCCGGTGATCGCTGCTGCAACGGGCCTGTTGCTGGGCAGCCTCATTTACGCCAAATTCCAGAATGCCCCCATGGGATTGCTCACCGGGGCATTTTTGTTGTTCGCGATGGCGCAGCGGAAAGACTGGCGCAACATGGCCGCATTGCTCGCAGGCTGTTTGTTCCCCACGGTTTTCGTGAATGTGTTTTATGCATTGCGCGGAAAGCTGGACGTATTTTGGAACAACTACTTTTGGAATTACTTCTATTATTCGTTCACGACCCAGTTTTCGCCCATGCCCATGGCTGAGCGGTTCAGTCCCGGGCGTGTGGTGCGGTTTGTCTTTTACGCTACGAGTTCGGGCATTTACGTGCTTACCTTATTTGCGCTGGCCGCGGTGTTGCCGGTGGTATCGTTCAGGCAATGGGTTTCAGGGTTCAGGACAAACCGGATGCCGCTCATTTTTACCGTTTTGCTCATGCTTCTGAGCATGTATGCGGTATTGCAGTCGGGTAATAATTTCGAACATTACAAGCTCTTTGTTTTTGTCCCTGTGTTGATATTCATTGCGTTAATGCTGTCGATGAGCACGCTGGCTGTGCGTCGATACGCGGTCGGTTTTCTGCTGCTCGGGGGCTTGCTGCAAACGGCTGTGAGCCTGAAATACCTCGATCGCGACCTGGCTTATGATAAACGTACGGATACCGATCGAAAAGTCGTGGGGCATATCGTCCGGAATAGCCGGCCGTCGGACCCCGTGGTGGTGTGGGGCTGGCGCGATGGGCTGCTGGTCACTTCGCAGCGGCCCATGGGCTACCGCGATGTGCATACGTTTCATTTTTCGATGAAATCGCCGTTGATCCCGAACTGGACGCGCGACTTCGTGGAGGATATGGAGGAAAACAAACCGAAAATCTTCGTCGAAGCCATGTTGCCCGAATATTCCGAAAAGGGCGACATCTTTCTGCCGCACGACCGGGTTCCTGTGGTGCGCGAATATGTGCAGCGGCATTACCAGTTTGTACGGGAGCTGGATGGTGTGAGGATCTTCCACCGGAGGGCTACGCCCGCGCTGTCGCTTGCTCGCTAGAATGCCTTCTTAATCAATTCTGTTTAGTGTTAAATAGTGTTAAGGTGCCCAAAATCGTCGGGCCGGAAGCGTAGCTTTGTGGTATGACGAACCGCCGCATCCGTTCCATTTTCTGGCTGATGACCGCCTGCATTGTAGCGATCAATGCATTCCAGGGATATTGGCTTTGGACGACCTATAAGCTGAACCGTCAGCAGTTTGGCAATGTGGTCCAGGATGCGCTGTTTCAGGTGATCGAAGGGCAGCAGATCGACGAGGCCCGCAAGCTATTCAGGCCGGGTGCCCCGGGGCCGCCGGCATTGCCGGGATCGCAGGTAGTGGTCAGGCGGATGGATGCAAACGGCTCAGGATCAAGATTTTATTATAAGTTCAATAACGACAGCGTCACCATCGCCCCGGCGGACACGCTTGCGCGCCGCATTTCCAGGTATGTCGTGCAAGACTGGGCCGACGGCGGACAGGTGGACATGCGGAAGGTGTACTCGGCCTACCGCCAGGAATTGCAGAGGCGAAACATCGACGCCGCTTTCCTGCTCGATACCCTCTACATCCTGCCTAACCCCGGCTCCAATAACGTGATCGTTTTCAACGGTTTGAGGAAGCAGACCGACAGTCGTTTCAGCACGCTGCCGCTGCCGATTAACCCGGTGAAGCATTTGTTTGTACAGGCTACCTTCGAAACACCCGTGCCCTACCTGTTGAAAAGAATGGGCTGGCTGCTAGGCTGTTCGGTGCTGCTGCTGCTGCTCACGACGGGTTGCTTCGTGTTTATGCTGCGGACGATCCTACGCCAGAAAAAGCTGTCGGAAATCAAAAATGATTTTATCAATAACATGACCCACGAGCTCAAAACGCCCATCGCGACCGTCTCTGCGGCAGTGGATGCGATGCTGCATTTCGGGGCTTTGAAAGATCCGCGAAAGGCCGAAGAATACCTGCATGTTTCTCAAAACAACCTCCAACGGCTGTCCGACCTCGTCGAAAAAGTGCTGAACCTGGCTGTGGACGAGAAACAGGAGCTGGAATTCCATACCGAGCCGGTGAGCCTGGCCGAACTGCTGTGCGAGCTCGTGGCCGACCATCGCATCAAATCACCTAAAACGGTGACTTTCAATATGCATATCCCGTTTGGCACTACGGTGAATGTCGATAAGGTCCACTTCGGAAATGTGCTGAACAACCTGATCGACAATGCGATCAAGTATTCCTACGAGCGCGTCACCATCTCATTCGATTTTCAGCGAGAGCGGCAGGGCTGGCAGCTCACGGTCACCGACAACGGCATTGGCATTCCCAAAGCATATCAAGCCTCGGTTTTCGACCGGTTCTTTCGCGTGCCCACCGGCGACCTTCATCAGGTAAAAGGCTTTGGCCTCGGCCTGGCGTATGTGCGGCAGGTGGTGGAAAAGCATGGCGGGAGCATCAGTCTGGCGAGCGAGCCGGGGAAGGGGAGTGCATTTGTATTAAAATTCTGAAAAATGGCTACGGTATTATTCATCGAGGACGAACCAGCGCTGGGCATGATCGTGAAAGACAGCCTCACTTACAGGGGCTTTGAAGTGCTGTATGCTGCCAACGGAGTCGAAGGGCTGGAACAATTCCGGCTGCACCGGCCCGACATCGTCGTAGCCGACATTATGATGCCCGATATGGACGGCTTCACCATGGCCGAGCATATCCGCCGAGACGATCCGCACGTTCCGATCATGTTCCTCACGGCCCGCTCGCAAACCGCCGACGTGGTGCGCGGCTTCGAGCTGGGCGGGAACGATTACCTCAAAAAGCCATTCAGCCTCGAAGAGCTCATTGTGCGCATTAATGCCCTCCTGCGTGCCGGTGCGCACCGCAGTACCGGCAACGGAACATTCAAAATCGGGCGGTATTCGTTCGATCCGGCCAAGCAAAGGCTCTCATTGGACGGCCGGGAAATTGCCTTGTCGCACCGCGAAGCCGAACTCCTGCGCCGACTTTACCTGCAACGCAACGAGGTGCTCGGCCGCAGCGAAGTGCTCATGGAACTCTGGGGCGACGATTCCTTCTTCAACGGACGCAGTCTCGACGTATTCATCACCAAACTCCGCCGTCACCTGCGGGAAGATCCTAAAATCCAGATTATCAATATCCGAGGCAGAGGTTACAAGCTGGTACTTTGATGATGGGGACGGGAATATTTACTAACTTCTCCGCTCATCAGACGCAACGAACATGGCCGCTTCAAAACCAAAGACCATTGATGAATACATTGCCGGCTTCCCGGACGACGTCCAGGCAGTATTGCGGCAGATCCGCGCGGAAATCAGGACCGTCGCGCCGGAGGCGGTGGAGACGATTTCGTACGATATGCCCACCTTTAACCTGAATGGGACTTATCTGATTTATTTTGCAGGTTGGAAGAAACACGTGGCACTATACCCGATTTCGGAAAGCATTTTTCAAAAGCTCTCCGAAGAACTTTCCGGCTACAAAGGATCGAAAGGCTCCGTCCATTTTCCGCTGAACAAGCCCATGCCGCTCGGACTGATCCGGAAGATCGTAGCATTGCGGATCGGAGAGAACGAAGCGGCCGCCAAGTGACCAGCGCGTAGCCGGGAAATGTATTTGCGCACGGCATTACGGCCGCAGGCTCATCAAAAAGTGGGGCTATAAGTATAAATCTGGTAGGGGATTGCTTTACTCTCAGTTCCTGACAGAGATTTTCCTAAACAGATGAATATGATAAGGTTGACACACTTTTTGGTCCCGCTGGCGCTCGCCATCGTGACGCCCCCGGTAGCCCCTGCCATTGCACAGCAAACCCAAACCACGCAATCCACCGAGAAATTCGACCGCGACTATGCGCTCGAAGCCACCATGCTGGGCTTTTTTGCCAAAGACGGCGCCAGAAACCCGACCTTGAAAGCCAACAAGGGCGACCGCGTCCGGATCACGATCACGAACGGGGAGCTCATGACGCACGATATCGCATTGGAAAAGCTGGGGATCAAAAGCAAGGTGATTATCGAAAAAGGGACCAGCACCAGCATTACTTTCAAGGCGGAGCAGAGCGACACCTATTATTGCTCCGTGCCCGGGCACCGTGCTGCGGGGATGGTGGGCGCTTTTGAGGTGGTGGAAGGCGTAATTTCCAATGAAACCGTTGCAGGCCAGCTGCCGACCAGGGACGGACAGCCGCTGAACCTCGGTTTCGAAACGGGCGATCTGCAAAACTGGACGGCCACGGGCGATGCATTCAAGCAGGCACTTTACAGCTCCGATCCTTCGCCGGTGCATGAAAAAGAAATGAGTATCGGGTATGAAGGCAAATTCTTCCTCAGCAGCGGCGGCACGCTCAACTACAAGCAAACCGGCACGCTCACTTCCGTGCCTTTCCAGGTAACGCAGCCGTTTGCGGCCTTCCGTGTGTCGGGAGGTGCATTGCAGGATACCCGCGTGGAAATCGTTACTGCGGCAGATAACAAGGTCATTTACCACATTACCGGGCAGGGGAGGGCTACATTGCAGCCGGCGGTGGTGGATTTGCAGCCTTATCTGAACAAGGTAGTATTCATCAGGATCGTCGACAATGAAACGGGCATTTCTCAAATTCCCTACATTCCGAACGACAAATGGGCGCACATCAATTTCGACGATTTTCGCTTCTACGCCAGCCGTCCCGAGTTTCCGAATGAGCTGAAACAGAAAGACATTATCATTCTTCCCCCGCTGGACCCGGTTTTGAACGCCGGCCTTTCCGGCACGGAAGCAGCGAAGGCCATGACGCCGCCCACAGGCTTCAAAATAGCATTGGCGGCGGCTGAGCCGGATATTATCCGCCCCATCAGCTTCACGATCGACTACCGCGGAAGGTTATGGGTAGTAGAAGGCCACACTTATCCCTTGCGTGCCCCGGAAGGGCAGGGAAGGGACAAGATCCTCATTTTTGAAGACACCAATGGCGATGGCACGCTCGACAAGCGGAAGGTATTTGCCGAAAACCTGAACCTCATCAGCGGCATTGAAGTAGGAATGGGTGGAGTATGGCTCGGTTCTGCACCGCATCTGCTGTTTATCCCGGCCGATTTTAAAAATGACAAACCCGCCGGTCCGCCGCAGATTCTGCTCGACGGCTGGGGGCTGGAAGATACCCATGAGGTGCTCAACAACCTGCGCTGGGGGCCGGATGGCTGGCTGTATGGCACGCATGGCGTGTTTACGCATTCCAACGTAGGCAAGCCCGGCGCCCCGGATTCCGAAAGGACGAAAATCAATGCCGGAGTGTGGCGGTACCATCCTGTGTCGCACAAATTCGAAGTGTTCGCAGAGGGGTCGAGCAACCCTTGGGGGATTGATTTCAACGATTACGGACATCCGTTCATTACCGTGTGCGTGATACCGCATATGTACCACGTGATCCAGGGCGCACGCTACCAGCGGCAGGCGGGCAAGCATTTCAACCCATACACTTACGACGACATCAAGACCATTGCCGATCACGTGCATTGGGTGGGAGAGCGCGGGCCGCACGCGGGCAACTTCCGCTCGGCTTCGGCCGGTGGCGGGCATGCGCACGCAGGGGCGATGATCTACCTCGGCAACAGTTGGCCGAAGGAATACCGCAACGATATTTTTATGAACAATATCAACGGCGCACGCCTCAATATCGATCACCTCACCCGCTCGGGCTCCGGCTACGAGGCCACGCATAAAAACGACTTTATGGCCATGAACGACTCATGGTCGCAGTGGCTGAACTTCAAATACGACGCCAGCGGGTCGGTGTGGGCGATCGACTGGTACGATAAGAACCAATGCCATAGCCCCAACCCCGACGTGCATAACAAAACCATGGGCCGCATTTTCAAGATTTCGCACGAGAACGATAAATGGGTGCAGGTGGATTTGTCTAAAGCCTCTGATATGGAACTCGTTAACTATCAGCTCCATGCCAATGAATGGTACGTAAGGCAGGCGCGCACGATTTTGCAGGAACGCGGCCCGAACAAAAAAGTGCACAAGGCATTGAAACAAATCCTCGCCAACAACCCAGACGAAACCCGCAAACTGCGCGCATTGTGGACATTGCACGTCACCAAAGGATTGACGGAGAAAGAACTCGCCGACCTGCTTTCGAATGACAGCGAGTACATCCGTAGCTGGTCGGTGCAGTTGCTGACTGAAAACAAGGCTGTTTCACCGGAAACGTTGAAAAAGTTCGCTGAAATGGCCCAAACCGATAATTCCAAACTCGTGCGCCTGTACCTGACCTCAGGCATGCTCCGCCTCGACCCGGCACAGCGCTGGGACGTGCTGGATGCGCTGGTGCAAAAAGACGAAGACAAAGACGACCACAACCTTCCGCTACTGGAATGGTACGCCGCCGAGCCGCTGGCGCCGATTGATGCCAAACGGGCATTACAGCTGGCGGGCAAATCGAAATTCCCGAAAATGCTGCCTTATATGATCCAACGCGTGGAGGCGATCGGGACGGAAGAGGCTAAAAAGGTTTTGAAAGATTATAACAAAGTGGGAAAAACCGGCGATGTCCATGAGCACCATGGCACGGGCACGGCAATGAACCATTAACCAAAAAGGGCTTCACGAAGAAGCCCTTTTTGCTGTTACTTATCCTTTTTCTTGTCCTTTTTGTCCTTGTCTTTCGGCTTGTCGTCATCCTTGGAGAAGATCTTTTGAAGGAAAGTCTTCTTATCTTTTTTCTCATCCTTCACCGAAGCAATGCTGATTTCATTATCGATTGAAGGCTGGATGGCGTGGATGAATGCATTTTGAAGAACGCTGGCAATGGCTACCCACATATTCGTTTTCGGATCGTCCAGGCGGCCCTGGAATGGAATTTTGGTCGCTACCTGGTCTTTGTTTTTGTTTTCGAACAGCTTTCCGGCACCTCCGGCAAGGGCTTCCCAGAGTTTTTGCAGCAGGTTGTCTTTCCGGTCCTCCTGTCCCAAAACGTCGAGATTTTTGATTACCGGCTTCACATATCCCTTGAATTCTTCGTCCTTCGCAGCTACTTCGGTGTATAATCCGAAGCGCCCGTCGTTGACGTCGATTTTGGCATATGCTTTAAAAAAATCATTGAGCTTCACCAGGTTGGTGTTGTTGAGCTCGGCGCTCATATCGAATGTCGGAGCGTCGGCCAGCGGGTTGAGTTTGGCATCAAAGCGCAGCTTGCCTTCGTATATTTCCGCTGTGGCGTGCACGCTTGCCGGAAGCACGGCGGAGGAATCGTAGCTGTTGCGGAGGTTCTGGGCCAGCAGGTTTAAGTTCGTCATCGCAATGTCCACCTTCGGGCTGGAACTGTTATCGCGGTACTGAATCGCGCCGCCGCGCAGCTCGCAGCGGTTAATGCTCAGCGGCATGAACTTGTCGAGGATCTGCCGGAAATCGGCGGAGTCTTTTACCACTTCCTGGGGCTCCACTTTGTCTTTGGTAAAAAGCAGGTAGGGCCGCTGAAAAACCAGTTCACCCACAATAGAACCCTTGAAAAGTGCCTTCCATTCTACCGACAGGTCGATGGTTTGCGAGGCGAAAAAAGGCGTTTGCTTTTGGGTAACGGAGTCTTCCTTGTTGATGTAAATGCTATCGATCTGATAAGCGCCTCGGATAATCGCCAGGTCGATATCTTTAATGTGCCCATAGTACCCGTTCATATTCGCCAGACTACGGTTGGCAAAATGAAGGACAATGTACGGCAGCGCCAGCCTGATGAGGACGATTGCGATCAAAATCCCCAGCAGGATCTTGATAGTCCGTCTTTTTTTCGAATGCGTGCGTGTGGTGGTCATTTCCGGTTTATTTTGCAGATTGATTTTCGATCCCGTCTTATCAAACAATCGTACCAAAGCGCATGGCCGGAAGGCGGGGTTTTAAATTTTTGTAAAAAAACCGAATCCTTTGTCCAGTCCCGCCGCGGCCGTTCGTCAACAGGCTTTAAAACTTAAACCTCATGTTCCAATGAATGACTTCCTGTTTGTTTTCAGAAACGATCCCACCGTTATGCCCGGACTTTCGCCGGAAGAATTGCAGAGCAGTATGCAACAATGGATGGACTGGATCGGCGGTATCGCAGCCCAGGGCAAGCTCATCGACCGTGGTAACCGCCTCGCCAACGAAGGGAACGTCGTGCGGCCGTCGCAGGTCGTTACCGATGGGCCTTACATTGAAACGAAGGAATCGGTAGGCGGATTCATCATGGTGCGGGCCGAATCGCTCGCAGAGGCAACGGACATGGCCAAAGGCTGCCCGATTCTTCTCGCAGGCGGGAATGTAGAAGTCCGCCCGATTATCCGGATGTAGTTTCCTCAAACCATCGCAATAAGCCTTTGTAACCGTCAAAGGCTTATTTAATTTACAGCCATGAAAAACCCGGACCTGATTCCGCATTTATTCCGAACCGAATACCGGAAGATTACCGCCGTGCTCAGCAAAACGTTCGGTCTCGAACACATTGAAACCGCCCAGGACATAGCCAGCGATACCTTTTTGCAGGCTTCCGAAATGTGGGGCATCAAAGGTGTGCCCGACAATCCCGTAGGGTGGCTGTACACCGTTGCACGTAACAAAACGCTCGATTACCTGCGGCGTGACAAGCTGTTTCGGGAAAAAATCAGCGGCCAGGTAGTGCGGGACAGTCCCGGGGCCGACGAGCTGGAAATTGATTTATCCGCGCAAAACATTACCGACAGCCAGTTACAGATGATGTTCGCCATTTGCCATCCGTCGCTTCCGGTGGAATCGCAGATCGGGCTGGCGCTGAATGTGCTTTGCGCGTTTGGTATCAACGAAATCGCCAGCGCCTTCCTTACCAGCAAGGAGACGATCAATAAGCGGCTTTACCGGGCGCGGGAGAAACTGAGGGCCGAACAGGTGAAAATGGAGTTTCCGGACGAAACCGAGATCGAGCAGCGGCTGGAAGCGGTTTTGAAGACGTTGTACCTGCTTTTTAATGAAGGATATTACTCGGCGGGAAAGGACATTACGCTGCGAAAGGACGTTTGCATTGAAGCCATGTGGCTCACCAAAATGCTGATCGAAAACCCGGGTACCGACAGGCCGCAGGTGAATGCATTGCTCGCCCTCATGTGCTTCCACGCCTCACGGTTCGAGGCGCGTACGAACCCGGCCGGCGAAACGGTGCTGTACCAGGACCAGGACGACCGGCTTTGGGACACGGCGCTCATCAGTCGCGGCGAACATTACCTCAACCGCGCCTCCGTAGGTTCGCAGCTCTCGCGTTACCACCTCGAAGCGGCCATTGGTTACTGGCACACGATCAAGGCCGATACAACGGAGAAATGGGAGCACATTCTTCAATATTACAACCATTTACTCATCCTCGAATACTCGCCCATTGCCGCGCTGAACCGCACCTACGCCCTGGCCAAAGCCCGCTCGAAAGCCGAAGCGATCCGCGAGGCGGAAAAGCTCAACCTGGAAGGCAACCATTTGTATCATTCATTGCTGGGAGAACTGTATTCGGGGATTAATGACGCGCAGGCGCTGGATCATTTCAAAACTTCGCTATCGCTTGCAAAATCCCGCGCCGACAGACAGTTGCTCACAGAAAAGATTCGCAAACTAAGGGAAGCATAACATGCCGCGCAGCCGGCAAATGTGCTATTGGGTGATTACCTGCATGACTTCTTCCCTGTAATTCCGTCCGATTGGGATCTGATGATTGCCCCAAACGATGCGGTTGCGTTCGATGCGCCGGATTTTGTCGATCCCCACAATGAAGGACTTATGCACGCGCAGGAACCGCGCTGGCGGGAAAATTTCGAGCATGGCTTTCACCGATCCTTTAATAACTACTTTGCCGGCGCCGGTGTGGATGATGGCGTAATCTTTCAGACCCTGGATGTAAGCGATGTCGTCAAAAGCGAGCCTTACGCGTTGCACGCCGCTTTTTACAAAAATGAAATCGGGCTTTTCTTCCGTAAGGTTCTGTTCGAGATTGGTGTTTTGCTCTTTGAGTTGCAGGAAGTCCCGCACTTTGTCCAGCGCGTGCCCGAAGCGCGCGTAGGAAATGGGTTTGAGCAAAAAATCGATCACGCCCAATTCGTAGCCTTCGAATGCATAGCCGCGGTAAGCAGTGGTGAAAACCGTTACCGGCGGCTGGGCGAGCGATTTGAGGAAGTCGATTCCATTCATTTCCGGCATTTCAATGTCCAGAAAAAGCACGTCGGTCTCGTGTGTTTGCAGGTGCGCGAGGGCATCGCGGGCGTTCGCGAAGCTGGCAGCGCCCGTAATACCCGATTTTTGCAGGAATTCTTCCAGTATGCCCCTCGCGAGAGGCTCGTCGTCGATGATCACGCATTGCAGCATACGTCGCGTTTTTGCGGAGATGGTTCAGTTTGTCACCCGGTTGAAAGTATAGCTCAGGTAATCGCCGCCTACCATGGGCTTTTTGGAACGGTCGAGTATAAATAGCACATTTTCATCACCTTTCAATAGGTACACCGTTTTTTCAGGCTGGTCGGGATCGAGCTGGATGACCGTCGCATGCGGGTCGTCGGCTGTGCCGCGCACGAGCGCCCATTTGCCCGTGCGGGGTTGTTCACGGTAAAGCGAGCCGTCCCATTGATAGGTGGTAGGCTTTCTTGTTTGCGGATCGTGGTTAAAAGTGAAGGCCCATTTGAGCACCTCACAATTGGCCTCCACGCCGATGGCCATCATTTTGGCCGTGGCCTGGCAGGGAACGCGACCATGAAAAACGCCCCACACGCTCGCGCCTTCGGCCACGGGTTTGCGGGAAGTGGTTTTGGATGGCTTGTTGGCAAGCGCAACGGATTGCGCGGGCGCTTCGTGCCAAAACAGGAAGCAGGCGGCGGTGATCAATAACTTTTTCATGGCTTACAGATGGGTGTTCTGTTTGTTGAAAGTGTAGCTAAAACCTGCATTACCGATCATCAGATGGCCTTGCTGATCGAGCAGGTGTAAGAGATGCTCGTTCAGTTGGAGGAATGCGATGGGCGTTTTGGAGCCGGTTGGTTGCAGCGTAAAAATGTACCTGCCGGTTGTAGCACCCTTGTTTTCGGTAATGCGGAATGTGCCGGAAATTTCATTACTGGTGCCGTTATTCATGAATCCTCGGGTGCCCGGTTTGGTCATGCCGTAGGTGTATTGAAGCCTGAAATCGTCGCGCCCCTGGCGGCGCGGATCGCGGCGGAAGGTGAGGCGCCATTTGATCATCTCACATTCCAGGTCGGCCGGAATGCCTAGCTGGTGCCTCGGCACGTCGCCGCACGGGGTGGCTGCGACGAATGTGTCGGGCGTGGGCGAAACGTTGTAGTCGGGCGCGGCCGAGCCGGTGAACAGCAAAAGCGGAAGCCAGATGGATTTTTTCATAGCGGTATACATTAAGCATTGGCAAGATTGATTTCCATAAAAACACTGAAACGTTCCTGCTGGTCGTCTATCCGCAGGCTGTGGCGCGAAGGGTACAGCAGTTCCAGCCGCTTGCGGAGGTTGGCGAGGCCGATGCCGCCCTTGCTCTCCCTCGCTGCATTGGACTTGCTGTTTTCGATCGTCACTTCGATGGCCGACGGGCCCACATGGATTTTGCCATGCAGCCAGCCGTGGTCCGATTTGCGGCTTACGCCGTGTTTGAATGCATTTTCCACCAGCGGCAGCAGGAGTAGCGGGGCAATTTCCTTTCCATCCGGGTTCCCGGCGACTTCGAGGGAAATATCGGGGTTGTTGTCGTAGCGGATGCGTTCGAGCTCGATGTAATTGTGCAGGTAGCTGATCTCCTTGTCGAGAGAAACTGTGGTATCGTCGCTGTCGTAGAGCATGTATTCCATCATTTCGGAGAGTTTCAGCACCACTTCCGGCGCTAGGTCAGATTTTTTCAGGGTAAGCGCATATAAATTGTTGAGGATATTGAACAGAAAATGCGGGTTCACCTGCGAGCGTAGGAAGTTGACTTCGGCATTCAGCTTTTCGACTACGATCTTTTGCAAAATGCGCTGCTGTTCGTACCAGTCGATGCTCAGTTTGAGCGCCAGCATCAGCGCGAGGTACCAGAGCGTGCTGAAAAAGTTGTACGACACGGCCTCTACGAGGTTGCTGTTCCGCAACGGGCCGATCACGTAGCCGTAGAGGTAATAGTCGAAAAGCGATTGGATGAACAGATAACCGAGGATCGAAACGAACACCAGCCCGAAATACCGGGCATACCGCTTTTTGAGCAGGTACCGGGGCAGGAAATAGTGGATGTTCAGGTAGGCGATCACCATCAGCAGCACCACGCGGGCGATCACGCATATTGCGAAGAAATTGAGGCTTGCCTTCACAATCAGGTAGCGCTTTTCGTAAAGGAAAAAGCCCGTCACCAGCAGCCAGTAGCAGGCATGCACCAGCGCATATTTGACCGTCACGGGGCGGTTCGAGAACGGCAGCCGGACTTGCTTTTCGAAAAAGGCCTTTTCCATTGTCGCGGGTTTTAAATATTGCTGTAAATGAATGGAAAAGAATGCAATCCCGGAAATTATATCGACCAACGCACTGAAAAGTAGAGGAACAGCGGGTTGGGTGATGTTTCTCGAAATTTTACTAATTTCGGAGCGCCTTACCGGCCTTGATCTCACGTTCCGTTCGATATTACATGCCCTCAACTTTTTGGCGAAGTCCCTTCGCTTTACTTCTCTGTTTCTTTCTGGTGGTCGCAGTGCGTTTCAACCGGAATGATCTGCTGGTGGAACGTTCGCTGGGAGATGCCAGGTTTTACATTGGGAACGTCGAGTTTCTCAGAGGCGCGCCCCTCGCATTCAACGTGCAGGCGCCTTTCAACGAGCGCTTGCTGGTGACCCTGGCCGCGGCGCCGCTGCCGTTTGATCCGATGACGTCCATTAACATCGTCAATGTCGTTTTCCTGCTCGCGTCGCTCTGGTTCCTTTATCAATTGCTGGAACATTTCCGGTTGGACGATAAGCTGGTTTGGATTGGTTTGTACTTGTTCGTGCTTTCTTTCCCCACATTTTACTACGGTACGATCGGTTACGTTGATTCGGGCGTTCTGCTGATGATTTTTGCGGGGACTTATGCTATTTATAAGGAAAAACACGCGCTTTTCCTGCTCAGCATCTTTCTGGGGACCATCGCGAAGGAAGGCATTGTGCTGCTGATCCCCGTCGCGATGGCTTATGCATTTGCCCGGAAAAACTATCGCTGGTACTTTTCGGCGGCTGCGGGGATGGTCGTATACCTGCTGGCGTGGGGGCTCGTGAAACGGTACATTCCCAACGGGCATGGCGATACGCCGGTGCTCTTCTGGCAGCCGATCACCTGGCGAATCATCTCTAATTTCACCCGTCCGAATGCTTACATCAGCTCAATCCTGAGCTTCGGGATTCCCGGAGCGATGTGCTGCTACTACCTGTACCGGTTCGGCGGGGCGGTAAAAAGTGCCTGGAAAGACGAGCTTCCGCTCTGGGTAGGCACAATAGGAGGATACCTGCTGTGGTTTTACACACTTTTCTCCGCCCATACCGACGGCCGTTTCTTCTGGATCGCCTACTGCTTTCCGATAGCCCTGGCCATGCTCTGGTGGCGGCGTTTCGGTCCGCCTTACAAGGCGTAGGTCGCAAGCGGGCCTATTGGGTTGAGGTTTGCTGTTACTACTTCATTCTTAACGTTTTATTGATGCGGATACGGTGAAAAGTCTGCATAAATAATTGTAATTTTAGATGAATAGTTTAGCTAAATCTTCTAACTCAACCCAACAAGCCAAATGATGAAAATTCTATGCAAGTTTGGACTGGTATGGCTGTTCGTCGCGCTGTGCGCGGCATGTGACGACCATGAGACGCCGCAGGATGTTGTCATGCAGAAAGGTTTACCGCTGAGTGGTTCCCAAGAGTTTCCGGCGAAGCAAACGCAGGCGACAGGATGGGCCGATGTTTCGTATAATAAAACCACGCACATGCTCACGTTCACGCTCAACTGGGCCAACCTCACGGATGTTCCCACAGGCGCGCACATTCATGGAACGGCGGCGCGAGGGAGTAATGCGGGAATCAAATTCGATTTTTTTGCCGCTGTTCCAAGGACAACAACCGGCTCCTACTCATCATCGGTGCCTGTGGACGGAACAAGCCTCAATGAAAGCGATCTGCTGAACGGGCTTTACTATTTCAACATCCACACATCCGTAAATCCCGGCGGCGAGATCAGAGGTCAGATTGAGTTCTACGACCAGCCTCACGTCGTGGTCAAAAAAGGTATTCCGCTGACGGGCTTGCAGCAAGTGCCGCCGGTGTCGACCGTTTCGTGGGGTACGGTGGATGTGATGTATAACAAATCGACCCATTTGCTGAGCTATTTTATCAAATGGCAGGATCTGACGGCCACACCTACCGGCGCGCACATTCACGGAACAGCCACCAGAGGTGCCAATGCAGGCATCCAGCACGACTTTTTTACCAATTTCCCGAAAACTCGTTCCGGTGAATATTCCAATTCGGTGATGGTGGACGGTGTGAAAATCAAGGAAGCAGAGTTGCTCAATGGACTGTACTACTTCAATATCCACAACATCATTCATCCAGCGGGCGAAATCCGCGGGCAAATTGAGTTCTGATATCATTAGCCCATTACCAAACGATCCCACCCTGTATCACGGGGCGGGATCGTTTGGTTTTAGCACGCGGATGCAGAAGTAGATATCAGAAATTCTTCATATACCGAACCGACAATGCCCGGCCCGGCAGGTTGTAGCCGCGTTTTTCGTAGTAATTCTCGTCGGTCACATTGTTCAGTTTCAATGCGATGGTGTGGCCGCCGGTAATCCGGAACTGAGCCACGAAATCGAGCACCATGTATTGCGGATATTCGATTTCCGGGTTGATAGGATCGGTGTAGTCGATGTCCTTTCTTGTTCCCACCGATCTGCCCGAAAGCCGCAGTTGCAGCCACTTCATATTATCGTAAGCGAGGCCGAAGTTAAAGGTATTCCGGGCCACATTCTGAATGTCGCGCCGAATCCCGGATGCATCCGTGCTCACGATCAGCTCCTTTGCCTTGATAATTGAATTGCCGTTCCAGAATGCCCTTAATGAATAGCGATAGTCGGCTTTTGCACCAAAATCGTACGACAGTTCCGTTTCGAGACCGGTAATTTCCGCGTCGGCAGCATTCACGAACGAAGCGCGGGAGGTAATGACGTCGCCGTTTTCCAGCGGCTCATTCACGACGGTGATGATCTTGGCAATGCGGTTATTGACTTTGGTTTGATAAAACGTCGCGCTGGCCGCGAAGCCGGATTTCGGTTTGTTGAAATCAAGCCCTAAGTCCCAGCTCAGGCTGCTCTCATTCTTCAAATCGGGATTTCCTGCTGTGACGGCAATGCGGCCTTTCGAATCGCGCACTTCATTATAGCCGGCCACGCTGTACGCGTCGGTGGTCACGAATGCGCGGCCGATATTCGCCTTCACGCGCAGCGATGGGCGTAACGCGTACGTAACCCCCAGGCTCGGGCTGGTGAACGGGGTTGTTTTCTTACCGGCTTTGTAGCTGGGCAGCAGCGGCGTTTCGCGCACGTCGAACGTGATATGATCCAGCCGAATGCCCGGTTGCAGGGTAAGGTTACCGATATTCAGCAGGGCTTGTCCGAAGAATGCGCTCGAAATCAGCGCATATTCCGGCTGCGTCGGGGCACGTTCGGTGGTGTCGTTGGTCCAGCGGCGGCTGTTGGTGGACGCTTGCAGGTAGTCGTAGCCCAATATCACCGAATGCCGGCCCAGGTTCCAGACATCCTTCACCTGCACGCCTTTCCATGCATTGTGGCCCTGCGCCGATTGGAACGGTATTACCCGCTTGCCTGAGACGTTTTGTGTGTAGTTCCGGGTGTTTTCTTCCGAAGCATAAACCTTTACGCTCGGGCTGTGCTGCCCGATCTGGCCCGTCAATGCAACGTCCAGCGCCTGGCGGTCCACATCTTTGGTGCTGGCTTCCGTACTGCCCGACGACAGTTCGCCCGGCGACTCCACATCCCCGGCCTGGAACCGCTCGCCGCGCGCATCCACACGCCAGCGGTCGCTAAGCTGATAGCCCAGCCGCAGCGATCCCGAGAAATAATGCAGTTTCGTGAATGGCCGCCGGTCGCCGTCACCGGTCGTTTCGTCGGTTTCCACGACAGGGCGGTCGGTGTAGTTTTTCTGCGCGTGTTGATAGCCAAATGCATTCCGCAGCCAGTTATCATCCCCGATTTTATAATCTTTCGACCTTTCCAGATAGCTGAAAATCAGATCATAGTCGAGTTTAGATGTGATATTGCCGCCGGTATTGACCCCCGCCTGCACGGTTTTAAAACTGCCGTATTCCAGGAACGCATTGCCGGAAGGAGCGCCTTTGGAGCGTTTAGTGATGACGTTGATCACCCCGCCCATTGCCTGCGAGCCGTAAAGCGACGACGCCGGGCCTTTCAGCACTTCAATCCGCTCAATGCCATTCAAATTGATCTGCGAAAGATTGGTGGCCCCCGCGGGGCGGCCGTCTATCAGCAGCAGCGTGCGCTGGTTCAGACCGGAAAATTGCGGCCGAAAACCGCGGATGCCGATGCCGGAAGAGAGGTTGGGATACTGGATCACATCTACTGCCGCGGTCTTCCTGACGATGTCGGTGAGGTCATTCGCGGGCGTCATTTGGACATCTTCCCTGGAAATAAGGTCGAGCTTCTGCGCGATCTTTTCTTTTTTGGTTTCAAAGCGTGTGGCCGTCACCACCACCGCATCAAGCGTTTTGCGGCCGGTTGAATCGGCAGCCGTTTCTTGCGCGGAAACAATGGAAGTGACTAAAAATGAGAGCAATAGTCCGCCCGCGGAAATGCGGGCCGTCTGGTAAAATAGGGTATGCATTGATTAGGATTGAAATGATTCAAAAAGTGTTGCGGCACCGATAAAGATCGAAAATGCGCCGACGAGGTAGTTCACCACCATCAGAAAACGCTCACGTTTTCCCGCAAACCGACCGACCGAAAAAGCAAAGAAATAGCCATAGGCGGACATCGAAAGGATAATCCCGACGCTTTGCAGGACGATAATCCACACAGCCGTGGTGGCATCCCGCGCCGCCAGCGTAAGCGCCACGGCACAAGCACCGCCGGTCCCGGCCAGGCCATGAACCATTCCCACCCAGAACGAACGGCTAACCTTGCCCTCCTGGACAGTGGCAGCGGGCTTTTGCGTCCGGAAATTCCGACGGATCGCCAGAATGCCCAACCAGATCATCAGCGGGCCTACGAGCAACTCCACCTGATCGGCCACTTGCAGGGATAGCGTGGATTTGAGCAAAAGCACCAGCACGGCAAACGAAATGAGCGTAACCGAATGCCCGAGCGCCCAATGCGACGACCGCCAGATGAGTTTCCACCGGAGGGCCGCGCTCGGCCGGGCTGTGCCCCGCCGGTCCGGACCTTCACTTTCTTCTGTGGCAAGAACCGAAACCGCGGCCATGTGGTCGGGCTCGAAGGAATGCTGCACGCCAAGCAGCAACGAGTCAATTAGCAGATACTGAATCATTTGGATTTCCGCATAAATTAGAAAATAACTTATGGGAGAATGCAGGGAAGAGCGAAGCCGCCATGCAGCCCGCCGTTTCCTCTTGCCTTTCTTCCCGAAAGCAAAACCGGAACATTCAACGGCAGGTCTTCTGGCTCGTTCAACTCTTGCGCCTTCCCGGGGGAATGATTGAATGACTGAATGATTGAATGACCGAATAAATTCTATTCAATCATTCAATCATTCAGTCATTCGATCATTCAAATTTCGATCCCAGTGACATCAGACAAGAGCATCGTTAGTGAACTTACAGCAGCGGGTACTGCTCCGGATTTGCACCGGATTCCCTTTTAATCACGCCGGAGGCGCGAACCAATGAATGTTGCAAAGCTAGGTGTTTTTGTCGGAGATAAGCCAGAAAAATACCCGAATACCGTTACCTTTACGGCACAAAAAGTTCTTTAACATACTTCTCCAACAGGAAATGGTACTGCGTATCAACGCATTACGGGGGAATCGTCGGGGCCACCCATGTGGTGGAAATCACGAGCTGTCGCGCAACTGTAAAGGGTTATCGATTCGATGACCTAAGCCAGAACACCCATCCTTTCCTTGTTGACAATGCTTTCGCGGTATGAAGCAGGGTCTCGTTTGGATATTCATCGGATTTTCGCCCGCCCCGGCAATCCGACGATCACCGGGTAACATCTCGTCCCGGGGAATGCCTTTCTGTTTTCTTTACTATCGAATGCGTTTGAAGTTGTCCATACTTTGAATTCAGCGATGGTGAATATGTCTGTTTCAAAATCCAGTTTCCTGATCTCTGCTCCGTCGAGCAACTCGGGCAAGACCACGCTGACGCTGGGATTGCTGCGGGCATTGCGCGACCGTGGGTTTGGTGTGCAGCCGTTCAAATGCGGGCCCGATTATATCGATACCATCCACCATACCAATGCCGCCGGCCGGCCGGGCGTGAACCTGGATACGTTCATGGCTTCGGAGGCGCACATGCGGGCGGTATACGCGCATTATGCCTCGCAGGCGGACGTGAGCGTGGCCGAGGGCGTGATGGGGCTTTTCGATGGGGCCGACAAGATGAAAGGCAGCAGCGCGGAAATAGCGACGTTGCTCGATATTCCGGTGGTGCTGGTGATTAATGCGCAGTCGATGGCCTATTCCGCGGCGCCGCTCATTTACGGGCTGAAAAATTTCCATGCGGGCATTCGGGTCGTAGGCGCGATCTTCAATTTTGTGGGTACGGAATCGCATTACCGGTTTTTGCAGGATGCCTGCGCCGATGCTGGTGTGGAAGCCCTTGGCTACCTGCCCAGGAACGAGGCGCTGCATATTCCTTCGCGGCATCTGGGCCTGCGTATTTCCACCGAAACCAATTACGAACAAATTATCCGGCGGCTGGCGGAAGTTATCCCGCAGACGGTGGATCTTGATCGTTTGCTTGAAATCACTTCCAGTAAGCATTCAAGTGACGATGCAGGAGCACTGTCCGTTCAGGAAAAGATTTTAAATATTGAAAATCAAACTATTGCATGGCCGCGTCAGTCCCCGAAACTCCGCATTACAATTGCACGGGACGAGGCATTCTCTTTCCTATACCATCAGAATGTGGAAACGCTGCGGGCATTTGGCGACGTGCAATGGTTCAGCCCGGTGCATGACGCCGGTTTACCCGAAACCGACCTGCTTTACCTGCCCGGAGGCTATCCCGAACTGTTTGCGGAACAATTGTCGGGCAACCAGTCCATGCGCGATAGCATACGCCAGTATTGTGAAAACGGCGGATTGGCCTACGCGGAATGCGGCGGGCTGATGTACCTCGGCAGGGAACTCATTGATGACCATGGAAATGCGTTCGAAATGGCCGGCGTGCTCGATTGCGTTACTACGCTCCAATATTCGAAAATGACGCTGGGTTACCGCACAATGCGCTGGGACGGGCTGGAAGTGAACGGCCACGAGTTTCACTACTCCACTTTTAGAGAGAATCCGCCGCAGGGGCCGCTCGCGCAAATGACCAATGCGCGCGGTGTGCCGGTGCCGACGCAGCTTTTTAATGTGAAAAATACATTCGCATCCTACACCCACTTCTACTGGGCCGATAAGCCGGAATTTATCCGGCACCTCATCAACCAAACCACCAAAAAAGCAGAAAGCCGCCCATGAAACGCCAGCGTGTTACCCGTTCCGATGGAAAATCGATCAACCTCGTGCAGCGGCGCGGGCATCTTTCATATTGCTACAATGCCTGCTGCTGCGGACGGGTCGACCGCGGCTATGCGCCCATTCCGGTGGAGTTGTATAAAAACGAATGGCTCCGGCGCAAGCTGCGCAACGTGGTGCACATGACTAAGGGCGGCTGCCTGGGACCATGCACGCTGGCAAACGTGGTAACGCTTCTGTTCGACGGGCATTCGGTGTGGTTCCATTCCATCAATTATGAATGGCAGATCATCGCGATTTTTGATTATATCGAAAGCATGGTGAAGGCCGACAGGTACCTCGTGCCGCCGTCGGACCTGGCCGAATATGTATTTCAATTTTATACGTGGAAAGGTTCCGAAGCCTCTACGGCACTCGGACAGACCGCCGTACCCACAGACGGTATCGTTTTTCTCACCCACGCCGACACCGACCTGCTTACGCTCGACCGCGCCATGCAGCTGCTGCCCGACGACTTTCCCAAAACGACCGGCATTGGCCTGATGGCGATCAAAAGCGAGGAGCAAATGCAGCAGCTATTACAGCGCGAAATCGCCGGGGCGAAAATCATCATCGTCCGCATTCACGGCAGGCTGAGCAGCATTCCCGGGTTTAATGAACTCGTGAAACTGGCCGGCCAGCGCGGGCAGCACCTGATCGTCGTGAGCGGAACGGGCGAGCTGAACCCCGAGTTTGCGGCCGTTTCCACCGTGTCGCCCGCCATTTTGCACGAAACGTTGGCCTATTTGCAGGCAGGCGGATACAATAACCTGATTTCGCTGCTCAGCTACCTTTCCGACCATTTGCTGATGACCGGCTTCGGGGCCGATGCACCGGTACATTTGCCCGAGCACGGCATTTACCACCCCGATCTGCCCGAGTTTGCAGACCTGGCCGACTGGCTGAAACACCGCGATCCCGCTCTGGCGACCATTGGCATTACCTTCTACCGCGCGCACTGGCTCAGCGGCAATACTGCTTTCGTGGATGCGATGATCCGTTCGCTCGAAGACCGTGGCGTGAATGTGCTGCCGGTATTTACGTCCTCGCTCAAATCCGTGGACAATGCCACCGGTAAGCCGCTTGCATTCAAGTACTTCGATACTGCGGCGGGGACGGGTATTGATGTGCTGGTGAACACGATTTCCTTTGCCATGACGGACATCCGTCCGGCGGGGCAGACGAGTAATGCACCGGAGGCACTACTTGACATGAATGTGCCTGTTTTGCAGGCTATTACGAGCGGTATGGGCGCTGGGCCGTGGGAATCATCGTCGCGCGGACTCAATCCGCTGGATACGGCCATGAATGTGGCTATCCCGGAGTTCGACGGACGCATTATCACCGTCCCGGTTTCATTCAAGGAGAAAGGAAAGGAAGCGCGCGGCTATGTGCCGTTGGATAACCGCGTTGAGCGTGTTGCTGGTATAGCTGTTCGTTTTGCAAGACTAAAACATTTGAGGAATGCGGATAAGAAAGTCGCATTCATTTTAACCAATTCCAATACAAAGGCCTCGCAGATCGGTAATGCCGTGGGACTCGACGCGCCGGCTTCGCTGCTGCAAATCCTCCGGGCGATGCGCGACGAGGGCTACCGCATTGGCGACTTGCCGGCGAGCGGAACGGATCTGATCCATTCGCTGATCGACCGTTGCGCTTATGACGCGGACTTTCTCACGCCCGGGCAGCTGGCGCAGGCGGCCGCGCACGTGTCGGCAGCACGATATGCCGGTTGGTTTGAAGAACTGCCCGACACGGCACGCGGGAAAATGCTGAAACAATGGGACCCGCCTCCCGGCGAAACTTACGTGCACGACGGGCACATTGCCCTGGCCGGGCTCGACCTGGGGAATGCATTTGTGGCATTGCAGCCGCCGAGGGGATACGGAATGGATCCCGATGCGATTTACCACAAGCCCGATCTGCCTCCCACGCACCATTATTACGCATTGTACCGCTGGCTCCGCGACGATTGGGGCGCCGACGCCATCGTGCATGTAGGCAAGCACGGCACGTTGGAATGGCTGCCGGGAAAAGGGATCGGATTGTCGGAAAACTGCTTTCCCGATGCATTTCTGGCCGATTTACCATTGTTTTACCCCTTTATCATCAACGACCCCGGCGAAGGTTCGCAGGCCAAACGGCGCGCGCACGCGGTGATCGTCGACCATCTCACGCCGCCTATGACTTCGGCGGATACTTATGGCGAACTCGCGCAGCTTACGCAGCTGGTGGACGAGTATTACCAGGTCGAAAGCCTCGATCCCTCGAAACTGCCGCTGCTGCAAAGGCAGATCTGGGACCTGATTCAACAGACTAACCTCGACGCCGACCTTTCGGCTATGCTCAGCCGCGACCACGGCGACCATAAACATGACTGGGACGATGAAATGACGCCCG
This sequence comes from Dyadobacter fermentans DSM 18053, assembly GCF_000023125.1. NCBI lineage: Bacteria > Pseudomonadati > Bacteroidota > Cytophagia > Cytophagales > Spirosomataceae > Dyadobacter > Dyadobacter fermentans. The sequence goes on from NC_013037.1 coordinate 6,488,199, forward strand.
AAGGCGTGCCGGTGAGCCTCACCGAAATGGATGGCAAGGACATTGCCCACCTGATCGAGGACATCGACGGATACCTGTGCGAGCTGGGCGCGGCGCAGATCCGCAACGGGCTGCACACTTTGGGTGAAATGCCCGAAGGCGAGGCGCTCATTGATATGCTGCAATCGCTTACAAGGCTCCCAAACGGCCCCATTCCGGGCATGCAGGCGACATTGGCACATTTATATGGTTTAGAAATCAATACACTTCATCAACAAAAAGGACATAAACTACCCGAACCGGCCGAAAATCTGGCTGACTGGGCGGGAAGGCCGATCGTGACTGCCGCCGACGCGCTGGAAGTGCTCGATGAAATGGCCTCCCACATGATGCGCCTCTTCGAACATTACCGATTTGACGTACAGGCTGCCGACCGAATAATATTCGAATCCATTCACCGCGATCCGACGCTGCCCGAAATGGCCGCCCTGCGTGCGATACTCGCATTTGTATCGCAGGAACTCGTTCCCAATCTGGCCCGCACCGACGAGGAGATCAGCAACCTGCTGCATGGCCTCTCGGGTGGATACGTTCCCGCGGGCCCGAGCGGCGCGCCTACCCGCGGGATGGCGCATGTGCTGCCTACGGGCAGGAATTTTTACGCCGTCGACCCGCGGGTGTTGCCTTCCAAAGCCGCCTGGGAAGTGGGGCAGCAGCTCGCGAAGGAAGTCCTGGACCGCCATTGGAAAGAAACCGGCCGCTATCCCGAGAGCGTGGGGATCAGTATCTGGGGCACAAGCGCGATGCGCACGCACGGCGACGATGTGGCCGAAGTGCTCGCATTGCTTGGTGTGAGGCCGGTATGGCAAGCTGAGAGCCGGCGGGTCAATGGGTTGAAAATCATGTCATTGGAAGAGCTGGGCAGGCCGCGCGTTGATGTGACCACGCGCATCAGCGGGTTTTTCAGGGATGCATTCCCGCACCTGATCGAGCTCATGGACGAGGCTGTGCAGCTGGTAATTTCCGCGGATGAGCAACCGGAGGATAATTTTATCCGAAAGCACTATCTGAAAGAACTCGCCGAACTGCAAAAAGACGATGCATTGCCGATCGAAGAAGCGGAGGAGCGTGCCGCTTACCGCATTTTCGGAGCTGCGCCGGGGAGTTACGGCGCGGGTATTTTGCCGCTCATTAATGAAAAAAACTGGCAGAACGACGGAGATTTTGCCAAAGCATATATCAACTGGGGAGGCTATGCCTACTCACGCAATGCACAGGGCGTAGATGCACGGAAGGAGTTTACCGAGCGGCTGGCCAGCGTGGAAGTGGCATTGCATAACCAGGACAACCGCGAGCACGACCTGTTCGATAGCGACGATTACCTGCAATTTCACGGCGGTATGATCGCCACCATCCGCAACCTCACGGGACAGCAGCCGCGGCATTATTTCGGGGATTCGCAGGACCCTGCCAAGCCGGTTGTGCGGGATTTGAAGGAGGAAGCGCTGCGCGTTTTCCGATCCCGGGTCGTGAATCCCAAATGGATCGAAAGCATTAAAAAACACGGTTATAAAGGTGGGCTTGAACTGACGGCCACGGTGGATTACCTGTTCGGCTACGATGCCACGGCGCATGTGGTGGACGACTGGATGTATGAAAAGGTAGCCGAAACCTATGCGCTCGATGCGGAAATGCAGCAGTTTTTTGAGCAAAATAATCCGTGGGCGCTGAATGCCATCGCGGAGCGGCTGCTCGAAGCGGAGCAGCGCGGGCTTTGGAAAGCACCCTCCGAGGAAGCATTGGAGGGTTTAAGGAATTTGTATCTCAAAAGTGAAGCCCTGCTCGAATCGAGGACCGAGTAGGGTAAACAGCAATTATATGGAGAAGAACTTGTACCCGTTTGCCGCGATCGTCGGGCAGGATGAACTGAAAAAGGCATTGCTGCTCTGCGCCGTCAATCCGGGCATTGGCGGGGTGCTGATCAAAGGCGAAAAAGGCACGGCTAAAAGTACTGTGGTGCGCGGACTGGCGGCGATAATGCCCCCGCAGCCTCTCAGCGGCGAACCGGTGCCGTTTGTGGACATGCCGCTGGGCGCTTCCGAAGACCGTGTGCTGGGAAGTCTGGATATTGAGGCTGTTCTTTCCAGCAAAACGCGCAAACTGCTCCCCGGGCTGCTCGCTAGTGCGCACGAGGGTATTTTATATATCGATGAAGTGAACCTCCTGGCCGATCACCTGGTGGATGTGCTGCTGGATGTGGCAGCTTCGGGCACGAATACCGTGCAGCGGGAGGGGCTGTCGGTGAGCCATCCAGCGAAGTTTGTGCTGATCGGTACGATGAACCCCGAGGAAGGCAATCTGCGACCGCAGTTTCTCGACCGGTTCGGATTGATGGTGGAAGTAGGCGCACCTGCCGACGTGCAGGCAAGGACGGAAGTGGTGCGAAGACGGATCGCTTTTGAGCGTAATCCGGAAGGTTTTGTTAATCAATGGATTGACAATCAAGAAATTATTAAAGCGCAGATTAGCAGGGCAATGCAGCTGCTGCCACTGGTGCAAATGCCGGACGGATTGCTGAAAATGATCAGCCAGCTCTGCATTGAATGGGGCGTGAGCAGTCTCCGGGCGGATATTGTGCTATACAAAACGGCCGTCACAATGGCAGCGCTGCACGGTCGGACGCTCGTCACACCGGACGACATCCGCGAGTCGGCCACGCTCGTGCTCACGCACCGGAAGGGCAAAAAAGCACTATCCCCCAATAGCCAGCAACCCAATGAACGCCCGGCGAGCGGCGACGAAAACCCACAAAATCAAAAAAGCCAGACACCCGAAGCACCTGATAAAACACAAAACGGGCAACAAGACGGTGAATGCGGTGAAGGAAATTGTGAAAGCGAGGGTAGCGAACGCATCGCGAATATTGATTTTGGAATGACCGTACCAGAATTGACGAAGAAGCCCGCTAGCGCCGCTCCGGATGTGGCAAACGGACGGGATGTACGCGCTCGTCAGACCGCAAAAGGTGCTGCGATCAGGGCGGTAAGGAGTGAAACAGCGAGCGATATCGCCATGACGGACACCATCCTGCACGCCCTTACACGCAACCCGGACGATCTCACAATCGGCAAAGCGGATTTGCACCAGAAAGTCCGTAGCGGAAAGGCAGGGCGGCTGATACTTTTCGTCGTGGATTCGTCGGGTTCGATGGCGGCGGGCAAACGCATGGAAGCCGTAAAAGGCAGCGTAATGAAGCTCCTGGAAGATGCTTATCAAAAGCGTAACATGGTGGCGGTGATTGCCTTCCGGGGTGTGGAAGCGACAGTTTTGCTCGAACCTACCCGCAGCACCGGCCTGGCTGAGCAGGCATTGGAGCAACTCCCGACCGGCGGCCGTACGCCCCTGCCGCATGCATTGGAAATGGCGGAGAAAATGCTCGCATCGTTTGCAGGACGCGATACGATGGAGCCCTTGCTGGTAATCCTGAGCGACGGCAAAGCCAATGTACCTCTGCCCGGCTCGGGTGGCGATGCATGGCGGCAGTCGCTGCAACTGGCTCAAAATCTGCATTGTGACGCACTCGTGCTTGACACCGAGAGCGGCTATGTACGCTACGGGAAAGCGCGGGAGCTGGCCACGGCGCTGGGCGCGGAGTACCGGTCGTTGCAGGAGCTTTCGGCTGATGAAATTACAGATACTATTGCAAAGCGGATCGTTATTTGATGTTCGATGAATGCTAAAAAATTACGTCCGATCATGTTTGTCGGCACGGGCTCGGATGTGGGCAAAAGCGTGATTGCGGCCGGTTTCTGCCGGATTTTCAGGCAGGACGGCTACCAGCCTGCGCCTTTCAAGGCCCAGAACATGTCGCTCAACAGCTTCGTCACGCCCGATGGCCTGGAACTGGGCCGCGCACAGGCGGTACAAGCCGAAGCAGCGCAGGTAGCGTGCGAATCGGATATGAACCCGGTGCTGCTGAAACCGACCAGCGACAAATCTTCGCAGGTGGTATTGAATGGAAAACCGGTGGGTAACCAAACGGCCTACGAATATTTCATGGGCAACGACCGCCGCGAGCTGTTTGCGGCCGTGAAGGATGCCTTCGACCGCCTTGCAGCCAAATATTCGCCGATCGTAATGGAGGGCGCGGGGAGTATTTCCGAACTCAACCTGAAACACCGGGATATTACTAATCTAAGAATGGCGGCCCACGCAGGCGCGGCTACCTACCTGATCGCCGATATCGACAAAGGCGGGGTGTTTGGCAGCGTGTATGGCACCATCGCATTGCTCACGCCCGAGGAGCGGGCGTGTATGAAGGGTATCATTATCAATAAATTCCGTGGCGACGGCCGGTTGTTTGAAGACGGCCGGCAAATGCTGGAAGAACTCACCGGTTTGCCGGTGGTCGGTGTTTTGCCGTATTTCCGGGATATCCATATTGAACAGGAAGATTCGGTGTCGTTGGAGCTCAAATACCGCTCTGCGGTGGAAGGAAAAGTGAATGTAGCTGTGATCCTGCTCAACCGGCTATCCAATTTTACAGATTTTGACCGGCTGGAAAAGGATATGCGCGTGAATTTGTATTATACCAATAACCCCTCCGAAATAGCAAAGGCGTCGATCGTGATCGTGCCGGGAAGTAAGAATACCATCGGGGATATGCTGGCGATTAAGAATAATGGCGTGGCGAAGGCCATTTGCGAGGCGCATAAGGCGGGAAATACCGTGATCGGGATTTGCGGCGGTTACCAAATGCTCGGCGAGCGGATCATGGACCCGCACCATGTGGAAAGTGAAATTGAAGAATTGCCAGGCCTCGGACTCCTGCCGGTGGAAACGATCCTGGAACGCGAAAAGACCACACTCCAAAGCACTTTCCGTTTCAGGCAGGCGGAGCAGGTGTGCACCGGCTATGAAATTCATATGGGCAGAACAACGGCATTCCAGCCCGGAGAGGCGGTTGTGACGATGATGGACGGGCGGCGGGACGGCTACTTCCGCGACGACCGTACCTGGGGCACCTACCTCCACGGCATCCTCGACAACGACGTGGTGATCGAGCAAATGCTCGCGCCCTACACGCAGGAAAAAGCAGTGACGTACGATTACGCACAATTTAAGGAACAACAGTACGATAAACTCGCTGCATTGCTCCGGGCGCACATCGATATGGATTTGATTTACAACAGCATAGCAGAATAAATATTATGTTACACGGGCATGGCGACGACGGTTATCGATACGGACGGGAGATTCTCGCGGATTTCAGTTCGAATGTCTGGTATGGCGGGGAGCCGAAGGGATTGAAGGAATATGTCTTCTCAAAATGGCAGGATATTAACCGGTATCCCGAAGTGCTTGCGGAAAGCCTGCGCGGGAAAATCGCCGCTCACCACGGGGTACCGGCCGGGCAGGTGTTGGTTTGCAGCGGAACCACCGAGAGCATTTACCTCATTGCCCAGCATTTCACGGCCAAGCGCACCACCATTGTGGTGCCTACTTTTTCGGAATACGAGGACGCCTGCCTCGCATTCGGGCACGAAATAGCGACGCTTTCGTGGCAGGATGCAATGGCGCTCCCGCGGTTAAAAACCGACCTTGTTTTCATTTGCAGTCCCAATAACCCCACCGGCCTCATTTTCAGTGACTTGGAATATTGGCTCAAACTGAACCCGCAGTGTTTGTTTGTGGTGGACGAAGCATTCATTGACTTTACGGACGGGGCAAGCTCGGCCGTGCAGCTCATGCGACGGTCCCGGAATCTGCTGGTTATGCGTTCGCTAACAAAGACTTACGCCATTCCAGGCCTGCGGCTGGGTTACCTCATTGCGCAGGATGATGTTGTGGACCAGCTTTTGAATATCAAACAGCCCTGGACCGTCGGGACGATTGCCATTATGGCAGGGCATTACATTTACGACAACTATCCGCAGGTGCAACCGCCGATTCCGCAGCTTTTAGAAAATAAAAGAACGTTCGTTCAAGAATTGCGAAAACTGGAATGCCTGGAAGTGCTGGATAGCGACACGCACTTCTTCCTCTGCCGGACACTGGTAAGGAATGCGGCGCAATTAAAGGACTTTTTAATTGAAAATCACGGCCTGCTCATCCGCGACGCGGGCAATTTCCGCGGCCTTACCCGGCAGCACTTCCGGCTCGCGACGCAACGGGCGGAAAATAATGCACTCATGATCAATGCATTGAAAGAATGGCAGACGCGCTACTATTAATCCTTCCGCTTATCATGGGTTATCTGCTGGATCTGTGGCTCGGCGATCCCGATTACTGGCCACACCCCGTCCGCGTGTTCGGGAATGCGATCGCGTGGGGGGAAAAGCGGCTGAACGGGGGGCGGTACCGGTTTTTGAAAGGTGCATTATTAAGCTGTTGTCTCGTCGCGCTGGTGTTTCTGGTGTTTTATGGGATAAATGTCTTTTTGCTGAATATCAAGGTTTTATATGTGTTGTTTAACGGCATGTTTGTTTACTACGGGCTGGCTAATCATTCACTTATCGCCGAAGGAAGGAAGGTTTTTGCGGTTCTTGAAAACGATGGTTTGGAGGCAGGCAGAAAGCAGGTTGGCAGGATCGTAGGGCGGGATACTTCGCGGCTGAGCCCGCAGCAAATCCGCATTGCAGCGCTCGAAACGATGTCCGAAAACCTGAGTGACGGCGTTGTCGCGCCGCTTTTTTACTATGCCCTGGCCGGTGTGCCGGGCATGATGGCCTACAAGATGATCAACACGATGGATTCGATGCTTGGTTATCGGAACGAGCGGTATGAGAGGTTCGGGAAATTTGCGGCCCGGCTGGATGATGTTGCCAACTTTATCCCGGCCAGGCTTACCGCTTTGCTCATGGCACTGGTGGCCGGCAGCGGGCGGGCCGTCAGTTTCCTGTTCGAATATGGCCCCCGGCACAAAAGCCCCAACGCCGGCTATCCTGAAGCCGCGCTTGCTGGCATTTTGAACTGCCGCTTCGGCGGCCCGAATGTGTATCACGGCAGGGTGGTGGAGAAGCCATTCATCGGAGAAGCGGACCGGGAGATACAGCACGGCGATGTCCGTACGGCGGCCAATGTGAATCATCGGACGTGCCTGACGATGGTGCTCATGATCACGCTAGGCAGTTTGATTTTTTATTTAACCTGAAAAACACAAACAGCTTTTTAAGGAAACGTTGATAATTAAATGATAATCAGATCAATACTCATACTTTTTTTGCTGCCCGCCTTGTTCGTCGGTTGCAGCACGTCCTCTTCGATCTACGAAAAGGGTGATGCGCATTACACGGGTCGTGACCTGTTTCCCGACAAAGTGCAGCTGGCGCACGCCAAAGGTTTTACCATCACCTATCGCGACCATTATAAGGTTGTGAAAATCATGAGCCCGTTCGAAAAGGCGACGGACACGCTCACCTACATTCTCGTGCAGCGCGGCACGCCGAGGCCGATCGGGTATAAGGATAGCCAGGTGATTGAAATTCCGGTGCGGAGCATGGTGGCGATGTCGTCACTGCATCTCGGACTGGTGGGGTTTCTCGGATGCGAGGAAATCGTGACCGGAATGGGCAACCTTAAATACGTCTCATCGGACAAAGTTCTTCGTCGCATTAATGCAGGGAAGATTGCGGAGGTGGGTAAGGATCAGGGACTTAATGAGGAGTTGCTTATCAGCATGCACCCCGATCTGGTGATGGCTACGGGCAGTCCGGTGTCGAAAGTAAACCGGTACGAATCGCTGTACCAGGCGGGGATACCGGTGATGGTGAATTCGGAATGGGTTGAAACGACGCCGCTGGGCCGGGCCGAATGGGTGAAATTAATGGCCGCACTGATCAACCGGGAAGGAGAAGTGAACAAAAAATTTGCGCGGGTGGAGAAGGAATATCAAAAGCTCGTGCAGCTCACGGCCAACGTTACCTCGCGCCCGAGCCTGATCACCGGCATGAACTCCAAAGATGCCTGGTATGTGCCGAACGGGGATAGCTATGTGTACCGGTTTTTCAGGGATGCAGGGGCTTCGTACCATTGGGCCAATACGAAAGCGACGGGCAGTTTGCCGCTGAGCTTCGAAACCGTTTACCCCGTGGCGCTGCAAGCCGACTACTGGCTGAATGTGAGCATTGGAAATGTGCAAACCAAAAAGGACGTCCTCGCGCGCGATGTGCGCTATGCCGATTTTAAGTCATTCAAAACCAACCGGATATATAGCTACAACAAGCGCATGAATGCGCAGGGCGCTAACGATTACTGGGAGTCGGGCGCGGTAAACCCGCACCTGGTGCTGGCCGATCTTATCCGGATTATTCACCCTGAGTTACTTCCGGATCATGAGTTAATTTATTATAAATCAATTAATTAAAATGAAAATATACACTAAAAAGGGCGATAAGGGCACTACCGGACTGTTTGGCGGGAGCCGGGTAAGCAAGGACGACGTCCGGATCGAATGCATCGGCACGCTCGACGAGGCCAATTCGACGATCGGTATGCTGCGCGTGAAGCTCGGTAACGGCCACGAGTGGCAGCCTAATCTGCATAAAATACAAAAAGACCTGATGGACATGATGTCGCACCTGGCGCGCCCGTCGGATGCCAAGAAGGAAAACAAAAACCCGATGCCCGTGGATGGCGCCGTTTTTTGTGAGGAGTGGATTGATGCGCTGGAAGCTGCTATGACTTCCCCTTCGGATTACTTCCTGCTGCCGGGCGGGAACGAGGTTTCGGCACTTTGCCACATGGCGCGCACGCAAATGCGCCGCGGTGAACGCAGGCTCGTGTCGCTCACCAAAACCGACGAAGTGCATGAGGCCATTCCGGCTTATATCAACCGGCTTTCGGACCTGTTTTTCACACTGGCCAGAGCTGAAATGGACAAGGCTGGGGTAGCGGAGGAAAAATGGCAGCTCTTCCTGTACAAGCGTTTCAAAAGCGCCGAGCCGTCATGATCATTTACGTGACAGGCGGCGTCCGCAGCGGCAAGAGCCGGTATGCGATGGATTTGGCATTGCAGCAAAGTGCCGATCCGGTGTATGTGGCCACATCGAGGATCTGGGACGAGGATTTTGCCGAACGCGTGAAACGCCACCGAGATGAGCGCGGACCTGAATGGACATCGCTCGAACGTGAAACGGACATTCATTTGCTCCCGCTGACGGGAAGAACGGCGGTGATCGACTGTGTGACATTGTGGCTGACCAACCTTTTTACGGCCTTCGAGTACGACGTCGAAAAGTCGCTTGCCGCATTCAAGGCGGAGATCGATGCGCTCACACGGATTGACGCCACTTTGATCATCATTTCCAATGAAATTGGCATGGGCGTACATGCCGAAACGGAGGCCGGCCGGAAGTTTACCGATTTGCAGGGCTGGGCCAACCAATATGTAGCCAATGCAGCCCGGGAAGCAGTTATGCTGGTTTCGGGGCTTCCCATCACTTTAAAATCTTCGAAATAACCATGCATACTGCCGTTGTGACCAGCCAGGAAATCCAGGCGAAAATTGATTTGAAAACCAAACCGCTGGGCGCATTGGGGCAACTTGAAAAGCTGGCTTTTCAGATTGCCTCAGTGCAAACCAGCCTGTCGCCGCAGCTGGTAAACCCGCACATTATTGTGTTTGCCGCCAGCCACGGCATTGCCTCGCAGGGCGTGAGCGCCTATCCATCGGAAGTGACGCCTCAAATGGTGCTCAATTTTATCGGAGGCGGGGCGGCGATCAATGTTTTTACCAGGCAGCATGGCATCAAGCTGCTGCTCGTGGACGCGGGTGTGGACTACGATTTTGAAAAAAACGACAAGCTCATCCACGCAAAGGTCGGTTTCGGTACGAAGAACTTCGCGGAAGCGCCCGCAATGACGGCCGCCGAATGCCGGAAATGCATGGAAAAAGGCGCCGAACTGGTACGGGACGTTCACGAAACTGGCGCCAACGTGATCGGTTTCGGTGAAATGGGTATTGGAAATACTTCTTCCGCTTCGGCGATCATGAGCCGGTTGCTGGACATCCCGATTGAGGAATGCGTCGGCAAAGGCACGGGGCTCAGCGATGCGCAGCTGGCACAAAAAATAGCCGTACTCGCCAGAGCAATGGATTTGCATTATAATGTGGGCGGTGATCCTGAGTCGGTGCTGGCTACTTTTGGCGGATTTGAAATCGCGATGATGTGCGGCGCGATGCAGGAGGCCGCGCGCCTGGGCATGCTGGTACTTGTGGATGGTTTCATTGCCTCCGTGAGCTATTTGTGTGCATTCAAAATGAACGCCGACATTCGGCGAAATGCCGTTTTCTGCCATCAGTCGGATGAAAAAGGCCACCGGTTACTGCTTCAAGCATTGGAAGCCGATGCGCTCCTTTCGCTGGATATGCGGCTGGGCGAGGGGACGGGCTGCGCGCTTGCTTATCCGCTCCTGCAAAGCGCCGTTGCCTTCCTGAACGAAATGGCGAGTTTTGAAAGCGCGGGTGTAAGTCAAAAAACGGAATATTAAGCCCATGGCATACCTACGCCAGCAATTCACGCTGTTTTTTACGGCATTACAATTTTATACCCGCCTGCCCGCACCGCGGTGGGTGCCGTACCGGCCTGAAAACCTCAGTCTCGCCACCGGCTATCTGCCGTTGATAGGGTGGATCGTCGGATTAGCGGCGGCTGCAACATGGTTTGTAGCGGATTATCTTGCAAACCCTTCGATAGCTGTTCTCTGCTCGATGATCATTTCCATTCTATTAACCGGCGCGTTTCATGAGGATGGTTTTGCCGATGTTTGTGACGGTTTCGGAGGCGGCTGGACGCGCGAAAAAATCCTCGAAATCATGAAGGATAGCCGCGTGGGCACGTACGCGTCGGTTGGGTTGGTGTTGATACTCGGGTTGAAATTCCTGCTTTTGCAATCGGTTGCCGGTTTGGAGAGCGGCATGGTGGGTGCTTTGGTGAGCGGGCATGCTTTGAGCAGGCTGATGCCTGTTTTCATCATTTATACTTTGCCCTATTCGCGAGATACCGATAGCAAGGCAAAGCCCGTGGCGGAAAAGCCGCCGTTTGCCGTGCTGGCCACGGCCACGTTTTTCGGCGTTCTGCCACTGTTGGCATTTGCATTTCATCTCGGTCAGCCGTTGCTTTTGGCGGCGATTGTCGTGCTGGGGCTGGTGACGGTACTGCTTGCGCGCTATTTCAGGAAATGGATCGGCGGATATACCGGCGATTGCCTGGGCGCCATTCAGCAGGTTTGCGAGGTAACATTCTATTTCTTTCTTGTCGTTTTATGGAAATTCTCCTGATCCGGCACACGACGCCCATTCTTGAACCCGGGCTTATTTACGGTCGCAAAGACCTTTTGCTGCACGGTGATTTTGTCACCGAGCTCGAAACCGTGCGTGCGCAGGTGGATCACGACCTGGATGTGCTTTATTCGAGTCCGGCGTTCCGATGTACGGAGCTTGCCGGGGCATTAAGAGCCGATTTTGTCATGGACGACCGTTTGCAGGAGCTCGATTTTGGTGAATGGGAAGGAAAAACGTGGGACACCGTGGATCAGCCGGCATTGCAAGCCTGGATGGACGACTATGTGAACGTGTGCACGCCCGGCGGCGAGAGCATGATGCAGATGTACGCACGCGTGAAGGCATTCTGGGAAGAGCTGGGGCGAGCGGAATTTGCCAAAGTGGGCATTGTTACCCACGCCGGCGTGATCAGGATGATCCTCTCTATCGTAAACGGAACTGCATTGGGAGAAATTTTTGACATAAAAGTGGCCTACGGGGCCGTGATCCGGGTTCGTTTAGTGGGAAGTAATTAGTAATTTGGAATGTAAAATCAATCTCAAATCATCACGCCATGAGCCAGGATTACATTGATAGCGTCAGAAAGCAGTTTGAATACTATAAAATGCTCGGCGAAAAGACGATCGCGCAGCTGGACGACGAGCAGCTTTTCTGGAAATACAATGAGGAAAGCAACAGCATTGCCAGCATCGTGAAGCATTTGTGGGGCAATATGCTCTCCCGCTGGACCGACTTCCTGACGTCCGACGGCGAAAAGGAATGGCGCAACCGCGATGCGGAGTTTGATAACGACATCAGCGACCGGATCGAGCTCCTCGCGAAATGGAACGAGGGTTGGGACTGCCTTTTCCACGCGCTCGATTCACTGAATGAATCCAATTGGAACACCATCGTTTATATCCGAAACCAGGGACATACCGTGATGGAGGCCATTAACCGGCAATTGGCGCATTATCCGTACCATGTGGGGCAGATCGTGTTTATCGGGAAAATGGCGCTGGATGACAAATGGTCGTCGCTGTCGATCCCGCGGGGGAACTCGCAAAGCTATAACAGCGAGAAATTTGCCCAACCGAAAGCCAGGACGCATTTTACCGACGAGTATCTCAAAAAGTAGGGGAGGTAATCAGGACGCGAACCAGTAAATGGCCCAGGCTGCGAGCAATGCCGCCAGCGCCGCGGCGATTTGAATAAAACTGCTTTTACGATAAAATGGCAGCGGAGGCGCTTCGGCCGTTTCTTCTGCGACCATGCTTTGGCGCAATCGCCCCAGCAGCCTGCTCGAAACGGCAGGTTCTATTTCCTCGCTTTTGGTGAAGATTTTACCGGCTTCCGAAGTCATCACTTCGTCGAAAACCCACTTGCCGGCAGGCGTTTGCAGGTGCCGGAGCAGTTCGTCCTGCTCGTGACCGTCGCATTGGTTCGAGATGTATTTGTAAACGAGATTCCGGATATGAATTTCTTTGTCCATCTATCTGGCCCGGCTTGGAGCGATCAAAGTTGCAGTACGGCCTGTTCTTTTCCCGCTCGCGTGAGCATGTGAAAGATGTGGCTTTTGCAGATTTTGAGCAGGTAGCATTTCAACGACGACTCGTTGTTCAGGCAATCGCGGTTTTCCCACAATTTCAGGAATACATCGTGAACGGCTTCTTCGGCATGTTCTTTGGACTTTAAAAACCGTAATGCGAAGCGGAACAGATAAGCGTGGTAGGTTTCATAAACCCTTGTGAATGAAGGTATGTCGCCATTGCGGATGCTTGCTGCAAGGATGTGATCCTGCACGATCGGTTCTTTCATATTTCAGTTTCTGCGGGCTACGTTCTGAATTTCAGTTATAAGCAAGTTACTAATAATTTCTACTTTTTGTAACCTAAAACGCAATAGAAACACATCCATTGTGTCGCCTCCCTGATATGATATTTGGCTGATGGCGCAAATGCCCCCTAACACTGCCGTATTTACACAGCGCTTGCCGCTCCGGCACCTGCTAGTTTTGTATCATTCAATCAAACAAAACTTATATAAACCGGAAGAAATCATGGAAGCTACATTTGTTACCCAGGACACAAAGCCCCGCACTGACAAAGTTGCCATTATCGGCAAGATAATCAGCATTTTATGCATTCTGTTCCTCCTCGTCGATGCCGTGATGAAGGTGATCGAGCACCCGCTTTCGATGGAAGGATCGGTGGCGCTGGGCTGGCCCGCGGATCAGGTGCAGAGCATCGGGATCGCACTGCTGGTATCTACGATCCTTTACATTATTCCCCGCACAGCCATTCTGGGGGCGATTTTGATCACCGGTTACCTTGGCGGCGCCATTGCGGTGATGGTAATGGCAAAGCAATCGCTGTCCTTCGCGGCAACGTTGGGTGTGCTCGTGTGGGCGGGTATGTACCTGCGCGACGCGCAATTGCGGGCGATGATTCCGTTCAGGAAATAGGGGTCAGGTTACATTTCATCGACAATATTTAAGGCCGGGGCGATTCCCGGCCTTATTGTTGTTACATGCCTATGGCATTTTGCGAAACACATTCTGCATAATTTCTACCAATACTACATCGCCAACGCGATTTAACACATTACTCATGAGAGTAGTACTCCCTGGGCAGTGTCCGATGCGGCGGTCGTCCGCAGTCCTAAGTGCCTTAGGCACGTAACCTGGGTATCAAACCAATTTTCGAACGATTTCAAAATGCCGTAGGCATGTAACAACATCCGCTATACAACGCCACCCATCAGCGGATCGGTTTTCGTGACGGCACCGGTTTCCACATGCCCGGCGAATCGCTCTTCATAACCTTCATAACCTTTTGCCTTCACACTGAAATCGTACCATTGGAATGATTTGCCCAGGTCCAGCACAAGCGAAGCCTTCCCGCCAACGGCGAATTTCTTGTTTTTAACGCCGGTTTTATAACTATTATCGCCTATTACCACGTCGTGAGTCCTGAAATCGAGGTTTTCGATCGTTACCACCACATTGCCGGTTGGCTTGGAGGATTTTACCTCGTATTCACAGCTGACTTTCAGTTTCGGGTTCGCATGATCGCCCATGAACTCGCGGTAGAAGCCATTGGGCCCGTACACGCGGAGGTGATAGGCATTGTTTTCAAAATCAGCCAGTTGCCATGCGTCGGTGAGCTGGTCGCCTGCGGCAACGCTGTAATCCCAGGAGCGCAGCTTTTCGTTGCGGTAAGGCTTCATCGCATACACGCGAAAGGGGATACCGCTCGATTTTGTGCCAAAAACCTGATTTCCAGCCTTAAACGTCAGCTCAAATGTGCCTGCCGTTCTGCCAGGCTGCGCATTCACAAACGGCTCGTAAGGCAATGCGCAAGCCGGGCGCACGCCTTTTTCCTGCGTCGGGAACAATGCCGATTTCCGCGGATCTTTATTCAGCTCCGCGAGTTCGGCCGCGCCAAGCTTCCTGAAATTCTCCGGGGCCTGCTTGAATTGCGCCTGGTGAATGCTTTCGATAAATGGCTTTTGCTGCAAGAAAACCGGCTTTTCGATCTTCTCGCCATTGTAGGGCCGGAAAACAGACGTAAGGTCGCCGCAGATCGTGCGACGCCATTGGGTGATGTTTTCTTCCTGGATTTTCTTGTTGAACTTCTTTTGAAGGAAGTTTTCCAGGAACTGCAATGAGGACGTGTGGTCAAATACTTCTGAATTTACATAACCGCCTCTCGACCAGGGGGATGCGATGATCATCGGCACGCGGTAACCCAGGCCGATGGAGCCTTCGCGGATACTGGCCAGGTTGGCCGACGGGTTGGTCTGCTGATCGGCCAATGCGAAATCCATTTTGGGATCAATGCCCGCAGAGACTTTTCCGGTGTTTTCTTTGTAGGGATTTGGAACCGTAAATGGCGGTAAATGGTCGAAATAGCCGTCATTTTCGTCGTAGGTCACGATGAAAATCGTTTTTTTCCAAACATCCGGGTTTTGAAGCAAAATCTCCATCGCCTCGCTCACATACCACGGCCCGAACCACGGCTCGCCGGGATGGTCCGAAAAGCGCGCAGGCGACATCAGCCACGAAACCGTGGGCAGCGTCCCATTTTTGACATCCTCACGGAACTGGTGAAAAATATCGCCTTTCGGTACATTCAGCGTCCGTCCGGTGCCGTTGTCGGAATACTCCATTGAGGTCAGCTCGTGGAAATGCGGGTCGTTGCTATTTGTAGTGAATGCCTTGTCGTTCAGTTTTTTATCCTTGTCCGAAAGGCTGGCCAGCGTTTCCTTATTGAACTTCGTTTGTGCGGTTTCAATGTTTTTCAGGAGCCTTTTCGCCGCGGCAAGCCGGGTCGCGGCGCGCGGGTCGGCAGCTGCTTCTTTTTCAAGATCGGCGATCGTCTGCACGACCGTTTGCCGCTTGTTTTCAAGATTCACGAACCCGCCTTCATGGAAACGCACGTTGTAGGCTTTGAAATACTCCAGAACATTCGTGCCGAAGTTGCTCAGCCACTGACTTTCCTCGCCTTTGAGGCCGTAACCCATCGTAAGCTCGTTCTGGTAAACCTTCCAGCTGACGCCGTTTTCTTCAAGGCGTTCGGGATATGTTTTCCAGGTTAGTTCGGGGTATTCGTAATTACTGATGTTCCACAAATGCGCTATGCCGGACGGTTCGTTTTTGTCGCGTACCGTGCCGGTCATCCAGTAGTAGCGGTTGGGGTGCGTACCCGTGATGCTCGAACAGAAATTGTGGTCGCAAACGGTAAATGCGTCGGCAAGTGAATAATAGAACGGGAAATCGGTGCGGTCGCAATAACCCATTGTGAGCGGAATGTGCGCGTATTGCTTGTTGCGCGGCGCTTTCACGTCGAGCCAGCGGTCGTATTTTCCGTCGTTCATGGCGTCGGTCTGGTCGGTCCATCCGTGCGGAATGGAGCCCATCCAGGCCACTTTGGTATCTTTTACGTCCAGGCGGAACGGGCCATACGTGTCGCCGGCCTTGTTGGTCTGAAACCAAACCTTGTTTTGATCGGCGAGGTCGATGGCGCGCGGGTCGTTGAAGCCGCGGACGCCCTGCAGCATGCCCAACTGGTGATCGAACGAGCGGTTTTCCTGCATGAGGAACACAATATGCTCGGCGTCGTAGAACGTGCTGCCGGGCGCCGGGTCAATGGCCAGGGCCTTTTGTATAACGGGCGGGAGTGAATTAGCCATCGCGCCCGTGCCGGCGAGCAGGGCGGCTTTTCTGAGAAAATCTCTTCTGGAATCCATTACTATCAGTGAGTTTAGGACGTCAAAATTACCCCCGGCGCCAATACCCCGTGTTACCCGAAGATTATCATTTGAACGTGGCTTTTGAGCAGCAGCCGGTTATTTGGCTGGCGTGATCACGATGTTGCGGTATTCTACCGGGCCGTGGTCGCCCTGGATGTACAGCGGGCCGGGCTCGCCTTCGTTGCTATCCAGCGCGCCGCCGGTAATTCCGGGGATTTCCTGGTTGCTGATCACCGTTTTGCCGTTCGCAACAAGCGTAAGCATGCGGCCTACCAATGTGATATCGAACGTGTTCCATTCGCCGGCGTCTTTGGCGACCATTTCGCTTGGGGTGATAAAACCGTAAACGGCGCCCATTTGATCGAGCGAGGGCTCCATGCCTTTGCCATCGGTGATCTGCACTTCGTAGCGGCCGCGCAGGTACACGCCGCTGTTGCTGCCTTTGGGAATGCGGAACTCGATATGCAGCTTGAAATCACCGAATTTCTGGTCGGTAACCAGGTTAGCACCGGATTTGGGGCTGCGCAGAATGCCGTTTTCGGCTACCCACTGGTTTTCGCCGGTGGCATGCCAGCCTTTGATCTCGTTACCGCCTGTGAGTTTGATGGGCGCTCCCCATGCAGGCGTGGGTTTGCCGCGTAGCGAAGGCGCACGCACGCCTTTGTAGCTGTAAGACTTGCCGTCCGGCGTGACCAGCGTGCCCGTAATGGCATCGCCCGACACGGTCCCTTCCACTTTCAGGTCGCTCTCCCCATGTTCCCATTGCGGCGGGATCGCGAAATCGAACTTTCCATCCTTGAAATGCACCACGGAAATAGGCCGGGCGCTGCCGGAAAAACCGGTAAACTGCCCCACGAGTGTTTTGGTGCCCGAGTGGCGCACTTCCAGCCAGGATGGCAGCACTTTGCCATTTGCATCTACGGAAATGTCCCATCGTCCTTCGATCGGCGAGGCGAGAGGAGCATTGTCGGCTTGGGTCGGAAAGGCGGCCATCAGCAGCGCAGCCGCCGAAAGCACGAAGCGCCGGGTAGTCCGGTACAGGTTGGTTTGGAATACTTTCTTCATAAATTTTTAAGGTATTAAAGGTTAGGGAAAGTTAGAGATAAAAATCAATTTTCAGGAATGCGCAGCTGATAACTCGTGCTGCGCCCGCCGCCGGAAGGGGCCAGGCACTGGATTTCGGCCAAATGCTGCAAATCCCGCGTGGCGGTGGCTTTGGAAGTTTTAGCGATCGACATGTATTTCTTCGCCGTCATGCCGCCTTCGAACCCGTCCGGACCGGTTTCGAGCATTTTCTGGATGACTTTCGTTTCGCGCTCGTTGAGCAGGCTTTTAAACTGGTCGAAAAACCGCGTTTTCTTCAATGTGAAATCCAGCATAATCCGCGTCTGGATCTGCGCGTCGATGATCGTTTGCACGAAATAGGCGATCCAGGCGGTGATGTAGATGTTTTTCTGAGCCGTTTCCAGTGAATGGTAATACTTTTTCCGCTCCGCTTCGATCGTCCGCGACAGGCTGAGCATCACGGGCCGGCCGAGTGTTTGTGACAATGCCTTTTCCGCGATTACCCGTCCAATCCGCCCATTGCCATCCTCGAAAGGGTGGATGGTTTCAAAATACAAGTGCGCAATAGCCGAACGCACAGGCGCTTTGGTCATTTCTCTCGATCCTCCCGGCGCCGTTGCATTAAACCACTCGATAAATTGTGCCATTTCCGCAGGTACGCGCTCGGAAGGCGGGGCTTCGAAATGGACTTTCTCCTTGCCGATCGAACCTGAAACGACCTGCATGGGAGCCATGCCTTTCCGCCAGGCGCCGGTGTCGATGGTTTTGCTGTCTTTGAGTAATGTCTGGTGCCAGTCAAAAAGCATTGCTTCCGTAAGCGGTGCCGCATAGGAATTCCGGGCGGTTACGATCAGTTCCGCTGCTCCCTGCGCCTTCCGGTCTTTAACAGGCTCAGGTTTGCCCGCCATGCCGAGATTGTTGCGGATGGAAGAAACTACATCTTCCCGGCTCAGAAATTCCCCTTCGATCTCCGACGTTTTGATCGCCTCGGCAACGAGCGTGTTAATCAGCGTTTCTACCTGCAATGCGTTGGTTGTGCCCTTCAAAATGCCGCTGATATGCCCCGTTTCTTCGGCGAAAACGAATAAAATATCGTCCATGTCGGCAAGATTATACCGGAACTCAGGCCATTCGGAATGTTGCCAGATATAATTCATGAGCCGAATGTTATAGTTATTCGGCTCAAATATAGTGAAAATTTGAGCCGAATAAACTGCTTATTCGGCTCAAAATGATCAGCTGCGAGCATTGGCACAGTCCAAATTCACTGATTGGATCAGTTATTGCTGCGGTTTTGTGTTTTAATTGGAAGGAAAAAAAGAACGCTATGAAACGGATTGCGCAGATAACGGATATTCATTTAATGGAAGAATGGTCGGCACAAAACGGGGCCGATACCGACACGAACCTGAAACTGATCTTACAGGACGTCGGCGCAAGGGGAATCAGGGACATCATTTTTACCGGCGACATTGGGAATCCGGCGTCCTACCAGCGCTTTTTTGCATTGATGAAAGACTTCGATTTTACGATCATTCCCGGTAATCACGACAAGTTTGCGGACATCCGGCCGCATTACCAGCCGGCATACCTGGAAGGAAAAAGTGAAATGTTCCATGCAGTGGAGGAGACGCATTTCAAATACATTTTCCTCGACTCATCGTCAGATTCGGTGAGTGAAATGCAACTTCGGTGGCTTGAAAACGAGCTTGTTACCACCCGACACGTGTTGCTTTTTATCCATCACCCCGTGTTGCAGGTCCTCACCGCTGTCGACTTCAAATACCCGTTGCTGAACCGCGCTGCCGTAAAGGAACTACTCGTGCGCAGCGACCGCGAGATCACCATTTTCAGCGGACACTACCACACCGACGATTTTACCAAAGAAGAGAACCTCACACAATACGTAACCCCGGCCGCATCCGTCCAAATGGAAAAGAACCCGCTGGAAATTGTCGTGCACAGCCGTTATTACGGCTACCGCATCATCGAGCTAGAAGAAAGATCCGTAAGCACGCATGTGGTTTTGAATCATGGTAAAGGGTTTGATGCGGTTGATTGAAACCGCTTACTAATTGTTTTGCCTAACAATGCGTTGATTTTTAAGTAATTCGCTGGCGCATGTCGCTTTTTTACAATACAGGCGTTCAGAATTGCCCTAGTTTTGCAGCGTTATTACAAAAAGCCCTTTTCAGGAACGATGAGCTCAGGTTATCAGGAATTTCAACCATCTGCCGAATTATTGCCATATGTCGAATGCTACTGGTTGCACCGCTTTGAAACACAAGGCGAACGCGAGTCGCCGGTGCAGCGCTGTATGCCGTTCGGGACGCTGGAACTGATCCTGCACCTGGATGATAACCGATGCGATGCGCTGTTCGACGGGCAATGGGAGAAGTTGCCGCCCGCATTTTTGGTGGGGTTGTACCGCGATGCCGTGCAGTGGAAAACCGTAGGCTCGTGCCGGAAGTTTGGGATACGGCTCCGGCCGGAAAGCGCCCTCGAACTGTTCAAAATACCGATAGCGCCGTTGTTTAACCAGTTTACCGACCTCGAAAGCTGCTTTGGAAAGAGCATTAACCGCCTTGTCGATAACGTATATGGGTTACGGGAGATGCGGGATGTGGTGCGGGTGGTGGAGAACTTCCTGCGGGGACTTTTGAAAAATACACAGTCGGGGCAGCGCCATATTTCCGAAGCCACGCGGCTGATCCGCCAGTCGAAAGGGAGGCTGTCAATCGACGCACTAAGCGAGAATTTGTTCATCAGCAAGCGCCAGCTTGAAAGGATTTTCAAAGACCATTACGGCACCACACCCAAAATGTACCAGCGCATTATCCGGTTCAGGAATGCTTACGAAGCTTTTTCGGGAATGTCGTCGGCGCCCAACTGGGCCGATATTTCCTATAAATTCGGCTATTCCGATCAGGCGCATTTCATCCGCGATTTCAAGGATTTTACAAGCGAAGTGCCTACTTATATATTTCAGGATCAATACCAGTATTTCAGGTTACCCGACAAGCAGGTGAGGTTCGCCTGACGAGACTTTAACTTTTAAATCTATCACCATGAAAATCGTTTACCTGGCCGCTTCTGTGGCCGTTTGGTCGGTTTGTGCCTTTACGAAGGCCCTCGAAACACCTAAGCGGGCTGTCCAAAAGCTGTCCGAATCCGCGCATGCCAATGCCGTAGTAGTCTCCAAAGAAGATGTGGTAAAGCGGGGCGAGTACCTCGTGACCATCATGGGTTGCGCCGATTGTCATGCACCCAAAAAGATGACGCCACAAGGGCCTGCGCCGGATATGGACCGGTTCCTGTCGGGGCACAATAGCAGCCAGCCGCTGGGGACTTTTGATAAAAGTATCCTCAAAACGGGCGAATGGGTCGTTTTTAACGGTCAAAGCACTGCATTTGCCGGTCCGTGGGGCATGTCGTTTGCAGCCAACCTCACGCCCGATGAGACGGGCATCGGCACGTGGACGTTCGAGCAGTTCAATACTGCCATGCGCAGAGGCAAATTCAAAGGCCTCGAAACCAGCCGCCCGCTTATGCCGCCTATGCCGTGGTTCAACTATGTGAATATGGCCGAAGAAGACATGCGTGCCATTTTCGCCTACCTGAAATCCATTAAACCGGTATCGAACGTAGTGCCGGCCTACATTCCGCCGGCACCGTGACCGGGCTTACGGCTGCCTGACAGTCATTACTTTCAAAATCGATTCCTCTTTCAGGTAGAGGTTTTGTTCGCGGGTCTGGTCGGCCATGTAGGCTGCCAGATCCGCTTCCGATTCAAAACTCACCAAATGCACTTCATAAGGCGCCTCCAGATCGCCTTCGATCAACTGCTCCGGGCCTGTTCGCAGCCTCAGGAGCAGTTTTCCGTTGTATTGGGGTATCAGCGGCAGCACCAGCGACTCGAATTGCTGGAAAATCTCCTCCTTACCCGGCTTCACGTATACGAATTGTGTGATCGTTACCATAGCTATTTCTTTTTGTTACCCAATCTCGAAAAGAATTTACATATGCTGCAACTTTCACATTCCCAACTCCCTCTTTGAAACAAATTGATGGCCATCAATAAATGGAATGTGTAAATGGGAAATGCCTCCCATTGAGCAGGATTTGTGTGTTTGTTCAAAAAATATTCCACCCCTTGATAGCCATGAAAACAAAGAAAATTCACCTTGCCCTTTTATTGGCGCCGACCCTCTGGCTGGCCAGTTTCATTCCCGCAACGGCGCAGGCTGCCACCTCCGAGGCTTATGTAGAATCCGATAAAGGTTACTGGCAGGTCCACACCGACCCGAATTCGCGCAATACCGTGGTGCAGTTTTTCGACGGCGGCAATCATTTGCTCTACCAGGAGTCGATGGCCCGCAAGTATGTGAAGCTTTCCAAACGAAATGTGCGGCTTTTCAACGACCTGCTTGCCAAACTGATGGCGCGCGAGCTGCTATCCGAAAAAATTAAGACGTACGACATCATCGCCGACAGCCGGACGGACTACCGCAGCATGTCGGAGCCGGAATCGTCGTTGCCGGCGTCGGATGTGAACGTGAAAACGGCGATGACCAATGTGTATGTGGTGCAGCAGGGAAAAATGAAAGTGATCCTCAAGAATCCCGCCCAGGAAAGCTATGACATTCGCATTATCGACAGCGAAATGCGCACAATTTATCATGAAACCGTCAACGAGCTCACTTACGGGCGCTGGTTCGATGTTTCGAAACTCGGCGAGGGCGCTTACAGCGTGCATATCAGCAGCCCGCGGAAAAAATTGAACTACAAGCTGCTGGTCGACCATTACCTCGGTTACCGGCTGGCGGATTTGAAATGAAGTTTTAGTCAGGTTTGTTAATCCCTAAATAGCCCGCGATTTTCGGGGGCTATTTTTTATTTGTCCGAAATGCGGTGCGGCGTATTGTTTAATTCAAAACCATCATTTTACTTTGTAATGCAAAGTACTTTTTAGTAATGGGATATGAAAGTAAAAATGATCCTGCCGGCACTGACAGAAGCGGAGAACCCGCTGTGGAGGCCTATCAAGTATTCGCTCTTTCCGCCGCTCGGGCTGGCCACGCTGGCCGCCTACCTTTCGCCGGAGGACGAGATCGACCTGCAAGACCAGCACGTCGAGGCGCTTCGGACGGACGATGCGCCCGATCTGGTAGTGATTCAGGTGTACATTACCAATGCTTTTCGCGCTTACAGCATTGCGGATGAATACCGGAAGAAGGGCTGTTACGTGATTCTGGGCGGTCTGCATGTTACTTCGCTTCCCTACGAGGCCCTGCCGCACGCCGACAGCATTTTTATTGGTCCGGGCGAGGATACATTCCCGCGTTTTCTGGCGGATTTCAAAAACCGAACCCCGGAGAGAATCTACACTTCGACGGTCAGGACGCTGGCAGGCATTCCGCCCATCCGCCGCGATCTCATCAAGCGCAGCCGCTATCTCGTTCCCAATTCCATCGTTGTGACGCGAGGCTGTCCGCACCATTGCAGTTTTTGCTACAAAGACGCTTTTTTTGAAGGAGGGAAAACATTTTACACACAACTGGTGGACGACGCGCTGGCCGAAATTGATAGGTTGCCGGGCCGTCACTTGTATTTTCTGGACGATCACCTGCTAGGCAATGCCAGGTTTGCGGAATCGCTTTTTGAAGGAATGCGGGGAATGAACCGCGTTTTTCAGGGTGCTTCCACGGTGGACGCTATATTAAGAGGAAACCTGATCGAAAAGGCGGCCGAGGCAGGATTGAGAAGCCTTTTTGTGGGTTTCGAAACCTTTTCACCTGAAAATTTAAAGCAAAGCAACAAAAAGCAAAACCTGGAAAAGGATTACGCAAAAGCGGTCAACAGGCTGCATTCGCTGGGGATTATGATCAACGGCAGCTTTGTCTTTGGTTTGGACGAGGATGATGCCGACGTGTTCAAACGGACCGTCGACTGGGGTGTTAACCACGGCATTACCACGTCCACCTACCATGTTCTGACGCCTTATCCCGGCACGGAATTATACAAAAACATGGAGGCTGCCGGCCGCATCGTCACACGCAACTGGGATTTGTACGACACCCGGCATGTGGTGTACAAAACGGCGGGGCTCAGCGCCGAGGCGTTGGAACAAGGCTACTGGTGGGCGTACGACGCCTTTTATAGTTGGAAAAACATCATCAAATCCAGCCTGCACCATGATTCGGTGAAGCACATGGCCAAGCATTTTCTGTATACAGGCGGCTGGAAAAAATTCGAACCGCTATGGAATTTTATCGTTAAAACAGAAGGGCTGAATGCGATGCTGCCGTTGTTGGAATCGATATTGTCGAAGGTCAAAACGCTTCCTGGTGAGGAAGGGCAATCAAAAAATATGCGATATGAAATGGTTTGTGAATGAAGGCTCGATCGTTCGGGAAATCTGGGGGAAGGGGGATACGATACTGTTTATTTTTGCGGGAGCGTCGGCGGAATTTGCATTAAATAAGTCTGTGGATTGGCTCTATTTTACAGGAAAGTTGCCCGCAGATCCGCTGGGGCGGCTTTTCTCGACTGTGGCGTATGCGCGGCAAATTGTGTTTTCGGAATATGACGACGCGATGCACGCCATTCGTCAGATCGCTTCGATCCACCAGGGCGTGGAGCGGAGCCGCAACGCCCGCATCCCCGACAGTGCCTACCGCGACGTGCTTTTCATGCTGATCGATTACTCCATTCGCTCATTCGAAATGCTCGAAAGAAAGTTGACAATGGCGGAAAAAGAAGAGCTGTTCCATGTTTTTCGCGCGGTAGGCGATGGCATGGGCGTGCCCGGGTTGCCTGCGGACCTGCGCACGTGGGAGCGGATGCGCGCGGAACATTTGCAGGAAAACCTTGTCGAAAGCCATTTCACCGTCGATCTCTACCGGCAATACCGGAAACACCTGGGCTGGTACCGCTTCCATTTGCTGAAAAATGTGCAAATGCAGCTCGTTCCCGAGCGCGTGAATGCATTGCTTGGCATGGGGCGGGGATGGCTTGTGGACTTGCTGCTTCCGGTTTACAAAGTAAGCCGGGAACTGGGCGTGGGGACGTTCCTTCGCAACCTGCTGCTGCCTGCGGACTACAAAATGCAGGTAATCGATCTCGACAGGGTTTCGCCTGGTCACCGGAAGTCGCGCGATGCGGGGAAAATCTCTGCCTGAACGTTTTTCCGTGCCTGCAACTTCCGGCCTTTTGCCAGGGAGTCGTATTCGTCCTTTTCGTCGGCGCGCGATAAGGTGAGCACATCCGGCTCCTGTTCTTCGTGGGGCCCCAGCTGCCGCAGCAATCCCGATGCATTCATGCATTTGCTCACCACTACGTGTATCACAGAGCCTTCTTTTTGCACTTTTCCCTCGACCATCAGCAATTTGGAGCGCAGGATTTCTTTGCGATAAGTGTCAAAAAGATTCTGAAAAACGACCAGGTTTGCCGTGCCGGTTTCATCTTCCACGGTGATAAAGCAAATGCCGCTGGCCGTGCCCGGCCGTTGGCGTACGAGCACCAGGCCTGCCACTTTCACTATCCGGCTATCCGGAATAAGTTCAAGCGCTTTGCTCGGTACAGCGCCGAGTGCATCCAGCTGTTCGCGCACGAAGCTGACGGGGTGTTGCTTTAACGATAGCGACGTGGTGGCGTAATCATGAATTACATGCTCGGCGAGCGTCATTTGCGGCAATTCCACGTCCGCTTCACGGGGCGACGGTTGCCCGGCAAAAAGCCCCATCGGTCGGTCAGCCAATGCGGATGCCTCCCAGAATGCCTGCCGGCGGTCGAAGCCGATCGACCTGAATGCGTCCGCATCGGCCAGTTTTTCCAACGCGGTATGCGATATGCCGGCTTCGAGCAATTGATGGATATGGGTAAACGGTTGCGTGCGGGCATTGGTGAGAATCTGCATTTCTTCCTCCCTAAGCCCTTTGATCTGCCGGAAACCAAGCCGCAATGCGCATTGTTCGCCGGGGATGTTTTCAAGCGTATTATCCCAAAAAGAGTGGTTAATATCGATCTCCCGCACTTTCACATCGTGATTGCGCGCATCGATCACGATCTGGGCCGGGCGGTAAAAACCCATGGGCTGACTGTTGAGCAACGCGGCCGCAAACACATCGGGATGATGGCATTTGATCCACGACGACACATACACCAGCAATGCAAAACTCGCCGCGTGGCTTTCCGGAAAGCCGTAACTTCCGAAGCCTTCGAGTTGTTTGAAAATCCGCTCGGCGAAATCTTTTTCGTAGCCGTTTTTGACCATTCCGTTAACGAGCTTGTCCCTGAGTGTGTTAACAATGCCTTTGGATTTAAAAGTAGCCATGCTTCTGCGCAATTCATCGGCCTCGGTGGCGGTAAAACCTGCTGCTACAATGGCGATCTTCATCGCATGCTCCTGGAAAAGTGGAACACCCAACGTCTTTTTCAGAATGTCTTCGAGTTCTTTTTTGGGATACACGACCTCCTCTTCGTCATTCCTTCTGCGCAAATAAGGATGCACCATGTCACCCTGAATCGGGCCGGGACGTACAATGGCTACTTCAATGACGAGGTCATAAAAACACCGTGGTTTTA
Organism: Dyadobacter fermentans DSM 18053; assembly: GCF_000023125.1. Classification (NCBI taxonomy): domain Bacteria; kingdom Pseudomonadati; phylum Bacteroidota; class Cytophagia; order Cytophagales; family Spirosomataceae; genus Dyadobacter; species Dyadobacter fermentans. The sequence goes on from NC_013037.1 coordinate 6,514,345, forward strand.
GTCTGGGTAACATCGACTGCTGCGCCCGGCTTTCGATTTGAAAAACACCGATTGTATCGGCTTTGCAAATCATATCATACACATCCTGATCATCCGGCGGGATACTGGCAAGATTATGCTCAATGTCATAGTGTTGTTTTAGTAAATCGAATGCCTTGCGAATGCATGTGAGCATGCCAAGTGCCAGCACGTCGATTTTCAGAAAACCCAATGTGTCGATATCGTCCTTATTCCATTCAATGCAGGTGCGGTTTTCCATTCTGGCATTGAGAATAGGGCAGAGGTCGGACAATTTGCCTTGCGTGATCACAAATCCACCGGTATGCTGGCCCAGCTGCCGTGGGAAACCCATGTATTGTCTTGTTAAATCGAGGATTTTAATCAAATGCGGGTCATTGGGATTGAAGCCGTGCTCGGTAATAAGCTTGCCGTCAAACCACTCGTCTGTAAACTCCCATAACGAACTCGACAGGCGACTGATCGCATCCATGGACATGCCCATTGCTTTCGCCACATCGCGCACCGCACCTTTTTGATGCACCTGCGTAACAGTGGCGACGATACCGGCCCGGTCTCTGCCATATTTGTTATAAATGTACTGCATGACCTCCTCGCGCCGCTCATGCTCGAAATCGACATCAATGTCCGGTGGCTCATTTCGGGAAGAAGAAATGAACCGTTCGAAAAGCAGGTCAATTTCAATAGGATCTACGGAGGTAATGCCCAGACAATAGCAAATAACCGAGTTAGCGGCCGAACCGCGTCCCTGACAAAGAATTTTTTGTTCGTTTGCAAACCGGACAATATCATACACCGTTAGAAAATAGGCGGCATAATTCATTTCCTCAACAAACTTAAATTCGTGTAAGATTTTAGCATGAATATCAGGGCGGATACCTTTCGGAAACCGCTTTTTCGCTCCCAGCCAGGTCAAATGTATCAGTTCTTCCATGGGCGTCCGCCCTTCCGTCGTCAGCTCTTCTGGGTATACATATTTCAAACTGCTCAACGAAAACTGGCAGGCGTCGGCGATTTCCTGGGTTCGCTCGATGGCTTCGGGGAATTTCATGAAGAGGCGCTGCATTTCGGCGGCCGGTTTCAAGTACCGCTCGGCGTTTTCGTGCAGGCGGAAGCCAGCGTTGTAAATGGTGCATTTCTCGCGGATACACGTAAGCACGTCTTGTAATTCGCGCCTTTGGAAGTTGTGGTAATGCACGTCGTTGGTCGCTACGAGGGGGATGTCGAGGTGCTGGGAAAGCTGGTCGAGGCGGTAAAGTTTTTTCATGTCATCGCCCTGGTAAGAGCGTATCGCACCGAGATAAAGGCTTTTTCCGAGCGCCCGTCGATATTCCCGCAGATTTTGCTCAAAGGAAGGGTCGAAGTCGAAGGACTCGTTGAGTGCGGCCGGCGGCACCGCAATGAACCTGATCCCTTCCGCGTACCGGTACACATCGGCCTTGTAAAGGTCGCATTTGCCTTTTTCCGTGCGAAGGTTGCCTTCGGTGAGCAATGCGGAAAGGTGGCTGTAAGCTGCCTGGTGCGTAGGATAGGCCAGCAGGCTGGGGCCGTCGAGCAGGTCGAGCCGGCAGGCGGGGATAATGCGGAAATCCTTGCCCTTCGCGGCCGCATGCGCACGTACCACACCCGCGAGCGTGTTGCGATCGGTAATGGCAATGGCTTTGTAACCCAGCTCAATTGCCTGGCCGACCAATTCTTCGGGATGTGATCCGCCACGCAGGAAGGTGAAATTCGTGGTGACTTGTAGTTCCGTATAGTTCATGATGATGAAGTGTAACCCGACAAGCCGTAAAGGCTGTTTATCAGGCAAAAAAACCGTGTAAAAACCATTCAGGGCGCTCTGCTTCCTCTTCTTCGGAGTACGGCCCGAGCCTGAAAACCCAGTAACGCCGCCCGTCCTGGTCTTCCAGTGTGTAATAATCGCGGTGGAGGCCCTGTTGCAGCCACCATTCCTGCTCGATGCGCTCGGGCCCCTCGGATTTATCTATATAATGTACTTTACCCTTGTGCCTGAAAACGGTGGGAGGGTAGTCGGGCACGGGCGCGGTTACCTCAATGATCTCCGGTTTCGGGAGCAGGAAAACCGGTCTTTGGCGATCGGTTCGCCAAGTGGTTTTCGGTTGCTCGCGGAGTGAGGTAACCAGTTTGACAGACCTTTCCGGCCAATGGTGTTCGTCGGGCAGGTAACGATGCACGGCGTCGGTGCCGGTCCGGCCGGTTACGGCATCGAGCAGCTCGGTAATGGCAGCGCTTTCGAAACCGCCCGTTGTGTCCCACATGGTTTCCTGCGTAACGCTCATGTCTTCCACTTCGGGCGCTTCCAGCAGAAACAGTTCGATCCCGAAACCGGGGGCGATGGTCTTGATTTTCAGCTCAAACAGCCGGAAAAGGTGCTTGACATGATGCGACGCCCGATTGGTTACAATATCGATCCGCTGCACCTGGCCATCCACGCGATAGCAGCGCAAAACGCTTTTGCGCAGCCCTTTACCCTCTTTCGCCAGGCGGCCGCAAAGCGTTTCGAGGAGTTTTTGCAAGGCTATTTCAATGCCCGTGGCGGTTACGATGGGTTCCAGGCAGGGGAGCCTTTCCTGGTAAGGGGTAGTTTGCCGGATCGGTTCGATGAATTCATGCGCATAGCCCAGCGCCTTGTTCAGCTTTTCCATCAAATCCTCTCCGAAACGCCGGCGCAGCATTCTGGCGGGAATGCGGACGAACCCGCCGATGTAATAAAAGCCCAGCTTCTGCATTTTCTCTACCGTTTCGGGCGGGAGGCGGAGGGCGGCCGGCGGCAGTTTTAGCAGCCCGTTATGCGGCTCGCCCGGCGCAACGATCGTTCCCGAAACCCCGAAATGTGCATGCGCCCACGCCGCGCCAACGGTGCCCGCCAAGGCTGCACGGGCGGTATAGCCGGCCTGATGCAGTTTGGCGATGAGGTCATGCACATAGGCTTTTTCGCCGCCCCACAAATGGGCACATCCCGTTATATCCAGTATCAGTCCGTCGGGCGTATCCAGGGCAACGGTGGGCGTGTAGCGGAGGCACCACTCGGCCAGCGACCGCAATGCCTGCCGTGCCACTTCCGCCTCGTCGTCGAGCACGATGAGCGACGGCAGAATGGCCCGGGCATCAGCCACCACCATACCCGCTTCAATGCCCAGCGCTTTTGCTTCGGCGCTCGATGCGGTGACTACCATGCGCCCGCGCTCCGGCACCGCGAGTGCAAATTCAAGCCCGTAAAGCTCCGGCCGGACGCGAATCTGATGGTCCGTCGCCAGATTTGGGAACCATATGGATGCAAAACGATCTGGCATTGTAATGATTTGTTGATGAAGTGGTTATATAGTGATGATATTTTAAATATCTCAAAATAGATTACAATAATATCAAAATGAACTGAAAGTTGCGAGTGATTTTCATGCTTGTTGAAAAAAAATTCTTAAAAATATTGCGTAAGTAAATACTTACATATAATATTGTGTAAGCAAATACTTACATATATGTCCGTTGAAGCAAGAAGAGATGTTTTTCAGGCCATTTCAGACCCTACCCGCAGGCAAATCATTAACCTGATCGCCTACCAACCCATGAACCTGAATGCCATCGCAGACAATTTTTCGATCAGCCGGCCGGCGGTGTCCCAGCACATCAAAATACTGATCGAATGCGGGATGGTGGAAGTGAGGCAGGAAGGGCGGGAGCGGTTTTGCGAAGCACGACTGGGAGCTTTGAAAGAGGTTTCCAACTGGGTGGATCAATATCGTCAGTTCTGGAATGCGCAGTTCGACTCTCTCGATCATTATTTGAACAAAATCCAAAACAACAAACAATCCGATCAATCAAATGGAAAATCAGACAGCTAAAAAAGCATCGCTTACCATTGTACGTCAATTTAAGGCGCCTCAGTCGCTCGTTTTCGATGCCTATGCTTCGAGAGAGGCCTTTGCCGAATGGTGGGGACCGGCGGGATCAACCCTAACGCTCCTCAGTTTCGACTTCCGGGAAGGCGGCAGGACGCATTACAAACTGGATAACGGCGGAATGTCCATGTGGGCACTTTTCCGCTATCAAAAGATCGAAAAGCCCGATTCCATCCAATTTCTCAGCGCATTTACGGACCCCGAAGGGAACATCAGCTCATCGCCGTTCCCGTTCGACTTTCCGCTGGAAGTGCACAACCAAATTACTTTGAGCGAAACCAACGGCGTAACCACCCTCACGCTCCACGCCGAACCCGTGAATGCATCGCCGGAGCAGGAGAAAACCTTTTCGGACCTCAATGCAAGCATGCACCAGGGCTATGAAGGCACCTGGGGCCAGCTGGACGCCTACCTTGCCAGGGCTCAGGGCTGAGATCACCGTTAGCTCAAAATATTGTGACTCAGGGAAGTTATAACCGGGTTAACGGCCTTTGCGCGTTGCGTTTAGGGATATGACGTGATAAGTTTGCGATCCGGCCAGCACTGCGCCGGATCGCATTTCTGTTTTGAAATTAATCCTACACGCATAAAAATGATCATTCCATTCATTTCTCTCGTTGCCGCTTCACTGCTGGCCTCCGTTCAGGGTTTTGGTCAGAGTGGCAAGCCTGTTGTTGATTACCTGGGCATTCCGGGGCCAATTGTGCTGCAAAAGAAGAGCTATCAGCTGGCGTGGTCGTCGCACCCGGACGCCTCGCTTTACAAGCAGGAATACCTGGTTTCCGGCGATGCCCTGCCGAATTATCAATCCATGATTACCATTGATTTCGTGAATACCTCTGCAAGTGTTGACGATGCCGTAGGGGCGAAACTCCGGGAATTGGAACAATTGAAAAAGACGCTGGATGTTCGTTATGAGGTAATTGGTAATGCGGCAACGGGCGAGAAGATCATCGACTGTCTGCTGGGCCAGTCGGCCGCCGATGACTCAAAAAGCATTTACGAGCATGATGTTTACCGTTTCAAGTCGGTTACGGCGAAGTCGGGGCAGAAGGGCATTCTGCTCTACGCACTTAGTAACCGCGCTTATGGAAAGGACATTCAGCCGTTTCTGACCCGATTGAAATCCGAGCGAAAGACGCTCATCGCGGACGTTGCCAAAGCGCCGCTTCCCGACATTACCATTAAAAAGTAAAAGCGGATGTTGAAGCGTTGATGATTAACTTGCGGAAATTAATCCATTTGCGTTCACTCATGTTTAAAAAGCTCCTTTCCGCATTCCTGATCGTTTTCGCATTCACAGCCAATGCGCAGCACGTGCTCGATTCTTTGTTGATCGAGGGCCATTACCGTGTTTTTGCATACAATCCGGCGCTGAAAGTCAGGCCTGGTGCGAGCCTGGTATTTGTCATGCATGGTTCGGGTGGCGAGCCCATGGGCCTGGTGAGCCGCGGTGCAAAAATCGAATCGCATGCGGCATCCGATAATGTGATGGTGGTGTATCCGGGAGGTTATAAAAGATACTGGAATGAATGCCGGAAGGCTTCCACAGCGCTGGCCAATGTCCAGAATCTCAATGAAGAGGCGTTTTTCGAAGCGCTGATCGATCTCTTCGCTTCCAAATATAAAATCAACAAAAAACAGGTTTTTGCCACCGGTTTCTCGGGCGGCGGGCATATGTCGTACAAGCTGGCGCTCACGATGCCGGGTAAGATCAGGGCTATTTCGGCCGTTGTGGCCAATATGCCTACCGACGAAAATATGGATTGCACACCTATGAACGTGCCGATCCCTGTGATGATCACCAATGGAACGGCCGATCAGACGAACCCTTACGATGGCGGGGAAGTGAAAACTACGGGCGTCACGCTGGGCACGGTCCGGTCGACGGACCAATCATTCCAATATTGGGCGAAACTGGACGGATATGCAGGCCAGCCTGTCAAATCCATGATGCCGGACGCGGATACTTCCAACAACATCACCGTGGAAAAATACACTTATCAGGCCAAGGGCAAGCCGGAAGTAACCTTGCTGAAAGTCGTTAACGGCAAGCACGAATTCATCACCGATTTCGATATGTTCGAAGAGTCGTGGAAGTTTTTCAAGAGGCAGATCAAATAAGCAGATTTCTTTTGCCTAAGCCCTTTGCGCAATGTATGGCGAAGCGCCTGTGGTAACTGCCGCGGCACGGCTTTCGGTTTCCTTTTCGAGGTATTCAAATCGCCCTGCTACCCATTGCATATCCCATTGGCCTGGTTCGCCATTCCTGATTTTTTGCAATTCCACTCGCCAGCAGGGATGTCCCACACCCGGCATCCCTGCTTCAATATGACTTGCCAGTGGCGTTACCTGCCAGCGCGACACGCAGGCAAGCGTACTCACCGCACGCGGATTGATCCGATGCAGAAAGCCCGTAACCCGGCTCTGCTCCACCGCCAGTTGAAGCCGGCGCGATTCCGTAAATGTGATTTCCCGAATTTCCCCGACCACCGCCGCCAGCGACTCACATTTCAGTGCCTCTTCCACAGCCCAGATCACATCTTTTTCCCGGGCGAGGTCAATAAAAATCACGCGATGCGGCTCGATGCCAAATGCTTTGAGCGCCGTTGCGAACACGATCGGGCGGATTCCGATCCACAGGCATATACCGTGTTCTCCCATCAGCTTGCCCAATAATCCGGCCATGAAACCGGTTGTTGCCGCCGCGCTTTCAGGGTCGGTGCTCACCCATTCGTGCACCGCGCCGATAGGAAAAGCACCGTTCGGAAACGCCGAATCCATTGCTCCAAGCCCGAAGTCGATTTTCCTTCCCCCAACAGGCGCCCGAAATCCCTGCAAAGCAAGAATATCTTGTTGCAGCCTGCTAAACATGCCGTTTTTCAGGAGCGGGCGGGACATATGGAACGTTTTTGAGTTAGTTTTGATACTTTTAATATCAATAAATGGATTTCAAAAATAGCAAAATGCGTTCCAATTACAATGGTTTTTGCCGATAGTATTTTGAAACTCACCCTTTGAAAAGTGATTTTAAGTACGGATTGGAAGGTGATATAGATTAGGTGATCCAAGATCGAATCATACGCAATGAAATCCTTCCAACTGCTAGTCACTTTTTTGCTTCCATGCATTTTGGGTCATGCGCAACGTATACCGGTTGGTATGCGGTATGAAAAGACCGCCGATAGTCTTTATGAATGTAAAAACTATTCATTAGCAGCTTATTACTACTTGCAGTCGGTTCCTCTTAAAGACTTTGACACCAAAAAAAGGGATATGTATTACAATGCAGCCTGCTGCTTCGCATTAACTGCCCAGGCTGACAGTGCGATTCTGATGCTGGAAAAGGCAATCGAGCTAGGTTATACCAACAAAAACCATCTTACAACAGACCCTGATTTAAACTCAATTCACACCCATGCAAAGTGGAAGAAGTTGGCCGGGGAGGTTCAGGAAATCCGAAGCTTGAACAGCGACCCAGCCCAAGTCAGGATTGTAACGGATGACATCTACCGGTTCTGGGATGCATATGATAAGGCTAACACGGATTCTGGTCATGTCAGGGAAGTTTTTCAACAGTTTTACTTTGATATGGCTAGTCCGGGAATGAAGGATTACATGGGAGCCAAGGTAAGCTCAATTGACTATTTTTTGAAGCACATCCGATCGGCGCCTTTGTTCTATCAGGCTATACGTAAAGCAACCCTTCAAATAGACGATTTCCGGAAGGATTTTCAATGCAGTTTTGTGGCTTTTAAAGAAATATACCCAGCGGCAAAGTTTCCCGACATTTACTTTGTAATGGGCGCCTTCACAAGCGGAGGCACTGTTTCGGATGCAGGACTTCTTATAGGGTTAAACCAGGTATGCCTTTCGGATGATACTCCGGTCGCTGAATTTGACTCGAAAAAGAGGAATTTATTGAGTGAATCGAAGTTTCTTCCCAATCTGATAGCGCATGAGCTTATTCATTTTCAACAACAGGGCATGCGGCGCGATACCACCACGTTAAGCCATTCGATCAAAGAAGGAATGGCCGATTTTTTGGGAGAATTAATCAGCGGACGAACGGCCAACCACCGATTGTTCGAATGGGCAAAAGGCAAAGAAAAAAATATCTGGATGAGGTTTAAAAAAGATATGTATTTAAACCGATCTTCTGACTGGATTGCGAATAGTGATCGCTCAAATGCAGGTGATCTGCCGGACCAGGGTTATTGGGTAGGGTACCAAATCTGTAAAGCTTATTATGACAAAGCTCCCGACAAGAAACAAGCTGTTGTAGAAATGCTGAATATTCGCGACTACAACTTGTTCCTAAAATTGAGCGGATGGGAGGAGAAAATCGAAAATTAACGCTTAGATGACATGGAGCTACAACTTCCTGGTAACAGACCGTGTCACACGTTAAAATTCGATTTCTCTATGAAAAAATTCCTGGTGCTGGCTGCCATTGCACTGGCCTGTTCCGAAAAGAAAGTGGGTATCCGCACCGATTGCGTGGCGGTGGAGCGGGTGACGGTTTCGGCGGATTGCTATAAGGATACCACCGGGCTGCTGCTCACGGCTGATTCGCCTTCTTCCATAGCCCTCGACTGGGTCCTGGCACCGTTGCGGGATACCACTGGCGCGCAGACGTACGTGCCCGTTTACATGACTACGACTTCAAACCAGCTCGTGGTGCCGGACAGTCTCGTGCGTAAATACCCGAAAATCGGGGTCGCTTTTGTAGGGGCCTATGGCTGTCCTTCCGATATTTATTTCAGCTTCGTCCGCCGGATGGACGGCGATTCGTGCGCCCGCTGGTACTTGCAGGAGCGTTTTGTGAAAGGGGATTAAATGCAAAAAACCGGAGCGTGGCCCCGGCTTCCGAAATACTTGCATTCGCTATTGCGCCCGCACGTCGATCATCCAGTCGATGCCGTACTTGTCTTTGAAAGCGCCGAAAATTTCTCCCCAGGCCTGTTTGGCCATCGGTACGGTAATGACGATGGCGCCTTCGCTGAGCTGTTCGAATTTTTTACGGAGATTAGCTTCGTCGAAGCCGCTGAGCGAAAGCTGGATCTTGTCGCCTGCCAGCGGTCCGGGCTGGGGGCTGTCGCAGGCCATAAAATCGACCTCGCCGCCCATCAGCGTGGCGTGCATGATCTGATCGCGCATGGCCGCGGGGCAGCTGTCGTCGACCTGGCCGAAGGTCATCATGCTCACTTCACCGCCGAAAATGCTTTTGTAGAAATCCATCGCTTCACGGCAATTTCCTTCAAACATTAAATACGGGTGTAATGCAGGTTTTTCCATTGTGCTTCAATATTATGGTGGCTGAATAGTGTTACAACACAAAGGTAAATGCGCCCGGAGAATGGCTGCGGGTGATAACGGGACAACGAAAGGGGGGCAATGCGACATCGCCGTGTCACAGTTTCCTCAAATTGATATTCCTGTACCAAACCGTGCTGCCCCAATCCTGCAAACCAATGCGTCCGTTGTAAGTGCCTTTGGCGATGGGAGCGGCTTTGAGCCCGCTGTTGGCAATGCGCTGTTTCCAGTCGGCGCCGTTAAGGTCGTGCTCCTGCACCATAAACTCGTTCTGATAAACGGTCAGCTTGCCCTTTTTGACGATAAAATGGATCTTGTTCCATTCTCCCTGCGGGTTACCTTCGCGCAGTCGGGCATTGGCAATACCGAAGAAATCGCTCGCGCGGTGGGTGTTTTCTTTGGCGCCTTCATATATTTTATCGTCGATCACCTGCAATTCAAGGCCGGTGTTGTGCATGTTTTGATATTTGGGAGATTCCTGCACGAAAAAGAAAATGCCGCTGTTCGCGTATTTGCTCACCTTCCATTCGGCCTTGAATTCGAAATCGCCGTTCACGAGCTCGTCGGTCACGATATCACCGCCGTTTTTGGCTTTGTTGCCGGCCCGCTCGGGCACATTGAGCTTAATGGCCCCATCCTCGATCAGCCAGGCCGAGCCGGGCGCCTTGCCGTTGTAGGCGTGCCATCCTTTGAGGTCCTTGCCGTCGAACAGCAGTTTCCAGCCTTCTTTTTTCTCGGTGGCGGAGAGGCTGTTGAGCGTCTGGGCGTAGGCGTTCGCGGATAGCAATGCAGCGAGTGCGGTAACGAAAAAACGGGTCATAGGCGTTGGGATTGACGTTTTTGAATACTTATAGTCTTGCAAAATACTGATAAATTTTCATGAAATTACCTTATTTTTGGGCATCCTAACTGACCACTTGACTATGCGGCCTTATCTTTTCGGGCAAAAATGGCTGCTGGGTTTCGCCCTTGCACTGGTTTACATTCCGCTCCGAACATATATCAATGTACCTCAGCAGAATTGGAACACGATACCACGGAACCTGCCGCTTTTCGGGCTTGAAATCGTGATCAGTACCGTTTTCTATACCGCCTGGATTTACCTGATGGACTGGTTTTTAAGAAAGCAGGCCTCCCTAAGCGGTGCCGATAAATCACCCGCGTTCAGCATCCGCGACCAGCTCATCACCCTCATTCCGGCGGTGCTGCTGGCATTCCTTTTCAATATGATGCTGGCCCGGACGTGGGGCCTCATGAGCCAATGGTGGAACCCGCTGCCCAGGCCGGTAATGAGCGATCCGCGCGTGCGCGACCTCATGTACACGCGCTGGCGGGCAGGCCAGGCGCTCACGATCCTCGCGCTCATTGCGGCCTATTACCTTTGCGTGAGCATTCAGGTGCAGGAAAAAATGAAAAAGCTCCTCGTAAGCTCGGAAAGGCTGGAAAAGGAGAATATGCACGCGCGTTTTCTGGCATTGAAAAACCAGGTGAGCCCCCATTTTTTGTTCAATAACCTCAGCGTGCTGTCGTCGCTGGTGGAATCGAGGCCGGAGCAGTCGGGGGAGTTTATACAGGAATTGTCCTCGGCGTACCGCTACATTCTCGAACAATCGGAGCTGGATAAGATCAGTTTAAAGGAGGAAATGCGGTTTCTGGACACTTATATGTACCTGCTGCGGACGCGTTTCAAGGAAAAAGTGGTGCTCGACTCCCGGCTCACCCCGGCGGAACAGGAGCGGTATGCGATTATTCCGCTTACTTTGCAGCTGTTGGTCGAAAATGCCGTGAAACATAACACCATGTCGGTAGTTAATCCTTTGATTATCAGTATTTCAATTATGGATCAAATGCTTGTCGTGAGCAATCCGCTGCAGCTCCGGCAGCAGGACCAGCCTACGACGCGCCTCGGATTGAAGAATATTATCAGCCGGTATAAACTGTTGCAGGACAAGGATGTGGTGATCGAACAAACTGCCATGCATTTTACCGTTAAAATCCCCCTGATGTCATGAACGTGCTGATCGTAGAGGATGAAGAGCTCAGCGCGGAGCGCTTGCAGAACCTAATACGGAATATCGATCCCTCCATCCATGTCCTGGCCATCATTCCGTCGGTGTTTGAAACCATTGCTTACCTTCAAAATGCCGCGAACACGCAGCCGGACCTAATTTTCCTCGATGTCCACCTAGAAGACGACAACGGTTTCCGGATCATCGAAAACCAGGATCTCATGATCCCGGTCATTTTCACCACCGCATTCGACGATTACCTGCTGCGCGCATTCAAAACCAACAGCATCGATTATCTGCTGAAACCCATTAATCCGCTCGAATTGCAGGCTTCGCTGAACAAATTCAGGCGGATAAGGAGCAATGAAGAGGTGAAGAAGGCGGACGTGAAATACAAGGACCGTTTCCTGGTCACCGCCGGCCCGAGGGTATTTACATTCAAAACTTCCGAAATCGCGTATTTCACCATCGAAGAGCGCGCCACGTTTCTCCGGTTGTTCGACGGCCGGCATTTTGCGGTCGAATACAGCCTCGAAAAGCTCTCCCAAATGCTCGACCCGGCCGAATTTTTCCGGATCAACCGCCACATGCTGCTCTCGCTGCACGCTATCCGCGAAATGCACGCAATTTCGGCAGGGAAGCTCAAAATCGACCTCCACCCGGCCGCTGCGCAGGAAACTTTTGTGAGCGCCGAGCGCATGACCGAGTTTAAAAATTGGCTTGGTAAATAACCGCACGTCGACTTCTGCGCTTAAAAACGCCGTTTCAACCCTGCAAAACGGGCGTTCCGCGATTTGTATTTTCATTCCAAATGCTGCATAACCAAATTGGAGCTGAAAAAGCAGAAGGTTTGTGTTATGTCCGTCATTCAATTCAATGCCCACAAGAAATACCACGTGCTGCAAAGCAGAACCCGCGTTTGGGAAACCCACAATGATCTGACGCCCCATTACCGGATCATTTTTGTCCGCACCGGAGAGGGGCATTTCAGCCTGGACGGGAAACTTTACGATTATGTGGAAAATGGTGTGATCTTGCTCTCGCCCGGTCAGCACCCGATTTTTCAGGAAGACAGCAGCGCCGAGATTTTCGTCATCGCATTCGATACCTGGCTTTCCGAGGATTTTTTGCAGAAAAAGGAGTTCAGCCCCGATTTTGCCGACATTTACAAGCAAGCCGAGCACCTGTGCGACAGCGTGCGGCTCACGCAAGGCAAACCTTTGCCCAACGAGCGCGATGCGCAAACGATCATTTACCTCATCAATCAGATCCTTTTTGAAGTTACCCAGCAACCAACCTCGCATAACAAGCTCATTCGTGGCAGTATAGACTTGATCGTTACGATTCTGGCGAGAAATAATTTTGAGACTAAAAAAGTGGAGGAAGAGGTTGGTTCTCAAAACCTTGCGGAATCGATCATCGGCTATTTGCGCGAGGAACTGCATCAGAATAAGAACATCCGCGTGCCCGAACTGCTGATGCGCTTCCATATTTCGGAGGATGTCGCCAATCTGTGCGTGCTTAACCAGACGGGCATGTCGCTGCGGAACTTCATTTTCAAATACAAGGCCGATCTTTTCAAAAGCCGTATGCTGAAAGTCGATATTTCCGAACTGACGGCTTATCTCAATCCGGCGGGTAAGCGGGAGCCGCATTTGTCGGTGTAACAATGCCCTCGCGGAAGCGTGCTGCGCGTTTGACTTATTTTACGGAAGAGTGTGTGCGACCGGTTTTCGGGTAAAAATCCCGACCTTCGTGTTTTTGGTTAACACACATACTTCCAGAAGTTTACGTATGCGGCAGCTCTACATTCTATTTCTTCTTTTCATATTCACCTACCGCCCGGTGGCGGCGCAGCAGGAAGCGCCGCAAACCTCATTGAACCATTACATCGAATTTTTGAGCCAATCGTCCGAACAGGTTATCCGGCGGTTTCAAATGCTGCGTGGTTACCAGGAAGATGTGACGCGCTATCGGAAAAAACCGGACTATGGACTACGCCTGCCGTCGTCGGGGCCGCTGGAAGCGTATTATTACAAAAAGGCGGAGGGCGGACTGGGCATCGAGGCCGGAAAACGGAAGCAGCTGAATGCAGGGTTGGAAAACGTTTGGCAAGTCCTCAACAAGCTCGACGAAACCTGCAAAGCGCTCGAAACCTACGTGCGGTTAAAGGACTACGAACGCGACAATCTGAAAAAATCCGAGGCCCTGATCGCCGAAATGCAGTCGCTTTTTGAACGCTATGCACATGATAAAAACGCATTGTATACGCAAATCAGGCAGGTTTATGCCAGCGTTCAAAACCGCCCGGCTGCTGATCCTTACATGGTTACGGAAAAGGCAATGGGAGAGGTGATAACCGCGCAGCAGCGTTTGCTGGACGCATTGCCCTATTATTTAAGTGAAGAAACGAAGGCCGAATGGCCGGTAGCACTCGTGCGCCAGAGCATGCTGGACGATGAAAAAGCATTGTCGACCATTGGCAATACTGCTTCCCAGCTACAATACCCGGCGTCGGATATGGTGGGGACTTTTAAATCGGCGCTGGCCTCGATGCAGGATATCAAACGGCGTGCGCTGAATGATCATAATTTCGCAGCGCAACAGTCGGCAGCGCATGGTAATGCCGTGTATTTGTCTTTGGTAGAGCAATTTAACCATGATATGCTCGAATTTTACAAGGCGTTTGTCGGGTATAGTAAACCCGGGCATTTGCTGCTGAATTATCCGTTTTTCAGTCCGGTGATGCGGAGCGGAAGTGCAGGGGATGCGGTGCCGGAGGCGAACGGCACACCGCCGTTTCAGGACAAAACATTCCAGCCGCTGAACGTAAAAAAGGCACCGGCGCCCGCCAATGCGGCATTAATCAGGACATTGAACCAATATGTGGACTGGATCAACCAGTCGCTGCGCCAAATGCATTTGCTGCAAATGATCGTGCGTAACTACCAGAGCTCGGCCGAATACTACCGCGATCCCGCCAAAGCGCAGAAGCGTGCAAACCTGAGCTATTCGCACGAGGATTTCAAGTTGCCCGCGTCGGAATATGCATTGCTTTTGAGCGCCAGTACGGTCATTCCCGAGCCATACCGCAAGGCTGTGACCGGCCAGGCGGAGGTTTTGATGAATGTATTGCAGGAAATGGACGGGCTGAGCATCGAACTCGTCCGCTACACCTCCGAAAAGCAGTATCTGAAAGACCAGCTCAAACGCTCCGATGCCATTCTTGACCGCTACGTGGTGCTTTTTAATACGCTGGATAAAAAGAAAGAGGAGCTCTACAACGACATTCGGCGCATCCACGAAAGCTACCCGAATGCCACCCAGGCCAGCTCCTGGTACATCGCCGGCTCCGCCATGCTCAAAACGATGGATAAAGGGCATGACGTCCTGTTCGGTGTGCGCGATTACCAGGCGGGTGAAAAGACCAAAATGCCCGAAACGGCCAATCTGGAAGCCGATAGCCGCCAACTGATCGCCGACGAGTACAAAAACATGAAAGGCTTGCAGCGCTATGGCCGCAGTAACGGACTCTGCCCATACACGCCCTACGAGGACCTGGGTGCCAACGCGGGCCGGTTTGCCGAAAAAGTGCAGCAATACAAGCCGGCGGCTCCGGGCTATGCGGCTCACCCCTATGAGCCGTTTTATTATTTCTACAACAATGAGCTGGTGTATGAATACAACAATTTCATAGAGCTCTCGAAGGCGGGCTTGCTGAAAACCATCAACCAACCCGATGTGTTCGCTTTCCGGCGCACGAAGCCTCAGAATGCCGTCGTGCCGCCTGCCAAGGTGGAGGAGCCGAAAGTCGAAAAACCTGCCGGGAGGCCGGCTGAGGACATTGCACAGGTCAAAACGAATAGCGCGGAAATGCCTGCCGCACAGCAGTCTCCCGTGCGTAATGTACGCCCGCTCACAAACGAAGCTGCACCGTCCGCGCCCGCCGCGCAGGCCACGCGGGACACCGTGTACGTGGAGCGCGTGCGGGTGGACACGGTGTACGTCGACCGCAATGCACAGCTCCAAAATGTGACTCGCTCGCTCGATGGTTTCGCACCGAATAATATGGTGCTGCTGCTGGATGTGTCGTCGTCGATGAACTCGCCGTATAAAATGCCTTTGCTGAAACGCTCCATCAAATCGCTGCTTACGCTTGTGCGGCCGGAAGATATGATTTCGATCGTGCTCTATTCTGGTAAGGCCAGGGTAGTGCTGAAACCGACTTCCGGTGCCAAAGCTTCGGAGATTTCGAGGATGATCGACCTGCTCCAATCCGATGGCGATACGGACGGGAACGAAGGCATTAAACTTGCCTATAAAACCGCCAATAAGCAATACATCCGCGGAGGCAACAACCGCATTGTGCTCGCCACCGACGGCGAGTTCCCCGTAAGCGACGAGGTGATGGATATGATCCGCCAGAATGCGCGTCAGGACGTCTATTTGAGCATTTTTACCTTTGGGCGCCACGAGCATACCGGGCAGAAACTTAAAAAACTGAGCGAACTGGGCATGGGTTCGTACGCGCACGTTACCGATGCGAGCGCCGACCTGCAACTCATTCTGGAAGCCCAGGCGAAGAAGCTGGCCGGCAAGTAGCGGGACGGAAGTTTACAGATCAGCGTAATGCGTCACGAAGCTGGCCCAATCATGCCCCGCGGGGACTGTAATGTATTTCCCGGCAGGTGTGATGAGCAGCTTGGTCGGGTAACCGGGCACTTTATAGGTATGCTCCACCTGGTTGTCCGACATCGCCACGGGGAAGGAGAACTTCTTTTCCTTCATGTAATTCGTCACTTTTGCTTCGGTGTCGCGGCAGGCGATGGTCAGCATGGCAATCTTGCCCGCATTTGCGGTTACGACGGACTCGTAAAACTTCTGAATGGCCGGATGCTCCGAGCGGCAGGGCCCACACCATGTCCCCCAGAAATCGATCAATATCCATTTGCCAGCGGCCGTCTGATTTGAAAAACGGGACTTATCGAGCATGGACAATGAAATGGGGGGAGCGGGCTGGGCGTAATGATCCACGGTAGCCATCCAGAACTGGGCGAAGTCTTTCTGCGGGCCATTTATTTTGTGAAATACTTCTTTTAATTTTCCCTTGTATTCCGGTTGTTGAAGGGCAATTTCGAGAATGGTGTTGAAAACAACCTGCTGGTCCTTTACATGCTCAGTCAGGAATTGAAGATATTCATCCCGGAATGATGCTTTTTCTTTCCCAAAAATTATAAACATATCATAAAAATAACCCCAGTTATTACTTCTGTCCAGCACGTCGGGACTGTAATCGAAAGCGGTTTTCAGCAAGGACATTTTCTTGTCCGGATCATTTACCTGTTCCGAATTGAGCACATTGGTATAAGCATAAAGATACCGGTACCAGGCGCGTTTGCCCGCATTGTCCCCGGTGGTGTTTTCAGAAACCAATAAGAGTCCGTCATTCACATAGTCGCTGGTTTTTTTCAACAGTGTGGCCGCTAATGGCTGCAATTCTTTCTGAGAACGAAGTAGCGGGTAAATCATCAAAGCATAGCGGCCCGAACGGTTGGAATAAATGTCTTTATCGGAAAGTTCTTCGCGTATGAACTGGTTGGCAATCTGCGCCAGTTTTTGATTGTCATTTGGATTATCCTGAATCTTTGAAAACAAATAAAGCGGATTGACGGCGCCTTTGAGCACTTTATTCGTATCCGCCATGATCATCTCCATCAGCTGCTTGTTAACCACCTGGCCACGTCGGAACCGGGCAACGATGGCGCTGTCCATATCTGGTGGAAATGAGCGGTTTAATACATATTGGGCTAATTCTTCATGGATAATACCCGGAATGCGGGAGGCCGAAAGCCCGTGGCCTGCCACTTTTTGGAGGTAAAAGAAGGCCGAGTCTTTGTTCAGTTTTTCGTCAATGAATTGGTAAAAAGTATTGATATTTCTGATCGGCGTGTCGTCGAACTGCTGCTGCTGTGCGGTGGATGGGTTTGGAATTAAAAGAACAGTCAACGCAAATAAAACGATGAGTTTCATGCAGGATTTTTTCATGGCTGATTGTTTATTAATGGAAAATCAGAACGGAATAGGTATGCATTCAAATTACGTCATTAATAGCTGTATTTGTTGCAGTTCTATTATTTATTTGTAATAAACCAATTGCCATTCAAATAAGGCAGTTGCCAGTCGTGTATCAGAAAGCAAAAAGAGATTGAAAGTTCTCTTAATTAGGTTACGGTTATTATTCCTTCACCAATCGCCTTCACCCATGACGAACAAGCCACTTAGTAAGGAATTTTATTCCTTTATTACTTTTTTCAGCACAGTCCTGGTGATTACATCGGTAATTCAGGGCGTGGCGTTTCTACGGATCGGGTCAAAAATCGTCACCCTCAATGCATTTGCTCCCTGGATTTGGCTGATTATAATCCTGCTCATCATTGCGAACGCCGCGATGCTGCGCTACCTCGTGCATCACGGTTACCGGACGGCCGCTGTGGCCTGCGTGGCTTCCTGCATTCCCATGTTTTTTCAATACGCAGGGCTTCTGAATGCTGACTTGCGGGGAATTTACCAGGCGCATTTTCATGTATTGGCATATGCACTATTCGGGACAACGCTGCTTTGGGGGCTCAGCCTGGCATTCTCCAAAACCGGCGAGAAAAAGTGGTTGCGGCTAAGCGGTATCCTCACGGTGCTCTTCACGGTGGTGCTGGCAGCGGTGTATTATTCGTATTTCCACACCCAAAGCGTCGCTACCAAACTATTGCTCGATCAAGCGAACCGGTGGATCTCGATGGCCGCGGTGATTTCTGTCGTACCCCTGCTGATCCATTTCAGGGTGGAAGGCAAGCGGGTGGCGGACAATTCAGTCGCTAAAACCGGCCCCGCGCTGCTAAAACTGGCCGCATTGGGAGGGGTGTTTGTTTTGGGTTTTAATTTTTCGGTTGAAGCGACGGGGCGCGCACAGCCTTACAAACCCTCGGAACTTGAACTCCGCCGCGCCAAACGCTTTGAGGCTTATCACTTTACCGACGGAAGCGGCGATACGCTGCGCTACCGCATGCTCGAACCGCTCGACTACGATTCGACCCAAAAATATCCGCTGGTAGTGTGCCTCCACCACGGAGGTTCGCACGGAAGTGATAACATTCAGCAATTATCGGCAGATCCGGCGCCGTTTCTCATGGAAATGGGTAACCGAAAGAAATACCCGTCATTCATTTTCATGCCGCAGAGTCCCGAAGGCATGGGTTTCAGCGGTGCATATGGAAGTCCCAGTGTAGATTCGCTCGTTTTCGGGACAATCCGGCAACTGCAAGCTACTCTGCCGATCGACAGTAAACGTATTTATGTGATGGGAATCTCCGGGGGCGGTTATGGATCGTGGCACCTTATCAGCGCACACCCCGAACTGTTCGCAGCGGCGATACCGATCTGCGGTGGCGGCGACCCGCGGTATGCACCGAAGCTCATCGACGTGCCCGTGTGGGCGTTCCACGGTGCCCGCGACAACCTGGCCCCGGTGGCGCATTCACGCGACATGGTAAATGCAATGCGCAAGGCCGGCGGCAAACCGAAATATACCGAGTACGAGTTTGCGGGACATGGCATTTGGGACAAAGTGCGCGACGAGGGGATCATGGAATGGATGTTCGCCCAGCATAGGGACTAATCGCGGCTTTCATCCGGCATTAAACAAAACAATTATGAATTGGGGGAATTCACCCACGCGCATGAAAGTCGTTTTAATTAGAGACCAATCTATCAAACGACATGGCAGTAGTAGAATTCCCCCAGCTCATAGCCCGAGGTTGTGGCCTGGATGTACACAAAGATACAGTAGTTGCTTCAATCAAAGGGACGGGAATCCAGGAAGAAACCCGGACCTTCGCCACCTTCACCAGAGACCTGGAAGATTTGTCGCATTGGCTTGAAGGCCATCAGATTACCCACATCGCTATGGAGAGTACGGGCGTTTACTGGCGGCCTGTGTATTATGTTTTGGAAGGCCGCTTTGAGATCATTTTGGTTAATGCCCGTCATATCAAGAACGTTCCCGGCCACAAAACTGATAAAAAGGATTCCGAATGGATCGCCAAGCTGCTGTTGAGCGGACTTCTTCGGCACAGCTTTGTCCCGGAAGGATGGGTGCGGGAGATAAGGACATTGCTACGCCACCGTAAGAAGCTTGTCAATGAGCGTAGCCGGGAGAAAAATCGGTTACAGAATATTCTGGAAGATGCCAACATCAAGCTCGGCAGCGTGGTTAGCGATGTGTTTTCCAAAACCGGACAGGGGATCGTAGATCTGCTTATGGAAGGAATTACTGACCCCGTGGTTCTCTCAAACCAGGCCAAAGGTTCGCTGGTAAATAAAAAGCAGGTTTTACAACAGGCGCTTTACGGCCGGTTCTGTGAGCGTCACCGCTTTATGTTAAAGTTGCTCACACAGACAATGGGCGCCCTGGAAAAGCTCATCGAACAACTTGACCAGCAGATTGAACTTTGCCTGGCCGGTAAGCAGGCCGAGCTCGCACTACTGCAAACCATCCCAGGCGTATCCAGGCAATCAGCTATTGGTATCGTTTCCGAGATCGGTCTGGACATGTCCCAGTTTATCTCAGACAAGCACCTGGCTTCTTGGGCAGGGGTATGCCCAGGCAACAACGAGAGTGCAGGAAAAGTAAGATCGGCAAGGACCACCCATGGCAACACCTATTTGAAAACAACATTGATCGAAGCAGCCTGGGCGGCAAGCCATACGATGAATACCTACCTGTCATTCAAGTACCACAAGCTCACCCAAAGACGGGGAAAGAAGAAAGCGGCAATGGCGATTGCCCACCACATACTCACAGCATCATACCATATCCTCCGGGATAAATTACCTTACAAGGAACCAGCCCTGAGACCAGAAATCCTGATCGAAAGAAGGAAAGCTGAAATCCAACGGTTAGAAAACCGCGTAAGGAAGTTGAAAATATTAGCGTCCCAATAGAAAGGTCGAGGCTTTTTTTGGTGGACTATACCCCGTAAACAAAACTGATAACAGACGCTAAGCACCCACAGCTGTTGCCATAGAGCACGTAGAAAAAATTTTTCTCTAAGAGGAAAAGCGCTTACATCGATCTGTGATCATCGGATTACTTTGTCTATACGGGTTTAGAAAAGACTTTCAGAAAAAAAGCCGGTTCTCATTGCGGGAACCGGCTTTTGCTATTGGAAATCAGTGTGATCAGCCCTGTTGGGTCGGATAGTTGATCATCCAGTTTACACCGAATTTATCCTGGAAAGCACCGAAATAGTCGCCCCAGAACTGGTCTTCCATCGGCATTTCGATCGTGCCGCCGGCCGAAAGGCCATTGAAATACTGATCGGCTTGCTCCCGACTGTCGGTGAAAATGGATATATAGTTGTTGTTGCCTACGCTGAGGGTCTGGCCCATGGAAGGCATAATGTCCGACGCCATAAGCAGCTCGTCTCCCACCGGCAGTGCAATGTGCATGATCCGGTTTCTTTCGTTTTCAGGCAAATTTTCGGAGCCGGGTGTGCCGTCCATTCTGTGAACACCATGGAATTCTCCGCCGAAAACGGATTTGTAAAATGTGAAGGCCTCTTCGGCATTGCCGTCGAAGTTCAGGTAAGGATTGATTTTAGGCATAGCTAAAAGATTTAGAAGGTGATTGAACTTGATTTTAGATTGTTGACGGATGCAAAAGTATACCCTTGCACCTTCACGCATGCTCCCTAAAACGGACATTCACAGGGGGCGGTCGCGACAAATTGGAGCGTTTTTGCGAGAGTTCAAAACTAACAAATAAATATTGCGCAAGTATTTGCTTGCTTATATATTTGCAAGCAAATACTTGCATTTTTATGAAAGCACGAAGAGATGTATACCAGGCCATTGCGGATCCTACCCGCCGGGCGATCATTGGCATGCTGGCCGAGGAGCCCCAGAATGTGAATGCGATTGCCGGGCAGTTCGATATGACGCGTCAGGCGGTTTCGCTGCACGTCAAAATCCTCAGTGACTGCGGGCTGATTTTTATCCGTAAAGAGGGGAGGGACCACATTTGCGAGGCCCGGCTCGAACAGCTGAGCGAGGTGTCGGCATGGGTGGAGCAGTACAAAAAGCATTGGGAGGCGAAGCTGGATTCGCTGGAAAACTATTTGGAACAACTAAAAAAAGAGCGATATGGAAAATGAACAAAGCAGCACGCACGACCGCGAACTGATCATTACCCGCAAACTGAACGCGCCGGTGGAGCTGGTGTGGGAGGTGTGGACCCAGCCGGAACATATTGCCAAATGGTGGGGGCCCAATGGTTTTACCAACACGATCACGAAGATGGACGTCGTTTCAGGCGGTGCGTGGGAGCTTGTGATGCATGGCCCCGACGGAAAAGATTACAAGAACAGGAGTATATTCAGGGAGGTGATTCCCTTCAAGAAGATTGTGTACCAGCACTTTGCACCGAGCTTCCTGACGACGATCGAGTTTGAAGCGCAGGGCGACGAGACATTTCTGCGCTGGCATATGCTTTTCGAGTCGGCCGAAGAAATGATCCGGATCGTGAAAGCAGCCAATGCAGCCGAAGGCCTGAAACAGAATGTCGACAAGATGGCCGCCTACCTGGACGGCCGGAAAGCCGTTCGGGAATCGTGAAGGCGCTGGGGATTGCATTGCTCGGGGCAATGCTGAGTTTATCCGTTCAAGCACAGCAAACACAAATGGAAGTGCAAAAAACGACCGGTTATGCGCCCGTGAACGGGCTGAAAATGTATTACGAGGTTTACGGAAGCGGCGAGCTGCCCCTGGTACTCATTCACGGGGGCGGGTCTACGATCGAGACTTCGTTTGGCAACATCCTGCCGAAGCTAGCTGCATTCAGCAAGATCATCGCCGTGGAAATGCAGGCGCACGGCCGCACGAGCGACCGCGATGCGCCCGAGTCGTTTCAGCAGGATGCGGACGATGTGGCAGCACTGCTCCGGCATTTAAAAGTGGAGAAAGCCAATGTCCTCGGTTTCAGCGACGGTGGCTGCACCACGATGCAGCTGGCCGGCCGCCATCCCGGACTGATCCATAAAATCATCGTAGTAGCGTCGAACTACACCCGCGCCGGCATGATCGACGGTTTCTTTGAAATGATGGATAATGCCTCGCTGGACAATATGCCAGCGCCTTTAAAGGAGCATTATCTCAAAGTAAACCCCGATCCGAAGGGCCTGCAAACGATGTTCAACAAGGACCGCGAGCGCCGCCGCACCTTCGCCGACTGGCCCCAAAGCGACCTCACGCGCATTCAGGCACCGGCATTGATCATGACCGGAGATAAGGATGTGATCAAAATGGAGCACATTGTTGAAATATCCAAACTGATCCCGAAAGCAGAGCTCGTGGTCCTGCCCGGGGTACATGGCGCATTGCTGGGCGAGATTTGCACCGCCAAAGCAGGTAGCAAGGAGCCCGAAATCACTGCGATGCTCGTGAAGGAGTTTTTGGAAGGAAACTAATCAGCTCAGCACATCGCGGACCTTTGTCCATTTAATTTCCGGATAGTGCGCATTATCCAGCGGTTCCAATTTCGGTAAACCGCTGAGCATATTGTGCAGATACTGCATACCCTGCCAGGGCGGGAACACCTCGTCACGGCCGGGGGCGATCGTGCGCATAATCCGGATCATCGTCGCCAGGAAGCCAAGCCCTCCGATTCGCCACAGGCCGAATTCCTTGCGATATGCCTGGTTGGCGGCGCGCTGCAAATCCCGGATCGTCGCCACTTCACCGGCAATGCGCAAAAAACGCGGTGCCTGCGGGTCGAGCGCGGCGGCGGCTGTGAATGCGGCTGTGTTGGCGATCGTCGTGAAATCCATCGGCTGGTCGGCATCGCCCCAGTAAATCACGCGGTTGAGCTTGGGGAGAATTAATGGCGCCTGATCTTTGAGCAAATCGGTGAACATGCCGTTGAGAATGGACGTAGTGTGGATCGGCGTGTTGCCGACGATGCCCGCGAACTCGCGCCGCAGGTCGAGGTTACGGTTTGAGCCGTTGGGAAGTTTGGTGAAATCAATGCAATAGTCGGACGGGATGAAACGCGGCACGCCGGCATTCAGGGCCGCTTTCAACAGGTCGGACTGCGTGCCGACGATCACTTCCCGGAGTCCCGAGAGCGCGGAAACGACGCACTGGACGTCACGCAGCGCCTCTGTAAGCGTAACGGTATTCTGATAATCGACCGGAATGACCGTCGCCCCGGCCTTTTTGAGCGGTTCCGTTTTGGCGAGAGGCGTATCCCTGCGCACGAGCGCCTTCACATGCGCATGCCGCGTGAGGAGTTCTTTGATGATCAATGTCCCCAGCTGCCCGGTCGCCCCGGCGACTGCGATAGTTTGGTGTGTAAGGTGTTGTTGTCCAGTCATTTGGTGCCAGCTTTTTTCGATGTGGTATCGCTTTGCATTGACTGGTTTAAAGAATTATGCCATGGCAATTCGTCGAGTGCGAGATTTCATATCAAAGAGATGGTCGCCATCGATGACGGATTCGTTATCTCCGGGGGATTATCATACGGGTGGGATTACAGTTCACCATTCGACAGGGAAAAAGTATAAAGGGCGTAAGTGATATTTATTATCTTAAATCAATAATAAATGTGATATATTAAGCATTGAATTGATATTCACTTAAAACATTCACATTTAATACACTTCTGCTCTTTCCATGAAGATTGACAAAAGAATTGTCATCGTGGGCGGTGGTCCTGCGGGATGCGCTGCTGCCTCGTATGCCTTAAAAAAGGGTTTTCAAAATGTGACATTGCTGGAAGCTGCCGCTTCATTGGGTGGGCTTCATCGAGATGTAGAAATCGATGGATTGCATTTTGATCTAGGTGCATTCTTTTTTTGGAACCATCATCAGGTTTTTTCGCTCTTTCCAGGTCTGCGGGAAAAAATGATACACGCCGGTAGTTCCGGACATTTATCATTAAGTAATGATTTTAATTTTGACAGATATCCCATAACGCTAAGGGGATATGTGAAAGAACATGGGCTGGTGGCAACGATTTGTGACTTGTTTAAAATCGCGCAATACCGCGCATTCCGTTCCGAAATGGCATGCAACAACGTGGAGGAGCTGCTCTTGTATTTTATGGGGCCTTTTTATAGAAAAACGGGGTTGGATAACTACATACAACGATTATTTCATTTACATCCAAAGGAAATTCATATCGAGTTTGCACGGAAGCGGGTTAGTGGTGTCATCGACAAGTTCAGGAGTAAGAATGTCATTAAAAACATGCTGAAAGGCAATTTGGCCTATTTCGCGAGGTATTCTGCACCACAAGATGTTTGGGCTAGGCCTGAATCCGGCTTCGCTGCTATGTACGAATATATTGCGGAAGCGATCAGAGAGGCGGGGGGCAATGTGCTATGCAATCACCGGGTTGAAAGGATCAATTACCGGGAAAAATACATAACAATGAGTGATGGGTCAATTGTGGAGTATGATTACCTTTTATCGAGCCAGCCTTTGCAGTTGACAAGCAAGATGACGGGAATAAAATTGGATGCCCTATTAAATTACCAGCCTTTATGCAGCCTGTTTTATGAGTCAGAGGAAGCGATCCTGCCGGGGTGTTTTGTGCTTTTTAATTTTTCCAGAAAAGGGAAATGGAAAAGGGTTACGTTTCATTCCAATTATTATAATATTGAGAAAGGTGACGATGCACCACGCCGGCATTATTTTGTTGTAGAGTCGATGCCATCTAAGGATGAAGTAGTCAATCCGCTTCTTGCAAAGGAATTGGATTCTGATTTCAGGGGAACTTTCGAAAAGACAAAACTGCAAGACGCTTTCAAGAATATTTCATTAAAAGGGCACCGTATTACTGAAAATGGCTATCCTGTTTTTGGAAAATCATTTGACAGAAGAAAGGTTGATGCTTTTCACGAAGAGCTGTTGAACTTGGATATCCATAATATCGGACGCCAGGGTGAATTCGATCATGTAAGTTCAAGTGATGCATCCAAGAGCGCTATGAATGCAATCGAGGGCATCTGGAAGAAAGAGGAATTTGCAATTCATTTCCTCATTTTGACAATTAACCACGCCCAAAACCCAGCGCATACCATATAAAGTGGCCGATGGACGGTTTGAAAATGAACTTTGCAGCATCAAAATCATTTCAAATCAAGCCATGAAACATCAATTACTTTTTCTTCTCTTTGTTGGGTTAACACCTTTTTACTCCTGCACCGATCCCAACAAGGAACCCGGGCCGGACGGGAACACGAGCGGCAAAGCAGGTTATCTCGTAGGCAAGGTGCTCGACCAGCGCGGAAATGGCGTTGCCGGAGCCACCGTTTTTACTGAAAATACAGTTTTCAAAGGCCACGGCGCGGAGGTGGCTTCTAAAAACGATGGCACTTACCAGATGGCGCTTGTGGAAGGTCTGGGCCAATGGATTGCGGACGCCTACACACTCGTAGAATACAATGGGAAGGTCTACAAACTGCGCCTGCACCCCGAAAATACCGAATCGTTTGCAGTGGAAGAAAAGCCGGTGCGCAACTTCGAATGGCGCATTCAGGGCCGCCTGCCCGACAAAAGCCTGAACCTTTATTATGGAGGTTCCGCCGAGCTTTATCCCGACCCTAACACTGAAATTCGCTCCGAGGACGTGGAATTCAGCTTCACCCCCGAAGGCAAGCTGATCGACGGCTCCACCGGAAAAACCCTGAAATTGAGCGGAGGAAAGAGCGGTTCCAATAACCATAACCGGATCGACGACATTCCCATTGGCCGCTACCGGGTAACGGCACTGCACAAGCCGACCGGCCTGCGCCTGCGGGTGGGTGATGCATGGGATGGCGATGATTATTTTGACAGCGTCACGATGGAGTTCAAAGGCACGGAAGCGTCTTACCGGGCTAACCAAATGGGCATTGCATTTACCGACCGGTAAATCTACAAGTCCAGAATGTAATCATGCCGCACCACGTCTCCTTCCGGTACTTCCCTGAAAAAGCGGAATTGCTGCTTGGTAAGAACGTTAATCGAAGCCTGGTTTTCGGGAGACACCAGGGCGACGAGCGATTCCACGCTACCGCAATTGCGGGCGTAGGCGATGAGGGTGGCGGTGATTTCCGAGGCGTAGCCCTTGCCCCAGAATTCGGGGAGCAATGCGTAGCCTATTTCCGTGAAGCCGTCTTCAAAAGGCACGATTTTGCCCAAACCGACGTACAAATCGGTGGCGCGTTCATAAACGGCAACAAAGCCCATGTCATTTTGCCGCCCATCGGCGCGGAGCGACCTTTCGAATCTTTTGCGGGCGCCTGGCAGATCGAGCCCCGCGCCGCTGATGTGTACCATCACATCCTGCCTTGAAACGAGCCGGAAATAGTCTTCGAAATGATTGGGAGTGAATTTTTCGTAGCGCAGACGTTCTGAATAAAACTGCATTGTGAAGTGTAAAATGGATTCCTGGATGATTACATGGCTAGGGACAGTGAGCTAACGGTTCATTGTCCTGTCACTGTTTTTAACAAAAAGTTGACAGAAAGAATTTGGTTAATAACCGGATTTTTGCTTTTACCGGCGGAAATTTATCATTGTGTCGCTAACCAATTGTATAGCGGCGAAGCGGGATGGTATGCGGGTCGTTTTTGTTTACCCAATACGACCGAAAAACGGTCGCATTAACCAGAAAGGGAAACAGATCATGGAAAATCAAGGTATTATCAGGAATGTAATTAATGTCAAAACGCCGCCGGCGCAACCGGGCTTTTTAGGCCCCGACCACACGGCCCGCGCGGTAATTCACCAGGAGTTTGAATACAGCGACCCGTTCATCGTGCTGATGGATGATTTTTTGGATAAAAAGGACGACACACCTGTCGGCGGGCCGCATCCGCACGCGGGCTTTGAAACCGTTTCACTGCTGCTTGAAGGCGAAATCGGCGACGAAGCGCATACGATGAAGCAGGGCGATTTTCAGGTGATGACTGCCGGAAGCGGAATTGTTCACACCGAGACGATCGAGGGCAGGTCGCGCATGCGCCTGCTGCAAATGTGGCTGAACCTGCCGAAAGCAGATCGCTGGACGGCGCCAAGGGTGCAGGATCTCACATTTGAAAATGCGCCAACCGTCGAAAACAACGGTGCAAAAACGGTACTATACAGCGGTTCGTTTGCAGGGCTGCGTTCGCCGGTCCAAAACTATGTGCCGCTCATTGTGGCCGACATTACATTGCAGCCCGGTGCCAGCGTCTCAGAATCGCTGCCTGCCTCTTACAATGCATTCTTGTATGTCATCAACGGCGATGTGCGGGTAGGAGATGAGGCAAGTTTACTGGAAACCAATCAGATCGGCTGGCTGAGTAGGGGTAGTGCCAACGAGGCGAGCAAGCTGCATATCGTTGCAGGCGCGGCGGGCGCACGCGTGGTGCTGTACGCAGCCGAGCCGCAGCATGACGAGATCGTGTCATACGGGCCTTTCATTTCCGACACCCAGGAAGAGATCAAGGCGCTTTACAGCGATTTCCGCCACGGCAAAATGAAACACGTTTCCACCCTGCCGGACACGCAGCGATTCCACTACTGATCCGGGTTTTATTCGCTGCGAAGGCTTTTCACCGGATCGAGCAACGCCGCGCGGATGGCTTGGTAGCTGACTGTGAGCAATGACACGACGACCGCCAGCACGCCCGATGCCGCAAATGTCCACCATTGGATTCCGATCCGGTATTCGAAGTCGTTCAGCCAGAGGTTCATGACATACCAGGCCACCGGCACGGCGATCACGATCGAGACGAGCACGAGTGCCACAAACTCGCCGGAAAGCAGGGCAGCAATGCTTACCACGGAGGCGCCCAGCACTTTGCGCACGCCGATTTCCTTCACGCGGTTTTCGGCCATGTAGGCGGCGAGGCCGAATAGCCCCAGGCAGGATATGAAGATCGTCAGACCGGCGAAGAGGCCCGTCAGGGTAGCAATGCGGCGCGTGTCTTCGAATTTCAGTGCATAATCTTCATCCACGAAATGGTATTCGAACGGATATTCGGGATTGTAGCGGCGGAAAATGGCTTCAACGGCCGGCATGAGCTCGGCGGCGGGCTTGCCGGCATGCAGTTTCATGTGGATTACATTGAAAAAACTCTGTGCGCCTTCAATGATGAGCGGGCCCTGACTGTCGTACGGCGACCGGATCACGAAATCCTTTACAACGCCCACCACCTGATAGGCCTTGCCATTGTCCCGTATCGTCTGCCCGATCGGGTCCTTGAAGCGCATGATCTTGGCGGCAGTTTCGTTCAGTAACGCCGCGGAAGAGTCGGAAGGAAATGCGGTGAGATCCATATCGCGACCGCGGATGAGCTGCAACCCGGCAGTTTTGACAAGTCCTTCGTCTTCGGTAAAAATATCGAAATCGATTTTTTCGGATGGGTTCTTGCCCTGCCATTCAATGCCCCAGGTATCGGCGACCACACTGCTGAGCGGCGAGGCGGTTTTGGTAACCGATGTGGCAATGCTGTTTGCCAGCAGTTCGCGTTTGATCTGCGCGTAATTTTTGCCGAGGTCGCCGGTGAGCCAGTGATATACCACCTGTCCGCGGTCATAGCCCGGGTCGCGGTTCTGGGCATGGCGGATCTGTTCTACGACGATGAGCGTGGAGATAATGAGCACAATAGCGAAGCTGAATTGGATGACTACCAATACTTTCCGCGGGCTGAATGCCGAATGCGTCCTTTTGAATGTGCCCTTCAACACGCTGATCGGCTTGAACGACGACAGGTAAAACGCCGGGTAACTTCCGGCTACAATGCCGGTGAAAAGAATGAATGCCAGCGCCGCGCCCCAGAATTCGGGATGGGCTACCGGGACATGCAATTCCTTGCCGGTAAGCGTGTTGAATGCCGGCAGCACCAGGTACACGGCCAGCAGCGCTATCGCGCCGGCGACCGTCGCGATCAGGATCGATTCGCCGATGAACTGGCCCACCAGCAGCCCTTTGTTGGCGCCGGCCGTTTTGCGGATACCCACTTCCTTCGCCCGTTTTTCGCTCCGGGCGGTGCTTAGGTTCATGAAATTGATGCAGGCAATGAGCAAAATGAATGCCGCGATCACGCCGAACAGCCGCACAATGGCGATCCGCCCGCCGACGACCTGGCCGTTTTCAAAATTGGAATATAAATGCCAGAGGCTGATCGGGTGCAGAAACACCTCGTGTTCCTCGGCGCGATTGGAATGGCGGATGGTAATGTCTTTGATTTTGCCGGCAAGCAATGCGGGATTCGTTGCGGGTTTCAGCCATACAAAAGTTCGCGCGTTATTGAACGACCAGCTTTCATCGGCCGCGCCGATCTTTTTCAGGTATTGCCAGGGAAGAATGTAATCGAACCGGAATTCGGTATTGGGCGGCAGGTCCTTCATCACGCCCGTAATCGTGAAATTGTCCTTGTCGATGGAAATGGTTTTGCCTAAAACATCCTCCGTACCGAACATTCTGATCGCCATTTTTTGGGTTACGATCATCGAGCTCACGGACTGCAATGCGTTGGCCGGATTGCCCTGCAAAAGCGGAAAGTCGAACATGCTCAGGAATGCCGGATCGGTGATCATTGCTTCGATGGAAATCTTTTTGTCGCCGTTACGCGTCACAAACCACCGCGAATAAATCCTCGCCACGTCGGCCACTTCGGGATATTCCGCTTTCAACGCCGGCCCGAGCACCTGCGGCGTCGAATTCCAGCATTGCAGCTTGCCATCGAAAGTGCCGCGGTTCCAGGCTTCGTACAAATAATCCTTTTTCGTATGGAAGCGGTCGTAGCTCACTTCGTTATACATCCAGAAGAGGATCAGCAGCGCGCTCGCCATGCCCACCGAAAGGCCCAGGATATTGATGGCTGAAAAGCCTTTGTTCCGGAACAGGTTCCTGAATGCGATTTTGAGATAGTTTTTAAGCATCTTCCTGATGGGGGACAAATCCGAATTGTAGCCAGAATACCGTTTTGGAACGAGCCACTGGCCATTCAGGCAATCCAAATACTCTGCCAGATTTTTAAGTGATTTATAATCAAATATTTAAATAAATAACCTATCACCAAATTTGTTCATTAACGAACACTTTGCGTTCACCTGGGGACGCCCGGTGTCGTCTTGATTATCATTGTGTTAATAACAGTTTTGCGCCGGATGTGATAGGAAGAAATGGCGCTTCTTTATTATCTTCGTATCGCAATTACCAGGAAGAAGATGCTGAGCAAGATTTTATTATTTGTGTTGCTGGTCGCGACCAACATTTCCCTCTATTATTTCGTAGTTATTCTCGAACCCCAGGCCGATTACCGGGCAATATTCATCGTAGTGCGCGCCATGCTCGTCACCAGCATGCTCATGCAGCTGCTCACCGCCACCGGATTTATGAAGGAAGAAAAGTTGTGGTGGTAATTACTCCGAAAGCTTACGTATAGTGATGTGCTTTCGAGGCTGTGGGTGTACCCCTTTACATTCACTAAATATTTTTGTAACAGTCAGTAGTATAGGTTGATACAAGGCTTTGATGTGATTATCAAAGCCCTCATCACCTATCCATTTGACGTTCCATGAACAAGAAATTCCAGATCTTTATAAGTTCTACTTATCTGGATCTGCAAGAGGAAAGAAAAAATATTGCCAATGTCATCAAAAAGCACAATCACATTGCGGTTGGAATGGAAACTTTCCCGGCAGGGCCGGTACAGCAATGGGAGATGATCAAAGAAATGATTGATGACTGCGACTATTATGTTTTGATCATCGGAGGCAGGTATGGAAGCATTTCGCCGCCTTTCGATCCGGATGACCAAAGGGAAATCAGCTACACGCAAAGGGAGTATGAATATGCCTACAAACAAGGTATTCCCATTTACACTTTTTTCAGGCAAGATATCGATAAGCTACCGCCGGAAAAGCGGGAGCGAAATGAAAAGAAGCGGAAAATGTTAAAGGCCTTTATCGAAAAGGTGCGTAATAACGGCTACTATCATGAAACCTGGCAAGACGTGGGCGAACTCGGGGTATCCGTGCTTAACTCACTCACCAATGCATTCACGTCGACCCCGCGTCCGGGGTGGGTCAGATCAGATCGGTTATTTCAAACCGCAATGGATTACAGTTCGGACGTTGAAATAGTTGAGAAGCTGATCTACTACAAATTTCTCCACCTATCGGACAAAACAGTTTCGGCCGGGCCCCTGTACCGCAAATTTGTGAAACGGCTGAATACTACCATTGATGTGTACGACGAGTACCTGACTTTCCGGGTGTCAAAATTCAACAAACTGGTAACCAGGTTCAGAAGCTATGACAGCACAAGAGGCACTGCCGTGGAGGTAAATTCATTGATTCCTTTTATCATGAGCCTGCGCGACACTGACAAAACAATAGAAGAGAACCCGCAGATATTGCAGCCTCTCATCGGTGGTCCGTCCAACGTGTTTGTAACATCCTCCCATTATTACAATGGATTTCAGGACGGCAATAAGGACGCGGCGGCGAAAGCAGATAAAAACGCGCAGACTGTCCGGCTAGTCGTTGACTTTACATCTGTTAAGGATTATCATTTGCACATTTCCGGCCAGCCCCGGGGATTTTTCAGTTATCATGAGGAAAGTGGTAAGTTGGTATCC
The DNA here is from genome assembly GCF_000023125.1 of Dyadobacter fermentans DSM 18053. NCBI lineage: Bacteria > Pseudomonadati > Bacteroidota > Cytophagia > Cytophagales > Spirosomataceae > Dyadobacter > Dyadobacter fermentans. The sequence continues at coordinate 6,546,277 of NC_013037.1, forward strand.
AGAGAAGTAGGAGATATCAAGACCGTCGTTCCGGGCTTATATTGGATCGAACGGAAGGACATGAGAGAGGGTGAGGTGATCCGGATGGAATTCTCGACTGATATTGAAACCATTTCCAACATTACTTAGCATGAAGACTTTTATATTCGGTTACGGTTCACTGATAAACCTGAGTAGCCTGTCGAGGACCATGCAACAGGAAATGGTTGAAGAAGATATTATTGCTGTCAAGCTGCGCGGTTTCACCAGGATTTGGAATCTCAAAGCGCCGATTTTTTCGGATAATCTCAAAAAGGAGATTACCGGCATGTTTCTCAACATCCGGAGCCGACCGGAAAGCTGGGTGAACGGCGTTATTTTTGAGGTGTCGGAAGAGCAGCTGAAATACCTCGACCTGCGTGAGCGTAATTATAGCCGATTGGACGTCACGGCGGACATTGAGCCATACCAGCAACTTGAAAAGGGCACATTCAGGGTACTAGCCTACATAGCAACCGGTCCCGAATTTTTGATGGAAGAGGCAACGGGCGACAGCTTCGTGATGACCAACTATGTAAATATGGTGGAAAGCGGCTGCGCGGCCATCGGTGATTTCTTTCTTCAGGATTATCAGGCAACAACGGCAACCAATCCATTTCCCCTGCTGATGGGCGATTATAGTTTTACTCCGAACGAAGCGCTTCCACCGGATTCGTCAGCGCGGCTTTGATAGCCTGGTAGCTGACCGTAAGCAGCGTGAGCGATAGCGCGAGGGCGCCGGCTCCTGCGAAAAGCCACCAGGGAATGGTGGAGCGGTAGTGGTATTTTTCCAGCGTTTCGGTGAGGAAATAGTAGCTTACCGGCGTTGCGAGCGCGATGGCGAAGATGGTCAGGTACACGAAATCGCGGGCGATGAGCTGCCAGACGCTGGTTACGGAGGCGCCGAGCACTTTTCGAATGCCGATTTCGCTTCGCCGTTGTTCGGCGGTGAATGCGGCCAGGCCGAATAGCCCCAGGCAGGACGTGAAAATGGCCACGGCGGCGAATAGGAGCGTTAGTTTGCCCGTACGGTCCTCCGTTTCGAATTTCAAACCATATTGCTGGTCGGCGAACTGGAAGTCGAAGATGTTTCCGGGTAAATGCTTGTCGAACAGTAGGTTGAGTTTCGGGAGAACGCTGCTTGTTTTGACATCATCTTTTACTTTGATATACAAATAATTAGGCGCGTAGGTCATGAAATAAATGGCTTGCTTAACCGGCTCGTAAGGGGATTGCATGACCATATCCCGCACCACACCCACGATGTGGTATTCCGAATCGTTGAACGTCCCGTCTTTCCAGCGAACGGTTTTACCCACCGGCTGGTCCAGGCCCATGTATTTGGCCGCCGATTGGTTGATGATGATCGCCGATGAGTCTGAAATGAACTCCTCCGAAAAATCCCTTCCCTGAACCACCTGCCAGCCGACCGTCTTTCCATAACTGTGCGACGCGGCGATGACGGCGAATTCCTCGCGCTGTCCGGGTGACTTGCCGGGCCAGGAAAAGCCCCGTGCATTTGAGAGCATATCCGTGACGGGTCCGGACGATTGCGCCACCGACGACGCGATGCCGGAATGCAGCAAATCGTTCTTCAATGCATCGAGCCGCGCGGTGCCCGGCGGGATTTTTACATATACGAGGCCGCGTTTGTCGTACCCGGTTTGACGGCTTTGCCCGAATTGCATTTGCCGAAAAACCCCGGCAGCGGCGATAATGAGGGAAATTGAGATGGTAAATTGCAGTACCACCAATGCCTTTCTCGGTCGGGATGACAGCCTGCCCCCTGCGCCGGATTTCAATATGCTCACCGGCTTGATGGAAGAAAGGTAAAGCGCCGGGTAACTACCGGCCACGAAGCTTACGAGCAAACAAAACCCGATACCGAGCGCTACGACATAAGGGTTGAATGCCAGATCGTCCGGCGAGATGAAGGTGATATGTTTCTTGGTGACCGCATTGAATTCCGGCAATGCCAGTTGGACGAGCAACAGCGCGATCAGCAGCGATGTCCCTACCACGACGAAGGACTCAAACATGAATTGCCCGATGAGCTGGGCCCGCTTGGAACCCACCACTTTTCGAACGCCGATTTCCCGGGCGCGCTGCTCGGAGCGGGCGGTGGTGAGGTTCATGAAATTGATACAGGCCAGGAGCACGATAAAAACCGCGATTGCCATGAACAGTTTCACATAATAAATATCACCGCCGGTATCCACGCCATTTTCCCACGAAGCATACAAATGCCAGCGCGACATGGGGTGCAGGGAAATAAGCGCCGACGGGCCAGTTGTGCTGGCGCCGGCTTTTAAGTGGTTCTGTAATAAGTGCTTAATTTTTTCCGAAGCCGCTTCGGGATTGCTGCTTTCGCGGGTTTGAACCAGTATTTCAAATGTGCTGATGTTCCAGTTATCTTTTACCTCATTGACCCACTGCCTCCTGCGCGCAGCGGTGAACATTTTCCAGGGCGCGATGAACGACAGGTTGTAGTAATCCGAGTTGGGAGGGAAGTCGCGGTAAACTCCGGCTACCATTGCTTCCAGTTCCTGATCTATTTTTACCAATTGCCCGATTGGCTCGCGCGTGCCGAAGATCGACGTCGCGGCGGATTCCGACAGTAATAGCTGAGAAGGGCTGGCAAGGCTGGCGGCGCCGCTTACCATTTCGAGGGGCAGTATTTGGGCACCGTCGGGCTCCATAAACCGACCTTTTTTCCGGAACTTGTTCCCGTTCGCAGTCAGGGTGTAATCCTCGGTGTTCCAGGATATGGCTACATGTTCGAAGTCAGCCCGGAAATTCTCGCGGAGCTCGGCGGCTAGTGGAAAAGGCATATTCGGCGAGCTCACAACCTGCCCGTTTTGCGCAATATGCGACATCACACCCGCTACACGCGTGTAGTTTTCATTGCTTTTATTGAAGTTCCATTCATCCCACACCCACAAGGCAATGAGCAGGGAGGCAGCCAGCGAAATCGCCAGGCCCGATACGTTTATCAACGTGTAAACTTTGTTTCTCCGAAAACCTCTGAAAGCAATCTTAAAGTAGTTTTTGATCATATCGCGAGTTCAGACCTTCCGTTTTAAACATATAACCGCTATCGTTGTCACCATTCGGGACAAATATGGTGCCATTGCGCAGATTGGCTGCAAATGCAAATTTCTTGTGCGCTATTGTTCGTTTTTGAACAATAACCTGTTCACTCACGGGCGAGCGCGGGTCGGCATTTGGAGGCTTCGGGCGAGCCTACCGGGCCGTATAGTGCAGCGTCACCACGCCCGATCCCAGCGTTTTCGATTCAACCAATTTCAGTTTGCTCATTTCGGTATTACTATCGAAGAGACTGATGCCTTTTCCTAAAATAATCGGATGAAGCGTCAGTTTATATTCGTCGATCAGGCCGAGGTTCATCAGACTTTTAGCAAGGCCGGGGCTGCCAAAGATCACGAGGTCTTTGCCTGGCTGCTGTTTGAGTTTACTTATCTCTTCGGCTACGTTGTCTTTGATGAGCGTTGTGTTATTCCAGTCGGCGCTGGGCAATGTGGTTGAGAAAACGAATTTGGGAATTTCGTGCACCCATCTCGCATGTTTCAGGGCATGTTCATTTGCTTCCGGATTATTCAGTACGGTGGGCCAATAGCCTTCCATCAAATGATAGGTGTTTCTGCCGTACACTGGCGCGCCCACGGTGGATACGAGCTCTTCCGCGAACTGTTGAAGTTCTTCATTGTAGGATAAGAAACCGAGGCCACCCTGAGTATCTCCCGCGAAACCATCCAGCGAGATATGTGCAAATAAAACTAACTTTCTCATTTTGAATGTGTTCTTATGGTTTGATAATGTAGACGTTACTTTGCCTGTATCGCAGTGAAGTTTCACTTTCGGATCAATCCCGGTACGGTTTTTGAGTAATTCATCCGGATTCAGCTAACCGATGATAATTTATGAAAGCTCACTACCTCCTGTTCTCGCTTATTTGCCTTGCTGCGCCATTTGCGGGCATGGCACAGGTTCAGCGCATGGCTGTGCCGGTTGTCAATACGTCCTATTCCAAGGGCGATAATGGGTATTTTTTTGCCCTGCGGGATGTGCCCTTATCGCAAAATCAGTTTATTTTTTCAGCAGATCTGTTAAAAAAAGCGATTTATGTAAAAGGCGACAGGAACATCGCGCTCAGCCACACCATGACCGTCAAAACGGCCAAAGGATTCGACATGTATTTCTCCGCAAACGACTATAACATTACTCTGGCGATTAAGGAAGCGCGGGCAATGGACGACCAAACGATCGAGTACAAGGGCACTTTATTTGTCCGGCACGGATCGGAAAAGGAAAAAATCGCCGTGCACGGTTTTCAAAACAGGTAATGCAGCCTGACCGGCGTCTGTGTGCTATTTCTGATACTCCACGACGCCGTTTTTCATGACCATTTTGACGTCGAAAAGTGACTTTTTGAAATCCTTTTGCATATCCCCTTCAAAAACGGCGAGGTCTGCTGCGGCATTTTCCTTGATCACGCCAATCTGATTTTCCATGCCCAGCGCCACCGCCGCATTGGAGGTGGCCGTTTTCAGCACGTCGGCGGCCGGCAAGCCGGCATCGAAAAAGCCTGAAATCGTGTGTTTTGCCGTTTCGCCTCTCGGTAAACTCAGATCCGTGTAGGCATCCGAACCGGCCACGATCCGCACACCGGCTTTGTGAGCGGCCATAATCCGGTTTTGCAAAGGCTTAAAGTTTTGTTTGATTTCCGCCTCGTCGTATTTGATATTCTGGGATTTCAGATAGTGAATGCGTAAATCGACCGAACCGTCCGTCGGAACGAGGTATATTCCCCGTTTGGCCATCGTGTCGAGGGTCGATTGCCGGAAGCCGTAGCCATGTTCCAGGCCGTCTACACCCGCTTCAATGGCCGCATGCACCGCCCAGTCGCGGTCGCAATGCGCGGTTACTTTCACCCTTTCGCTGTGGGCAGCCTGCACGATTGCTTTCAGCTCCTCCGGCGTCAGCACGAGCCGGTTGCCGAACACGGTGATTTTGATCACGTCCACGCCGCGCGCAATGTGCTCTTTCACGGCCTTCCGAGCCTCTTCCACGCCGCTGACCATCGAGTATTCCTTGCTAGAATACTTGTCGAACTCCTTCACCGGAATGCCATATAGCTGGCCGTCCATCGCGCTGATGATCGGACCGGAGATCATCATCCTTGGTCCCGGAAAATCGCCGCGCTCGATGGCGTTGCGTACTTCAAGGTCTAGGTACTGTTCCGAATTGCCGAGGTCGCGGATGGCGGTGAAGCCTGCATTCAGATAGCTTTTGGCATAACCAACTGCCCTCAATACCCTCGTTTCCGGCGAATTCATGATACCGTCGTATGCAAGATTATCAGTCGGCCCCTGCCGGAACAACAGGTGTGTGTGGGCATCGATCAGGCCGGGTGTTACGGTCGCATTTCCGTAGTCGAGTACGGTTGCACCTTGCGGAACATCCAGTTTGTCGCCCACTTTTTGGATCACATTTCCCTTAATCAGTATTTGTTTGTCTTTTAGAAATACATTCTTTTCGGAATCATACATTTTCCCTGCTTTGATCAGGTAATATTTGTCCGCCGATTGTGCCTGAATTGCCGGTGAGTGAGCGAATAGGATGAGGAGAAAAAAGATAATCGACCTGGCGAATAGAAATCTGGACATTAAAATGAGATTTGAGTTAGTGTTGGTCAAATTAAGCGGGCAATGGGCGGTATGAAAGTGCCGTTTCCGGCATCGGTACATATAAAGCGGCAACACGCAGGCACCTACCGGGGGTGTTGGTGATAAATATTTTAATGCTTACAGGCGCCAGGCGTGCCATAACAATGAAATAGGATAAACGTTATGCATTTGACAACCAATTTCCTTGGAAAACTATGAAAAAATGCTTCGCCTTCGCCGTTCTGTTTCTGATTAGTCAGCATGCATTTTCCCAATTCAATGGCTCCGGTTTATCCGTTAGTGTGAGCTACCCGATGCCGGTCGGAAACAATTTTATTAACAAACCCTATGGAGGCGGCGAGGGTTATAAAGGGATCATTGACGTTGGAATTGACTACACGGTTTATCGGGTAGCGAACTGGGATTTTGGATTGCTATTCAATGCCGCTTTCTTTCAATACGAACCGCTGGATTTATCACTCAATACCATCAGTCCCAAAGCTAAAATCGGTTATACGATTAATTTGAAGCATATTGCATTGCAGCCACAAATTGGAATTGGTTATACCAATCTGAGATTCACCGGACCCGTCATTTATGGCTCGACATTGAATGAACGCGCGGACGGGATCGCGGGGAGAGCTTCGGCCAAACTCATATTTTTGCCCGGCAAATCATTCAGTCCCTATTTCGTGGCAGGCTACGAAATGAACCGGATCGGGAAGCTCACACCGGAGACGACAAACACCAGTTTCAACAGAAATATCCAGCTGCTTGCATTGGGCGCGGGGCTTAGCTGGAACTTCGGCCGCAAAAACATGGACGCCAGGTAACGGGCCGGTGGTACAGTGCCGGCGATTTTTGTGCCAGCAGGCAGTTAAAGGAGCTTGTTTTCGAGTATATTTAAAGTTACATTGTGTTTCTGACGTGTGAAACCAAAGTCCAGATCCAACGTGACGACCCCGCCACCTAACCGCCAAGAATTCACTGTCCCTGCTATGAAAGTCCAGCTTTATGGCATCATCGGTGCAGTAGTTTTATTTCTCGTCCTGTCATACCCCTTCCAATTACTTTACGGAAAGCCGATATTCCGGTTTGAAGATCTTCATTGGCAGGATTGGGCGCTCGTTGCGCTCGTTTTTTTCGCCGGCATTACGGTGCATGAGCTGATCCACGGCCTCACGGCCATTCTTTATGCCGGCATTCCCACGCAGCAGGCACGTTTTGGTTTCCAATGGAAATCACTCACGCCTTATTTCCATAGCAAAGTGGCCATTCCTGCCGGAAAATTCCGGGTTGTGGTGATCATGCCGCTCATTGTTTTAGGCATTATTCCCTACATCGCAGGACTGGCAACCGGCATGGGAGGCCTGGTAGCGTTCGGCATTATGTTTATCATCTGTGCCGGCGGAGACGTCCTGATCCTCTGGCTCATGAAAGGGCTGAGCAGCGACACCCTCGTGCAGGACCATCCCGAAAAGATCGGTTTGATTGTACAGGACTAGTGTAAACTGCCCGAAGATGAGCTTGTTTGAATGGATTTTCGAATCCAGGAATCCCGGTCCTGTCGGGAAAATGGGAACGAAAAATGACGAACCGGATGGCGACGGCCCGCCACCCCGGAAATGGGTGATTTATGTAACGGCTTTCATCGGGTTGCTCCTGGCGGGATTTGTATTGTATCTGATTTTCCAAAGCCGGCCCCGCGATGGAGGTACCTGGGTGGTGCGGCTGTGCCTTTTCGCCGCTTACGTAATTGCAAGCCATTTCCTTAACCCCATGCCCGACCGTTCGAATATCGGCTGGGCAGGCGGATTGATCGACAATCCATTCAGAATATCGGATGATTTCAACCGGGCACTGCTTCTTTTCCAGCTTCTTTTATTGCCCGGAAAATTAATCGCTTACGGCCTGGTGATCAGTTGGTTTTTGTGCCGGAATTTATGGCAGAAGATGGTGGCAAACCGAATGTAACCCATTAGCGACATTAGCGGACATCCATTGTCCGATTTCGTACAGTTATGTCCTTGCAGGTATCGCTGGGAGTGCGTAATGCCGGTAATGCTTTGTGGTATAATAATTGGGTTCGTTGGTTAAAAAAGCATTATTCGCCCGCCTGAACACTACTCACAATGCTCCAAAACTATTTCAAGATCGCCTGGCGTACCTTACGCAAAAATCGCGCATATGCATTCATTAATATCACCGGCCTTGCCCTCGGAATGGGTTGCGCCCTGCTGATTTTTGCACTCGTCCGCTTCCATTATCAGACCGACCGGCATCACCGGAATTATGACAGGATCTATCAGTTCACCTCGCAGTTCAAATCGGGTGCGAACGAGTTCAACATCCAGGGCGTTCCGTATGCGCTCGGCCAGGCGGTACGCAACGATCATCCGGGCATAGCGCACGTGGCCATGCTCGATGAATGGTACGCACCGCTCATATCGGTACCCGTCCCCAACCAGGCGGATAAGAAGATCAAGGACAAAAGCAGTGAAGGGGCGTTCGTCGAGCCGGCGTATTTTGACATATTCGACTACACCTGGATTGAAGGCGGACCGAAAGAACTCAGCCAGCCGGGAACTGTGGTGATGAGTGCTGAAATGGCGAAGAAATGCTTTGGTACGACCCAAAATGCCGTCGGGCGGGTGGTGAAGCTCGATGCCCGTGTTCCGGCACGCGTGGTGGGCGTGTTTGCGGATTACCGCGAGGACACCGACCTGGCTTACTCGATCATGCCTTCGTGGCAAACCATCAGGCAGCAACTCCATATTCGCCCGGAAAACGAGCCGTTTTACAACACCAACGGCAGCACGCACTGTTTCGCGCTGTTCAGCGATCGTTTCACCGTCGCCGACTGGCACAGGCACGTGCCGGCGTTCGTCAAAAAATACAATCCTCAGAAAGCAAAAGCAGTGTCCTATCCGGCAGTCGCATTCGGTGAAATGCACCTTTCTCCCGAGTTTGGAGGTGTGAGCCCGGCGCTGCTGACGTCGATGATCTTCATTGGCATCTTGCTGATAGCCACAGCGAGTATCAACTTCGTGAACCTGGCGACGGCGCAGGCGCTTGGCCGTGCGCGCGAGGTGGGCGTGAGGAAGGTGTTGGGCAGTACCAAAAAGCAGCTTTTCTGGCAGTTTATGGGCGAAACTACCCTCATTGTGGTAGCGGCCCTGGCGGTTGCCATTGGCATATTCCATTATGGACAGGAGCTGGCGCACACCTATCTGCACGGCGCTTTCCGGTTCCGTTTTTACTTTGCACCGTCGGTGTTGGGCTGGCTGGCGCTCCTGGTGGCGACGGTTATTTTGCTGGCGGGCTTGTATCCGGCATTGATTGTGGCGGGCTTCCGTCCGGTGGTAGCGCTGGCGGGGCGGGTTACCACGCGGCAAAAGGGCGGCTTTTCGCTCAGGCGCGGGCTGGTGGTCACCCAGTTTGCCATTTCCCAAATGCTGATCATCGGACTGATAGTCGTGGCGAGGCAGCTAGATTTTGTACAAACGAAAGATCTGGGCTTTCAAAAAGAATCCATTCTGACGATCGACCTGCCGAACCTGCCTTCCCAGGACCGGGCTAAAATGAACGCGTTCCGAAACCTGGCGACGGCTATTCCGGATGTGAGCAAGGTGAGCTATTCGATGGGCGGGCCGCCGCAATCGGGCTGGACGAGCCAGACGAACGTCCGCTTCGATCGCCGGCCGGACGAAGAGCCTTACACGCCGCAGCAGGTGTGGGTAGATGCCGACTATCTGGATTTGTACGGCCTCAAACTGGTCGCGGGGCGGAACCTGCAACGCTCAGATACGTTGCGCGAGGCGGTAATCAACGAAACATTCATGCGCCGGCTCGGTTTCCGCCAGCCGGAGGAGGTCGTGGGCAAGATTTTGCATAGATCGGGCACGCCGCTGGAAATAGTGGGCGTAGTGAAAGATTATAACCAATCGGATCTTCGCCAGGGTATTGCGCCCTTGTTTATGAGCACGTTTGCGGGCGGCTACTATTCGGCCAACATCCAGCTGCGGTCGGTCAATTACAGCCGCGCGGTAAAGCAATTGGAAAAGGCCTACAACCAGGTATATACCGACAGCTTTTTCGATCCTGAATTTGTGGATGACCAGATCCGGCAATCCTACCAGCAGGAGCAGACGATGGGCCGGCTGATCAATTTCTTCGCGGGCGTTGCATTGCTGATCGGCTGCATGGGATTGTACGGGCTCGTGCTGTTTATGGTGGCGCAGCGCACCAGGGAGGTGGGCGTTCGGAAGGTGCTGGGCGCGAGCGTGAGCAGCATTCTTTTGCTGTTTACCAATGAGTATATGCAACTGGTCGGCATTGCCTTCCTGTTTGCGGCCCCGGCGGGCTGGTGGGTGATGAATGGCTGGTTGACGGATTTTGAATACAAGATCGCGCTCAACCCTGTCATATTCATTTGTGCATTGCTGGCAACGGTGGTGGTAGCCCTGCTCACGGTGAGTGTGCAGAGCGTGAAAGCGGCGCTGGCAAACCCCGTGAAGTCATTACGTAGCGAATAGGAGCGAGGGGCTGTGGTAGCCGTCGCGATCAGCGTGACGCTCTTTGCCGAGCCGCTGACCGGCCAGCTCATCACGGGCATCTGCCTCATTTTGTTCGGTGTGTTAATCAGCATTGCATTCGGAAAGAGCACTCCGGGTGGTGAGGTCAGCGGGGTTTAGTTTTTCAAACACAAAAAAATCCGTCGACGCTATGACGACGGATTTTAAACTACATTCAACCTTCCCGCATGCAGCGGAATATCTGCAAGCGAAAGGCATCACTCAATAACTCACTCAACCCGTAATGAATGGACCGGCGATGGCGAGGACGGCCTCTTTGGTCAAAGGTTCGTCGAACGCTTCGGTAATGGCTGCATCGGACTTGGAAGCCAGGCCCTGGATGTTAACGCCACCCTGGGTCATGTTGTCTTCACCCGCATAAATAGCCGGTACCGCGCCTTCTTTGCCGGTGATCCAGCCTTTCATCGTTGGAGTGCCCAGCAATGCAGCGGCCAGCCTCCGGGCCACAGCCGCGTGACGGGCTTCTACCGAATGCACCTGCAATGCATATTCGAGAATCTGCGGATCGGGGATCAGCACGCCGGCCTGGCCCTTGTATGCACGAACGCCCGTATCTTCCAGCGCGCTCGAAACGGTTACGAAGGTTTTGTAGTTGGTGAACACATCACCGAAAGCTCCGCCGTAGGTGAAATCAAAAGTCGGCATCTTTTCCGCTTTTGCGCCCAGCGCTTTCACAAGGAACGCCACGTGCTGCGACTCATGCTTGCCGATCTGCACGAAAATGGTTTTGTCGGAAGCGGGTATCAGGTTTGCGGCTGCAATGCCTGCTTTGTAGAACTCATCTTCGAGGTATTCCAGCTTCAATGCGTAATTAAGCACATCGATAGCCGCGGGCGACTGTGCAAACGCCTTGTTGACGATGGCGGCAAATGCGGTCGGGATAGCGGCAGAGGCCAGTTTTGTCCCGATTTTGTTCATAAAGTGACGGCGGGAGGCGTATTCGAGCCTGCCTGCGGCGTCGCCATCAATTTGCTGAAACTTGTCTATTATATTGAAAATATCCATTATGTCTGATCCGGTTAGTGTGAATGATTACTGGCCTATGTGCGCACCATTGATCGTGTCCCTCACGAAGCCCTTAACGGCGGAAAGAATGTCGGCAGGCGGAGTGGCCTTATCCATTCCATTCATATCGATGATGTCGTCACCAGCGAAATCGGCTGACTTCGGATTGATCAGATCGCGGATTACCGCGGCATGGCGTGCTTCCACGGAAACGATTTTGCCGGCCAGAAGCAGGTATTCGGCATTCTTGATCAGCCTTCCGGCACCGTTGTAGGCGGCCACGCCCGTATCTTCAAACAATTTCGCTGCGGCAAGTACCGAGGCTTTGCTCGAAAAGTCGATGGCATCGAAGTTAGGGGTCAGCCCTTTGATCGCCTTGTTGCCCAGAGCTGCTTTGAAGAACTCACGGTGCACGATCTCGTGATCGCGGATGTCTGTGAGAATGGCTCTCTCGGTATCGGTAATACCTGTATATGGAGAATCAATTACCTTGGCATAAAACGCGGCTTCCAACTGTTCCAGCGCATAGGCATAATTCAATACGCCGAAATCTCCGTCTCCCAGGTCCACCACGTCGGAATTCGGGATCGGGTGATCTTCGGTGGTACAGCCTGACACAATTAAAAGCGTTCCAAACGCGGTAGTCAACCCGGCTGAGGTTAAAAACAGGCGTCTGTTGACCAACGATGCTCCGTCATCGTCTGCATTCCGGGATCTGTACTTGGTGTTTGTGTGCATCATCTTAGTAAGTAAAGGTTAATGAGCATTCCTCTTCATTTTGAATGAGTTTCGAGCAGACATACGCAGGTTGAGCAACTTAAGATTACGGGAAACACATATTTATTTTTTATTTCAAAATCCGGCCGGCATATGATCCAACCGCATTGCTGCCGGCGTAGATTGGTCGTGTTGATCGATCGCACACTATTATTCACGTTTCAAGCCGACTACACTATGAAAAAGTTAAATTGTTTGCTCGCCATTATCGCACTCATGGCGATAGGCAACCTTTCGTTCGCACAGGAAAAATCCGTTACTGTGGGCGGAGCGCCGATGTATCCATCGAAAAACATCATCGAAAACGCAGTCAATTCAAAAGATCACACCACACTTGTGGCGGCCGTGAAAGCTGCCGGACTGGTCGAAACGCTGTCCGGCGCCGGGCCGTTCACCGTATTTGCGCCTACAAACAGCGCATTTGACAAACTCCCGAAGGGCACCGTGGAAACGCTCGTGAAGCCTGAAAACAAGGCCACACTCACCGGCATTCTCACCTACCACGTCGTGGCCGGCAATATGAGCGCGCAGGACCTGATGAAGGCGATTAAAGACGGCGGCGGCAAGGCAAAACTGACCACCGTGGCCGGCGGTACCCTGACGGCCATGCAGAAAGGCAAAAAAATCATGTTGACCGACGCGAAGGGCGGCATGGCTACGGTCACCATCCCGGATGTATTTCAATCCAACGGCGTGATCCATGTGATCGATACGGTGCTTTTGCCTGAATAGTAAGGAGTAAGCCGGCCGGAAAGTTTATATGACTAATCCGGTCGGCTAAATCTATTAGCTTTGCACAAAAATACCTTCGAACACGCACAGGCATGTCTTTTGCATTGAAAATTAAAACAATGCAAAACTCTTAACAGAGCATATAATGCAAAAGACCAATCCAAAGGCGTTAAAGCCTGTTGCAGAATACCTGTTTAGCAGACGCGAAGCCATACTCAACAACTGGCGGGTGGCATGCGAAAATGACAAAGCCCTGACGAGTGTGTTTGCGCTCACACGCCAGGAATTCAACAACCTCATGCCGGTTATTTTGGATATCCTCGAACAGCGCTTGCTCGGCCAGCCCGAAGGGGAAGATCTTTCGAATGCAGCGGCAGGACACGGGTTGCATCGTTGGCATAAAGCCATGGAACTGGTAGAAACCATGCGGGAATTGAACCACCTTTCGGCCGTTCTGTACCGCGAACTCGAAGACTACCAGGAGCTGTTTCCCGAGACAGATAAGTCGCTGATTTTGATTGTTTATCGGGAAATCACCGCAGTTCTTCAGGAAACATTCACGGGTAGCGTGCAGAAGTACGACGAATTGCAGAGACTATATGCGACCGGACGGCTGAATGCGCTGAAAAGTACCGTTGAATCAATGAACGAACTGGCCCGAGAAAGAGGCGACATCCTCAGAAAATCGTCGCACGACCTGCGCGGAAGCCTGGGTGTTGCATCTTCGGCCGCGCATTTGTTGCAACTGGATCATCTTTCCGAAAGCGACCGAAACAAGTATCTGCAAATGCTGACCCGCAACCTGGGGAATGTGCAGACGATGCTGAACGAACTGCTGGACCTGTCGCGGCTGGAATCCGGTCAGGAGCAATTGCAGATAACTGACGTGGATGCGAGTAATATCCTGAACAGGCTCGTCAGTGGCGCGCAGGGCATGGCGCAAACACGCAACATCATACTGAAAGCCGACGGGCCCGCTTCCCTGAACGTGCAGACCGATCGCATTAAACTGGAACGTATTGCCCAAAATTTGCTGATAAATGCTTTGTCATACAGTAGCTTAGGTCCGGAACGGAAGGGCATGGTATCCGTATCCTGGGCGTTTCAGGGGAATAATCAATGGGTCATGAGCATCCAGGACTCAGGCCCCGGTCTCAGGGGCCCGGCATCGAATGTGCTGTTCGATCAATTGAAGCCTACCGTAGAACCGACGTCGGTATTGGGCCGGCACCTTACTGAGCCCGACGATGTGCAGCCTGTCAACATCCCGGAGATACCTGCGAGCAGTGAATTGGAGACATCGTCGGAGGCTACGCCCCGGGGCGAGGGCATTGGTTTGCAGATCGTGAAGCATTTATGCAATATGCTGCACGCAACATTGGAAGTTGAAAGCGAGCCCGGCAGAGGTACGCTATTCCGGGTTCGTATGCCTGTGGAAGTTCCTGATGAAGCTGATTTGGAAAGTATTAGATCCGCAAATGCCGGAGCCGTTTCTGACAAAGGCAGTCGGTGAATTGATGGAAGTAACCGCTAAAATGCTTATCTTGACATATCATCCCATCAAAAGCTTCGCATATGCTTAGTGATAAAACAATGTACGGCCTGATAGTGCTTGTTTACTGTTGTCTTTTACTGGCGCATCTATGGCCGTTTATAGCCCAGCGTTGGGTGGCTTACAGTCAAAACAGATCAGTCGGAGAGATTCCCAGACAGTCCAAAAACAAATTGCTCACAGGCGGGCTTGCATTCTTGAGCGGCGTGCTTTGGCTTGTGCTGTATTTCAGATAAGAAAAGCGAACAGTGGCGTTAGCGATGTGTTATTGCAAACGGATCACTAACGCCTAAAACTTCCAAAAAAACAACGTGCTGCGGACGATGGTGTAGGGCAGGCCCGAGCTTTTCACGAGGTCTTCCTGGATTTTTTTGGCACGCATATAGCCCATGCCTTCCATCAGGTGTGTGCCCACAATGGAAAGGATCACGTGGTGTTTGACGCCCGCATTCCGTTCCGCGGATAGAATGTTGCGGCCCACAGTCTGGAAAAACTGGATGGCCGGACCATCCTCAAAAGAAGGCGAATTGGACAGATCGACGACTACATCAGCATTTTCCAATGCGTCTGAAAGCCCCTCGCCGGTGAGCGCATTGATGCCCGTTGAAGGAGAACCCGCGATGACGGTATGGCCGAGCTGGCGAAGTTTGTTAGTGACGTTCGAGCCAATGAGGCCCGTGCCGCCTATGATGACAATTTTCATGATACTGAAATATTTAAGTTTAAAATCGTGTAGATGATTCTAAACTTGCCATTTCAATGCCAGAAAATTAATTGCTTGAATGTTAGCTGTTTGGCTGAAAATAGGCTATTCCATTTTCACTTTATTTAGTGAAAACATGAAATCCATCCTCTTATTTGGTGAACATGAGCGGCGTGTCCGGCTGGACGTTGCGGCTCAATGCGTGTAGTAGTCGGCTTTGGAGATGCCGAGTTTGCGGATTTTCGAATGCAGGGTATTTTCTGGAATGCCCAGTATGTCGGCGGCCCCGCCAATGCCGGAAATCTTGCCCCCGCACCGACGCAATACCTGTATGATGTGCGTGCGCTCGACTTCTTCCAGGGTCAAATCGGATTGCATTGTCTGCGCGTCGGTAGTTACCGCAGTCGCTGGCTGCAAGAAAAACTCGCGGATCATGGGTTCGGTGGTCAGCATCACCGAGCGCTCGATCAGGTGTTCGAGCTCGCGCACATTACCCGGCCACAGGTAGGCCTGCAATTGCCGCAATGCATTGGCTGAGAGCTTCACCGTTTTCTTGCCGATGCTTTTGCTGAATTTGGACAGGAAACACCCGGCAAGGCTTTCGATATCCTCACGGCGGTCGCGGAGAGGCGGCAACTTTCAATCAGGCTGGCCGGCATGGCCGCGCAATTGACCTTGATCATCAGCTTCCCTTTTCGGGTAGACGCATTATGTACAGCCTTGGCGATCAGCTCCTTGCCGGTGCCCGTCTCGCCGAGCAGCAGCACCGTCGCATTGCTTTCTGCTACCAGCGAAATGAGCCGGTATACTTGCTGCATCGCCTCGCCATTGCCTACCAATTCTTCAAACCTCGTGTCGAGCTGCTGTTTGAGATAATCGTTTTCGTCTTCCAGCTGCTTTTTCAAAAGCAGGATCTGCTCGTGGGCCAGCACATTGGAAAGCGCGGTAGAAATTTGCGCGCAGACGCCTTGCAAAAGCGGCCCGCTGACCTGCTCTCCCAGCATCCACACCATGCCCAGCTTCTGCTCGCCCAACCTCAGCGCCGATGCATACACGCTGCTGAGCCCGCGTTGCTCGCGCTGAATGGACAGTTTGAGGCACTTTGCTTCCAGGTTTTCATCAATGTCGAGCAGGATCGGCTGGCTGCTTTCAAAGATCAATCTGATATGCTCGTCATTGATATTTAATGAATAAAACGCTTCATGCTCAGCAACATCGTTTTCCTGAAAAAATTCCTTATCAAAAAGGTACGGCCGCAGGGTAACCTGGTCTTCCGCGAGCAGGTACAAAACGGCAATCCGCGTTTGAAACAAGCCCTGCAAGACATTCGAAATCACATGGTCGAGGTCGGACCTGGTTTTGACGCCGGTAATGTCGTGTGAAAATGCGAGCATGAGCTGCTGCTCGGTCTGCCGGCGCAGAATTTCCTCATTAGCGATGATGTTGCCCATCGCGATCGCGATTTGCGAGCAAATGCCCTGTAAGATCGGAATGTTGATCTCGTCAATGCTCAGCAGCAGCAACCCCACATTCGTATCGCCATTGCGCAATGCAATGCCGACCATCGTTTTGAAACCCATATTGTCCCAAAGATCCAGATACGAAAGCCGGGAACCCCGTTGCAGTTCCTGCCGGACGCTGAATAGCATCGGCACAGGGCTATCGAGAATCCGGTTCTGAACGCCGTCGTGGATCGGATACTTCTCGGCCACTACCTGTTCCAACAGACCTTGATCAAACGTGGAAGCGCCGGTATCGTGCAGGTAGGCAAACATCGTTGTACCATCCGCATTGATTTTACGGATCACATAGCCGCCATCCGGGTTGAGCTTTCGAAATGCCTTGTTGACGACCCCAGCCAGGTCTTCCCGGCTCCGCACGGCCGTCATATCATTGCTGAAATCGAGCAGAAATGATTTCTCGTTTTCCTTTTGCAGGATTTCTTCGTGATTGAAATCTGGGCTGGAAAACTGTTTCATCTGTGACAGGGTCGTTTTTAAATAAAATCGATCAAAGTTATGAAACAGCAAAGTATTGATTCAATCGGAAAATACCGCTAATGCATTGCCAGAAAAAATCCCCTCGCGACTTCCAAAAGATACTATCGCTACCGGTGCATTTTCGCTCTGCGAGCTGGGCTTACGGGAATTCGCTTCCCAGGTCGCCTCGCTCGGATAGCGTGGTCAGATCGATCATTTCAACGATCTGACGAATGTGCTCATCGTTCAGATGCACTCTGGGCGGCATCGGCGAAATGTCGATGAGTTCACTCGAAGCAAGATCGTGTAGCAAGTTGACCACTACGGCCACCATGTGACCCGGCTGGACTTTGATATTGTATTCTAACATATGATGCTGACGACGGTCGGTTCTTGATTGTACGGGAATTTTGACGGCGATGAATAAGTCAGGGCCGCTTCCAGGCAAAATTGAAAAAACCGCGAATGGCCCTAAATAGCACAATTTGGGCATCTGTTGTAAGAATACTAGTCCCTGCCGTTCAGCTCAATACGAGGTTTGTTACCCTTCTTCGGACCTGCTGACTGTATTTAGCGCCGCCAGAAGTAATTGCACGAAATATCGCCAGCAAATAAGTTGTTTATGATTCTATATTATGCTCAAAATCAATGTGTTACTGATTTGGCATACACCTTGTAACCTACTATTCCGTCCGGGCATACTTCTCTGGTGATACAGTTGGATGACCGGCTCGTGACAAAACAGCCAACAAACCGTCGGAATAAGCTCAGTTAACCACTTTTAAGCATTGTAAACAAAATGGAAAAGAACAACAAAGAACCAATGGTGCAGGACTATGCCACAGACCCAGGCTTGTCCCGCGAGGTGAGGGAATTTTTGAAGATGGTGAACAATTCCGGAGCACCCGCCCTGGAAACGCTGTCGCTATCCGACGCCCAGGCCGGCCTTGCCCATGCGCAGGCATCGGTAAAAGTGGATGTTTCGGGGATAGAAATCGACCTGAAAACCATTATCAGCGACGGCTACACGGTAGAGTTGCACATTGTAAGGCCGGAAGGGGCTAAGGGCATATTGCCGGTATTCATGTTCATCCACGGCGGAGGCTGGATTCTCGGCGACTTCCCGACGCACCACCGGCTGGTACACGACATTGTGGTGGAGTCGGGCATGGCGGCAGTGTTCGTGAATTATTCGAGGACGTCCGATGCGCGCTACCCGCAGGCGATCAACGAGATTTATGCAGCCACCAAATGGGTAGCGGCCAACGGGCAACAGATTCATGTCGACGGAAGCCGCATGGCGATCGTCGGCAACAGTGTAGGGGGGAACATGAGCACCGTTACCTGCCTCATGGCGAAGGAAAAAGGCGGGCCTGAAATCAAGCTGCAAGTGCTGATGTGGCCCATCGTCGATTCCGATTTCGAAACCGAATCCTACCGCAGGTTCGGCAAGGATCGCTTCCTGAGTACATCGCTCATGAAATGGATGTACGACCTATACATTAAGGACCCGGCGGAACGGAAGGCGATTTATGCCTCGCCGCTGCAAGCTACTTTGGAACAGTTGCGGGGGCTGCCGCCTGCGCTTATTCAAACAGCAGAAAACGATGTTCTCCGCGATGAAGGAGAAGCGTATGGTCGCAAGCTCGACGAAGCCGGTGTGCCCGTTACCACCGTTCGCTACAACGGCATGATCCACGATTTCGGGCTGCTGAATGGCCTCGCTACGCTCCCCGCCGTGCGTTCGCACATCGTGCAAATCGGCGCCGAGCTGAAAAAGTACCTCGGCTAACCGGCCGGGTTTAATTCAAAGATTATCCATAACCAACTCATGATTATGTTGTATTTCAACAAAACAGTACTGGGTATGCTCGGTGCCGCATTGCTCGCACTGATGGCGCATCTGCCCGTACAAGCCCAGAAGGGCGTTAAAAGTATCGTATTGGTACACGGCGCATTTGCCGACGGTTCCAGCTGGTCCAAAGTGATACCGCTTCTGGAAGCCAAAGGGTTCAAGGTAACCGCCGTTCAAAACCCGCTCACCTCGCTGAACGACGATGCCACCGCTGCCAAACGCATTATTGCCTTGCAGGACGGCCCCGTGCTGCTGGTAGGGCATTCGTGGGGCGGCGTGGTGATCTCCGAAGCGGGCAACAACCCCAAAGTGGCCGGCCTCGTATATGTAGCCGCGTTCGCGCCGGACAATGGGCAGTCGCTGAATGACGTGGCCAAAACCGCTCCGCTTGCGCCGGGTAACGACCAGGTTCGCGCTGACTCCTTCGGTTACCTCACCCTCACGCCAAAAGGCACCTTCGAAAACTTCGCGCAGGACCTCTCCATGCCCGAACGCAAGCTCATCCTCGCCACGCAGGGCCAATGGGCCGCTTCCACCACGGACGAAAAAGTGAAAAAGGCAGCCTGGCACCACAAGCCCTCGTGGTACATCATCGCAGGCCGCGACGGGATGATCAACCCGGATTTGCAGCGGGCATTGGCCAAAAAAATCAACGCCCAGTCACTGGAACTGAATGCCAGTCACGTCCCCATGCTTTCGCAGCCCGCCAAGGTAGCCGCATTCATCGCACAGGCCGCGGCTGGTGTACCCGGCAAAAAGGTCGCCTCGAAATAGCGCTCTCAAGTCCCAGGTCACCTTTCACTTCGTCGACAAGGTGGCCGGGACTTTTTTAAATACCCATTTAACACAACTGTCGACCTTCATGCACATTGGCAAATCATACCGGCTTAAAGAATTTCTGGTCTGGACCCGGAGAAATACGTACACACTGTTGCTGCTGGGGCTTTTTCCAGTGGTATTACACGAGGTATTTGAATTGAAATGGCTGAATGTGCCCTGGCCGGTGGTGGCTTTGCTGGGCACGGCCACGGCTTTTACGGTGGGTTTCAAGAACGCGCAAACCTATAACCGGGCATCCGAAGGCCAGCGCATCTGGACTGACATTCTCAGCCTGAGCCGCTACTGGGGCCTGGCCAGCATCGATTTTTTGAATGATGATTCCAAAAGCAGGATGCTGGTTTACCGGCACCTGGCCTGGCTCACGGCCCTGCGCTACTATTTGCGTGAGGACCGCATTTGGGAAAGCAACGACAAACGCCACAACAAAGAATACCAACGCTTTTTTCACATACCCGAGCGCGCCAGCACATTGGAAAGCGAACTGCGCGACCTGCTGCCGCCGCACGAGCTGGAAGAAGTGCTGGCCTCAAAAAACAGGGCCGGGAAGATTTTGGCATTGCAAAGCAAAACGATCCGGTCGCTCAATGAGAATGCAGAAGTAATAGCCCCGCAATATGCCGAGTTGCAGCGGATGACCAAGGATTGTTATATCCTGCAAACCAAATGCGAACAGCTTAAAGACTCGCCCTATCCGCGGCAGTACGCGGTGATCAACCACATTTTCGTGTGGACGTTTTGCTTTATGCTGCCGTTCGGCATCGTCCGCGATTTCGACCTGCTCAACGAGGTCGTGGGCAAGCCGCTCGAAGGTTACATGGCCTGGGCCACCATTCCGTTCAGCATGCTCATTTCGTGGATGTACATGTCGCTCGAACAGGTGGGCGAAAGCACCGAAAACCCGTTTGAGGGCAATGCCAACGACGTGCCTATTTCGCAAATGAGCCGGCAGCTGGACATTGAACTGCGCGAAATGCTGGGCGAAACGAACTTGCCGGAGGCATTGCAGCCCCGGAACGACATTATCCTTTAACCTCAAACAATCAAACCGATGGAAACGCTTAACCTTGAAATCCTCAATCCCGGCCCGATCCTGGCCGACCTGAAAACCAAGCTCCGGGCCCTGGCCGAATCGCCGCATTTCTACCTGCGGCGGCAGGCGAATGTCCGTCATGATGCGGAGCCGCATATCAATGAGCTCGGTATCCGGGAGTCGTCGCTGCCTGCTATCCTGCAAATGATCGGTATCCGCAGCGTAACGCTCAATGCCCCGCAAGACCTGATGCCGCTCCACCGGCTGATCGACGACATTCCCCCCGCGGCCGCCGACCACGAGCAATGGCGCTACCTCACATGCGACGCGGTGATGCAGGTGTTACAGCCCTTCCTGGCCAACTGCCGCACGATCGCTTTCCAGGACTGGGCGGGGCTGTCGGGCGCTTCGGAGCTGTGGAGCAGCCTGCTGCGCGGCGTGATCCGGCCAGGCGGTAGGCAGGCGCTGGAATTCATATTCTACCTGGGCGACCCGCTTTCGAGGCGGTCGTTTCAGGTGGAAGAGGTTCTGGATATTATCGGTGAGTTTTCACAGCACGGCCAGGTAACCGTCGCGCTGGACGAAGAGGAGGCCATTAAGCTGTGGATGGTGCTCAATGGCGTGCATGAGTACAGCAGCGTCACCGGCCAGGTGTTTCCCGATTTGAAAAGAAAATACATTTCCATATTCCGGACCATCCTCGTGGACAGGCTGCTGGTGTACTCGGCCACGCAGGCGATGATCTTCACCCGGCAGGCACAATTGCTGCTGGCCCGCAAAAAAGTGGCGTCGTCGTTCGAGATAGCACCCGAGGCACGCGAAAGTTTCATTGATGGTTTCTGCATCGGGCTGGTGCGTCAGCTGGACATCGTCCGTTGCCTCGCATTAGGCCTCATCGTGTTTGGCTCCCGCAGCGAAACGGGTGAAAAGCAGCCCGGACTCGTTTCGTATATCGATCGCTGGCAGGAGGACTTGCAACAGCAGGAAATCATGTATCTTTACCAGTAATGCCTTTTTTCAAATAAGGTTTTCAAACTAGCCTTCATGTAATATGCCTGATAATCTGGACCTGGCTGAAAGGGAACGGATGTCTTTCCTGCTGGATTTCAGCCAGGACATCGCCGCGGTGCGCACCAAGGCGGACCTGGAAGCAGCCATTTCCAATGCTTTGCAGCGCCTGCTGAGCACCCGGCTGGCGATGATCCGCGTGATCGGCGACGATGGCGAAACCCTGGTGCCCTACCTTTGGGATATTTCGCTTTTTTCACGCGTGAAAGGGCTTTTCGACCAGCTCACGTCCCGCCGCACGACCGTCACGGATTACTTTTTCGCACAGGTACTAGCCAGTGCGGAACCGATCGTTTTTGATATCGCCGAAGAGGAGCGCAAAGGCAACAGCCCGGAATACATTTTGTTTTTCAAACAATTGGGCTTGAAGCAAGTGTACGCCTCGGCGCTGCGTGTGGGTGCGGAGAACCTCGGGACAATGTTCTTCCTCTCGGACTACCTCGATATCGCCCTGCTTAAAGGACTTTGTGCGCAGATTTCCACCGCGATTTCCAATATTCTGGCCAACGAAAAGATATTGGCTTACAAGCAGTTGCTCGAAATCGAGAACGACCAGCTCAAAGAACAGATCCGGACGATTTACAACTTTTCCGAAATCGTAGGAAGCGGACCCGAAATGCAGGAGGTTTACCACCTGATGTCGCTCGTGGCCGACTCGTCGTCGACGGTGCTGCTGCTCGGTGAAACGGGTACGGGCAAGGAACTGATCGCCCGGGCAATCCACAACACATCGCCCCGCAGGGACAGGCTGATGGTGAAGATCAACTGCGCCGCATTGCCGGCCAACCTGATCGAAAGCGAATTGTTCGGCCACGAAAAGGGCGCGTTCACCGGGGCGGTCGAGCGGCGGATCGGTAAATTCGAGCTGGCCCACAAAAGCACGCTTTTCCTGGACGAAATCGGTGAAATGCCGCTCGAAGCCCAGGTAAAGCTACTCCGCGTGTTGCAGGAAAAGGAATTGGAAAGAATAGGCGGGAAAACGACCGTGAAAGTGGATGTACGCATCATAGCAGCCACCAACCGCGACCTGGAAGAAGAAGTGCGCGCCGGGCGCTTTCGCTCCGACCTCTATTACCGGCTAAACGTGTTCCCGATCACATTGCCGCCTCTCCGCGACCGGCGCGACGACATTGTCCCGCTGGCGCATTTTTTTATGAACCGGTATAGTAAAAATTCCGGCCGAAAAGTGACGGGCATAGCGCCCGAAATCATCCGGGAACTGCTGGCATACTCCTGGCCGGGCAACGTCCGCGAGCTCGAACACCTCATTGAGCGCACGGTGCTGCTCACAAGGGATCATGTGATCCGGCAGATCCACCTTCCCAAAGAACGTGCGGCGGAAAAAGATTCGCCCGCATTGCCCAGCCAAACCCTTTCCGAAATGGAGCGCGCCTACATTATCGACGTGCTCAGGCAGTTTGAAGGTAAAATATCCGGAATGGACGGCGCTGCGGAATTCCTCGACATCCCGGCTACGACATTGCATTCGAAGATTAAAAAGCTTAAAATCTCCAAGTCGGATTACTACTGATCCCGAGCTGCTCATCGGTATTTAAGGACTAAATCAAAAGCGAACGCCCCGCATGATACGGGGCGTTCGTGTTCACCTTCCTATTCCTCATCGTCGAGGAGCTGCTCATTCATGCGCAGCGCGTCGTCCATGAACTCGCTTCCTTCGGAGGAATGGTCGTCATGGCGGTGGACCTGGGTAGTCAGCAGCTCGACTTCGTGCTTGTACTCGTCGCCGCCGTTGTCCTGCATCATTTGCACAAACAGGTTCATAGTCGTAAGTGATTTAGGTTAAAAAAATGGAATGGCTATGCAATGGTGGCCTTGAACCATTCGACAAAGCTGGTGGAGCCAATGCGCGCATCGCCGGCCGGGATGAGCATCACATCCGAGAGCAATGCGCCGAAGTAGCGGGCCTGGCTGTCGGTCACGACGGAACGCGTGTCGCCTTTGAGGTTCAAAAACTTCTGTACCAGCTCGGCCAGGCGGTAACGTTCCGGTCCGGCGATTTCGACAATGCCGTTATGCGGTGCGCCAGTGGCTACGTCGGTCACGGCCGAAGCCACGTCGTCGGATGAAATGGGTTGTACATAAGCTGCCGACAAGCGGACAATCTGACCCTGCGTGGCCGACTGTGCAATGCCGCCGAGGAACTCAAAAAACTGTGTCGAATGCACAA
The DNA here is from genome assembly GCF_000023125.1 of Dyadobacter fermentans DSM 18053. Lineage (NCBI taxonomy): Bacteria > Pseudomonadati > Bacteroidota > Cytophagia > Cytophagales > Spirosomataceae > Dyadobacter > Dyadobacter fermentans. The sequence goes on from NC_013037.1 coordinate 6,570,306, forward strand.
TCGTGTAGGGAATGCCTGCTTCGGCGATCAGCTTTTCCTGCGCGATCTTGCCCCGGAAATATCCGCTTTCCGACAGCAGCTGCGTTCCCACTACGGACAATGCAATGTGATGTTTTACGCCCGCTTCCTTCTCAGCAGCGAGCAGGTTGCGGCCCGATGTGGTGAAGAAATCCAGCACGGCCTGGTCTTCAAACGAGGGAGAGTTAGCAACGTCTATCACGATGTCGGCCCCCGCCAATGCCTCTGCCAACCCTTCACCGGTGATGGTGTTGATGCCCGTGGCGGGTGATCCTGCAATTACTTCATGGCCCAGGCTGGTGAGATTGTTCACGACCTTGGACCCGATGAGTCCGCTGCCGCCGATTACTACGATTTTCATGTGAGTTTGTGTTTTGGTTTGAAAACAGTAGGATAGATTCAATAGCTGTGCCATCTGATTAACTTATTTAAAATCAAATATTTATGTGATTTTTAGGGCTAAAAATCACGCGATATTTCGTCTAATGGCAGGAATCTGCATTACATATCGCGCGACAGTGCGCCGAGGTAGTCTTTCTTGCGGATGCCGAGTTTCTTGATTTTGGAATGCAGCGTGGTAGCGGGCATACCGAGGTATTCGGCCGCGCCGCCGCGCCCGGCCAGCTTTCCGCCGCACCGCCGGATCGTTTCGATAATGTGCAGCCGTTCCACGTCTTCCAATGTCCCAACAAGCGCCGCCGACCGCGCTTGCGTCTGTCCTTTGTCGGGCAGGTATACTTCCTGGATCACCGGCTCGGTCGTCAGGAGCACACTGCGTTCTATCAGGTGTTCGAGCTCGCGGACGTTGCCCGGCCAGGGGTAGCTGGTAAGCTCTTGCATGGCTTTCGGGGAAATTTTCCTGATTTTCCTTCCGGTAGCCTTGCTGTACCGGTCTACAAACAGGTTGGCGAGTGGCGGAATGTCGTCGCGCCGGTCGCGGAGAGGGGGAAGGTGGATCGGGAACACGTTGAGCCGGTAATACAGGTCGGAGCGGAACCGGCCGGCGTCCACTTCTTCGGCCAGGGTGCGGTTGGTGGCTGCAATGATGCGCACGTTCACTTTCACGGTCGTTTTCCCGCCGATCCTTTCCAGTTCTTTTTCCTGCAACACGCGCAGCAGTTTTACCTGCGCTTCCAGCGGCATTTCGCCGATCTCGTCGAGGAAGAGCGTGCTGTTGTCGGCCAGTTCGAATTTGCCGATGCGGCGTTCCAATGCACCCGTAAATGCGCCTTTTTCATGCCCGAACAGTTCACTTTCGATCAGGTTGGCAGGTAACGCCGCGCAATTGACCTTGATCATCAGCTTGTCTTTGGGGCGAGGTGTTGTGGATCGCGCGGGCGATGAGTTCCTTGCCCGTGCCGGTTTCTCCCGTAATGAGCACGGTGGAGCTCGATTCCGACACCATCGAAATCAATGAGTACACCTGCTGCATTTCCGGGCCGCTGCCCACAATTTCGTCAAAATTATAGGTGCGCTTGATTTGCTCTTTCAGCTGGCTGTTTTCCATTTCGAGCATCCGCTTGTAGGCCAGGATTTTCTCATTGGCCTGAATGTTGGCAATGGCGGTCGAGATTTGGGAACAGATACCTTGCAGCAGCTCGCCCTGAATGCTGTCCGTCAGTAGCCATAGCGTGCCCATATCGGACTGCGCGCTGCGGAGCGGGGCAGCGAACATATACCGTCGGCCGCTACGTTGCCAGAGTTGCAGGAATGCATTGCCGGGGCAAATGCGCATTTCTTCGGCCAGGTCCAGTACCAAATGCCGTTCCGCGGCCAGCACCCGCGCGGCAAGCGGTTCGTGAATGGAGGCGGATACTTGCACCAGCGCATCGAGCTGCCCGCCCGCGTTTTCGAACAGTGAACTGTCATACATAAAGGGTGTCAGCGTGATGCCGTCGTCGCCGATCAGGCTGATCATCGCCAGTTTGACATTCATCATGCGGCTAAGCACTTTGTAAACGGCATTTTTCAGATCTTCCTTTGTCCGCACGCGGGCAACGTCGTTGCTGAAATTGAGCAAAAATGTCTTCTCCCGTTCCCGCTCCGCGATTTCCTCGGCGGCAAGCACGTTCGACATAGCGACCGAGATTTGTGAGCCGATGCCTTGCAGGAGGGAAAAGTCAGCCTGCTCGATCGCGAGCCAAAGCACGCCAAGCGTCACATCGCCGTTGCGCAATGCGATGCCTACCATGGTTTTGATCCCCAATTCCTGCCATAGAAAAAGATACCGGACAGCCAGCCCACGCCGGATTTCGGCGTCAATGTTGATTTGCAGGGGAATAGCATTGCCCAGGACGCGGTTTTGCAAGCCGTCGTCAATGGGGAACTGGCTTTGCGTGAGTTCAATAAATGCATCGGCTCGGATGTCGGCGGAACCGGGCTCGTATACATAGGTAGTCATCGTTTGCCCGTCGGCATTGATTTTCCTGATCCCGAACCCGCGCATGAGGTTGAACCGCACCAGCGTATTGCGCACGGCGGCTGCCAGTTCATCGCGGCTGCGGACGGTGGCCAGGCTGGTGCTGCATTCGAGCAGCACCTCGTTGGTCCATTCCTTTTCGCGGATCTGATCGTTCTTGATAATGTTTGTGACGGCGCTGGAAATTTGCGGTGCAATGCCGTCGATGATGCTGATAAACTCGTCCGTGATGCTTCCCGGGCGGTCGGTGTACATGTGCAGGAAGCCCATTGTTTCATTTTTGCTTTTCAGCGGCGTCATCAGGATTTCCCGAATGCCCCGCTCGTAGTTGACGCGGAGAAATGTCGGGCTTCCGGGTAGGTCCATCACGTCTTCCATTTGGTACAGCACCGGCTTCCCGGCTTCGAGCACGCCTTCGATGAACGTGCCGCTAAGCGGGAAATCCGAGACGACCAGCTCCGAATAGGACGGATGATTCTGAATGGGTGAGGATGCCGGATCGAGCAGAAATGGCCGGTAGCAAGTCCGCTCCGGGTCGATCAGCGTTACGATGGTATGTTTGAAATAAAACAGGTTCTTGATGCGGGAAGAAAAAAGGACGATGAGGTCATTCTTGTCGCGTATCTGCGTAATGTCGTCGCTGAGATCGAGCAGGATCTTGCGCTGTTTTTCCAGGAATTCACGGGCGTTGTCGTCGGGCGTTTTCATGACTTGCTTCAAATGCTGTCCTTCCACTGGTTCAGGAAATGCAGCGCGGCTGTTTTGGTCGGGGTCGGGCTGTTTTCCGACACCGATCCCGAAGTGGCAATGCCCAGCACGAGGCTTTCGGCTGCGTCCATTCCGCTTTCGAGGCCCAATGCGTACCCTTCGATGAAGTTGGCCCGTTCCTGCGGGTTGTGCGTGTGTGCGGGCACAGGCGGCCGGACCACTTCGAAATGCGACGTTTCGGTAAGCAGCAGCGCCCGGGATTCGGAATAAATGGCGAGGCGCGACACTTCCATCGTTTGAAAAACGGAACGGTACCGCGCGCGGGCATCGGGATGGGCGAGGTCAAAGGGTGGCACCTGTTTGCCGCTGAACAGCAGCGACCATAATGCCTGGGCCTCCTGTTCTTCAAGTGCGAGGGTGACATTCCCGGTTTTGGCAAAACTGGCCATTACATCCATGATTTCGTCTACATCAAAAAAGTGGCGGGCCGCAGGATTGCCGAGGTAAAAAATGAATTCCCAATCCCGCCTGCCGAGCGGCCGGATGACGTCGGCGAGCATGCCGTACCAGATATCCGTAGCCTGGCCGATGTCCGACCACTCGGAAAAGGGGATCGTGCGGGTGTTGGCGAAAAGCGATTTCAGGCGGTCAATGCCTGCGTGTAGAGTAATGTCGCGCCACCGGGAGACAGACGGCGCGTTGGCCGCGACGGGCACATTCGCGCCGCTGCGTATGCCCAGGGATTGCAGCAGGTCTGTGTCGGCGCCGGAGAAAATGCGGGTGCTGAAATCCGCTTCGGAAAGCGCCTCTGCTTTCTGCCGGACAGAGAGCAGCAGGGAGCGGTCGGCTCCTGCGGGTAAGAGTTGATGGTTCATCCTATTGCTTTTGAGTTGGAATGTACTCTAAAAGTCAATAGTTGTGCCGAAAGCTAGTTGGCTGGTTCTGAGTGCTTATGATACTTTTTGAGGCTTTTGTATTCACTGTATTTCGTGAATCCGCGAAACGGTCGCGAAATACAGTGAATGCACGGCGGGAGCTGGTCACACCTTCGCTGTCAGCGATTGCAGGTACTGGGCAAAGGGGATTTCGCCCAGCAGGGCCTTGCCTTCCGGCACCAGGGCCGATTGCGGCACGGTAGCGCCGAAATATTCGCTTCTGTCATTGGCTACAAGCGTTCTGGGGTCGCCCGTTGCCTCGATATATGCTTTGACAAACTGGCTCATAGGTGCACGGTCGGGGCCGGCAATTTCGACAATGCCCCCGGCAGGCTCGGCAACCGCGAAACGCGACACAAACTGCGCCACGTCCTCGGCGGCGATCGGCTGGAAATCCGTACCGGAAATAAGCACTTCGCTGCCCTGGGTGGAACCTGCGGCAATGGCCGGCACAAATTCCTGGAACTGTGTGCAACGGATGATCGTATACGGCAGACCGGATTTTTTAACCAAATCCTCCTGAATCATTTTCGCCCGCATGTAGCCCATGTTGCCAAGCAAATGCGTGCCCACAATGGAAAGGATGAGGTGGTGCTTCACGCCCGCGAGGATTTCGGCAGCAAGGATATTCCGGCCTACCGTTTCAAAAAACCGGATCACCGGCTCCTCTTCGAACGACGGCGAATTGGAAAGGTCGATCACGACGTCTGTGTTTTCCAGCGCATCGGAAAGCCCCTCGCCGGTGAGGGCGTTTATACCCGTAGAGGGCGAGCCCGCAATGACCGTGTGACCTTGCTGACGCAGTTTTTTCGCCACATTTGACCCGATCAGCCCTGTACCGCCAATGATTACAATTTTCATGATTTTGAATTTATGAAGTTTTAAGAATCGTGTTGTGATAATGATAGCTGTTATTATAATGCCAAACATTTAAGTGGTTGCTGGTCAATGAAGTAAGTGAGATGCTGCCAATCATTTTCTGACTGTATTTCGTCAAAACACGATAGGCGACACGCTATTACGGCAAATCAAACGATTGGCCGCTGCTGCGGATGCGGACGCGCGGCTCCTGTAAATACGGATAAAAGCCCGCCCGTCTAGCCACGATATATCGTAGTCCGGTCAACCGTCTGACGAAATATCGGTGATTTTTTAAGGTAATTTATTATTTAAATAGTTGATAATAAAAGGATTGTGTGATTGGTATATGCATTGCTATGTACAGGCAAAAAAGCAAGTGGGTCCATGCTTCAAGTGACCTGAATTTTTACCATAATCCAAATCCAAAAATTTATGAAGACTATTGCGACGTTTCTCTTAACCTCATTGATTTCAACTTACGCGATCGGGCAGCATTCCGGCGGGAGTCATGGCGCGCTGGGGCCCAAAGTAATTTACCAAAAGAAGCTGGATATGCTCGGCTTCGAAGGCAAGGAAGTACGCATGGGAATTGTCACTTATGCGCCGGGCGAAGTGTCGCCTCCTCACCGGCATCCCATTGCATTATTCGGCTATGTTTTGGAGGGGGAAATCGAAATTACTTTTGAAGGAGAAAAATCAATTCTGAAAAAAGGCGATCCTTTCTACGAGCAGCCCGACGGCCTGCACAACGGCACCAAAAACCTTAGCAAGACGAAACCTGCGAAATTGCTGATCTATTTTCTGGGCGATGCAGGTAAGCCATTCCTGGTCCTCGAACCGAAATAGGCAGTTAAAATCAACCACGCATTAAATACAAATGCAGGTTACCAGCCACATGCTGTTTTATCGGTACAGTGGCTGGTGTTTTTTAAGTATTTCAACACTTAAATCCCTTAATGATGAGACACAAAACCAATTCCGATCCGATAAACCGAAACCTGATCCAGGTAAAATACATCAGCGCAGGAGCTGCCTGGGTTTCCCGGTGCCAGCCGAATGCCTACCATATCTGGGTCCCGCAGGAGTATTCCACCCACATGGATGCAAGCCTGTGTATCCTTTCCCCCCGAAGCGTGTCCGATCACAAGATGCAGAGCACTGCGGGGTACAGTATCAGTTTTTCCGAAGAGGCGATACTCGTGCTGAGATGCCAGCATCTGCAACCTTTCGGAGCGGTAAGTTCGCTTGCGTCCGGCGAACGGGTGGCCATTGCCGATGCCGTTTCGCACCGCGCGATGGTGCGGACGCTGGAAAAAATGATGGAGGAATCGGGCCGGCAGGATGCCTGCGGAACCGACCGCAACCTCGCTTTACTGAAAGTCCTGATTGTACAGATTTCAAGGCAATATGCGCTCAGGAAGGCGGCTGCACACATTTCCGCGCAGGGCCGGATCGTCGAGCGGTTTACGGAACTGCTGTGCTCGCAGGATTGTGCGCGCCATGCCGTGAAGCTCCTCGCCGACGAGTTAGCCATCAGTCCGATGTCTTTCAATGCGATCATCCGCAATACCCTGGGCGACACGCCTGGCCGGCTCGTGCAGCACAGCCTGCTTCAAAAAGCGAAACACGCCGCCATGCATTCGCAGGAGAGCATGAAGGAAGTTGCGGCGCGCCTGGGATTCAGTGACATGGCACATTTCAGCAAATTTTTCAGTGCCGGCGCGGGGATGACATTTACCGATTTCAAAAGAACCTATCAACATTTCTAAATACCAAGCGATGGAAAATGTAGCATTACCCATTTTCAATGCACAGACCCTGGATAATGGTTATGCATTGAAAACGCCGCACCTGACCGGCCCCATTCAGCAGGTGATTGAGCTATATTGGATTGGAAAAGGGAAAGGGAATATCACGATCGACTTTTTGAAAACAAATTTTTCCGGAAATACCCTGTTTTTCGTTTTGCCGGGCCAGATCCACCAGATCAACGCGGAAACTGAATTGATTGGTAAAAAAATTACTTTCTCATTGGATTTGCTTACGGCGGGTGATGGTTTCATTGATGAAGCGGGCAAAGCCGGTTATTTCACACGTTTACAGCATGCAGAAGTCGTGACATTCGACGAAGAAACTGCGAGAGAAATCAACGAAATTTTTGAAATTATTTTACTCGAAATGGCGCGTTGCGAAGACAATAAAAACGAAATGCTGGGCGCATTACTCGCCCTGTTAATTTCCTACATCCCGCATTCAAATGACCAGACCCCGGAAGGTTTGGCATTCAGAAACCCCGACATCGTTTTCCGGAAGTTTATATCTAAAATCGACGCGCATTTCCGGACGCAAAAGCAGGTGTTTTATTACGCATCGGAACTGGCAATCACGCCCAATTACCTGAGCGAAATTTCCAAGAAAGTTTCAGGCTTTTCCGCCCGGCACCACATTCATCAGCGTGTGGTGTTGGAGGCAAAGCGGAAGGGTATGACGACTGATCTGAATGCAAAACAAATCGGATTTGAATTGGGATTCGAAGATCCGTCGACATTCAGCAAGTTCTTCCGGATCATGACCGGCGAAAGCTTTTCAGATTTCAGAAAAAAGGAAGTGTGCCTGGGTTGAGAGCGCTAAAAAGCCGGACGGTGTGATCATCGTCCGGCTTTTTCATAACGAATCGGCGCTTTCATCTCATGGCAATGCGCCCGTTTTCGAATTTCCTGGCTTTCCACCAGTAGTCGATCGAATACCGGCCGCTGCCGAGTACAAACAGTACCGCGTAAGTCAGCAGGTAATGCATGGCAAGCTCTTCTTTTTCGGTAAAGGGGGCATCGGCCAGCACGATAAATATCACCACAAGCATAATGACGCCCGGCAGGAGCACGGCTGTTCGCGTCCAGAGGCCAATGAGGATGAGTAGCGAGCCGATCAGCTCGGCTGAGAACGCCAGGTAAAGGCAAAAGGCGGACGGCAAGCCGAATACGGAAGGGAAAGTGTCGGCCTGGCCGGCAAGCACCAGGTGGAGTTTGCCGGCGGCATGCACGGAGATCATCAGGGTCGCGATGGCGACGCGCGTGAAGAGTAGCAGAGCGTCCATTACCGGTCAGTGTTTGAGAGCCGCTTTGGCATATTGCAGCCCGATCCCGTAAGCTCCCCCGAAATCATGGAACAACCTGGTTACCGCATCGTAGGTATCGGCGCGGCCCCAGTCGCGCTGCAATTCGAGCACATATTGCGCGGAGGTCATCGGAATCGCCCCTGCTTTGATCATTCTTTGAATGGCCATTTCGTGGGCTTCGAGGGTAAGGTCGCCGCTCGCATCGGTGATGACATACACCTCGTACCCTTCCTGGATGGCCGAAAGCACGGGCAAAGCCACGCAAACGCCCGTCCATAGCCCTGTCATGACCAGCTTTTTACGCCCTTTTGCAGTGATGGCCTTGTGCGCGCCGGCGTCCTCCCAGGGGTTCATCGTCGAGCGGTCGACATAGCCCGAGGAAACCGGTGGATACACCGAGAGTATTTCCGGGAAAACAGGTCCGCTGAACGTTTTTTCGGCTACTGTGGTCACCACCGTCGGCACTTTGAAAATCTTCGAACCGCCTGCCACGAGCGCCACATTGTCCCTGAGCTGCTCGATGCTGATGTTCTTCACCGCGAATGCCATCTGGCTCTGATGGTCGATCATGACGAGCGTATGGTTGGTGGGCGTGAGCAGCGTGGCGGCCGGTTTTTGGGCAAATGCATTGCAAATGGCACACAGGGTCACTATTAACATTGAGGTTAGCTTGGTTTTCATAGTAAGAAAATTGGGATTGATAAATTGACTTGCTTGTAAAAATGGATTGAGGTAATGCTTGATTTGTGCTTATTCGGCGTCGTAAACCACGCCGGTGACTTCCAGGAAACTGTCTACCAACTCCCTCGTCGCCTGGTTGAAATACCGGACGGACTGTTCTTTGAACCCGCCGCGCACGATGGTCCACAAGCTGCGGAACGGGCTCGGAACGCCGATCACGTTGCGTATCGCGTAGGCGACCTCGATGCATTCGGGCTTGAACGGCCCGGGGATATAGCTTTCGAGCAGGGCCCGGCGGATGTTGCCCATTTCCTCGCCGTAATACGCTTCGGCGCGCGGGTTTGCCGGCTCCAACTGGTTTGCGATGATGTTGGTGGAAGGAAAAGTGCCCGGTTGAATGAGCGCAATGCCGATCCCTACCGATGCAAGTTCATAGTAGTAGCTGATCGTGAGTGCCTCCAATGCAGCTTTGGTAGCCGAAAATATCCCCATGTTTGGAATAGGCATCCGCGAAGCGATGGTGGAGACGTTGATGATCAGTCCTTCCTTACGCTCATGCATATACGGAAGCGCGGCTTTGATCATCCTGTCGGCGCCGACTACGTTCACCTGGAACATCCAGTCGACCTGAGCCGCGCTCAGCGTTTCGTTCAGGCCAATGTACCCGATGCCGGCGTTGTTGATCAGCACGTCGATCTGCCCGTTGGTGGCTTCCGCTATTTCGGCCATCGCGTTGGCGACGGAGTCTTCGTCGGTCACGTCCAGTTCCACCACTGTCAGCATCAGGCGGTTGCTCAATGCCCATTCGGATAAATAGGTGGCAATCAGCTGGTTTTTGCTTTTGGGGTTTCGCATGGTTGCGAACACGTGGTATCCTTCTTTGGCGAGGACCTGGGCGGTAATCCGGCCGAATCCGCTGCTGCTCCCGGTAAGTATGATGTTCTTCATGGTTACAGAGGTTGAGGTAAGTTGATGCCCAAAAGTAGGAAGCCGGCGTGGTCGTGTAAATGCAAGTACTCCGGCGAACATTGTCAGTTTCGGTGTTTCAGCCGGTTGGCAGTACTCCATATCAGAATTTGAACTGCGCAGTAATGCCGGTGAAGACGATCTGTTTGCCCGGACTGACCTTTTTTACATATTCCCCTGGCACAAACCACGTGCATTCCAGCCCCAGGCTGACGTGCGCACCCGGCTCAGCTGAAACGCTCGCCGCATATTGGTTGCCGATAAACCGCCCGGATATGCCGTGTCCCGGAAATACCAATGCACCGGTAGGCCCATAAAGTCCGTCGTGGGTACTGTACCGCCAAAATGTGTCCCAATCGATCCCGAGCGATATATTCTTGTGAATCATGACGCTGATATCGGGGTGGATGTCGATCAGGTTAGCCGGGCCGACCAATGCCGCCAGCCCGAAATATGCGCCGCGGGGGAACAACGGATTAAATGTGCCCAGCAACCCGTCCGCGGCTTGGGCGTCACCACTGATGAGCTCGGTTTTGAGCCCGAGCCTGGGCTTGCCAAACAGATCGGTCATGCGATAGTTCATGTGTACGGAGGCCGTCCAGGCGCGGATCGCCGATTCCCCGATGCGGCCCGTTTGGAACACCGCTTCCAGGTCGTATTGAAATGCCGCCGATCCGCCCCACCAGCGCATGCCGATGGAATGCCGCATTTCGGTGCCGGCTGTATTGGCAAACCGCGCATGCAACCGACGGATACCGAGGTAATACCAGTCGATGTTTTGCAAAACCGGTATTTGGGTAAGCACATTATACCATCCCCACAATCTCGTATTGCTGCTGAAACGGTCATCGAACGCTCCCTTCCGTGCCTGCACGTAATGCGCGTAGAAGATATCCGACCGGAAACGGGCGGTTTTTATGAGCAGCTTCGCCGCGTCAAAGGCCTGGCGGGTGTTAGGCCCCTCCCGAACGGAAATCAGGCGGCTCGATCCGTAGAGCAGTTCCTGTCGGCCCAGTCGTAAAGTTAATTTCAATGCATTAGAATCCTGTATGGTCATCTCCGCAAATGCCTGATGGAGATCCAGCGTGTTTTGGTCGGTGGCGCTTGTTTCGGGTTTGGAGTAGGCGAGGCCGCCCTGTATTTCGGTGAAGAGCCGGAAGCGGGCGCCGGCGCGGAAGTCGAGATGGCTGAGGTACCTGGAAAGCAGGTAATCGTAATTCCGGTCTTCAAACCCGCCCCAGCTATCGTTGATGACATGAAAATACTGGGTGCGAAAGCTCCCTCCGACGCTGAGGTACGATCTGTGGTTTTTTGTAACGGGAATGAATTTCAATGTGGCCCGCGCCGAGTCTTTTTGTAAATAACCGTAATCTTCGTCATAACGCAGGGGCTGGAATGGTTGCGCGTGCAAATATTGCAGGCCGGAGCCCATTAGCAAGCATACCAACCCCGCTCCGAATTTCATTTGCTGCGCGGATACCCGCCGAAATGCCGGATGGGCGACCATTCGGGGATTACCGGCGGCGCCGGGACGGCATATTCCGGGAAAGACGACGATGCGTACACCACTTTGCCGTTCACGATCGTTAGGTCAGATTCGAGGTCGCGTACGCGATCGGGCGGGAGGGAAAAGTAGTCATCCGAAAGAATGGCCAGGTCGGCGTACATGCCGGGCACCAGCTTTCCTTTCAAATGCTCCTCTCCGGTAAACCAGGCGCTGCCGGCTGTGAATAGTTGCAGGGAGGTGAACTTGTCGAGCGCCTGATCTTCCGGCCAGAACTGCTCGCCGCCGATGGTTTTGCCGGTTAGCAGCCAATGCATGGCCATCCACGGGTTGTAGGAGGTGATCCTCGTCGCGTCGGTGCCCATGCCCACGGGAATGCGCAGGGAAAGCATTTGCCGGATGGGAGGCAGCTGGCGCACCGGCTGGCCGTACAGTTTTTGATATAATTCACCCTGGAAATACATCCTGAATTGAACAGCAATGCCGCCGCCCAGCTTTTTGACCCTTTGGAGCTGCGCGTCTGTGATGGTTTCGGCATGGTCGAAAAACCAGCGGAGGCCATTGAAAGGCGTATCCGCATTCACTTTTTCAAATACAGCCAGCATCCGTTCGATCGATTCGCCGTATGTGGCGTGCAGGCGGAACGGCCATCGGTTTTTGACCAACAGCCGGACTACCGGTTCCAGGTCCGCCTCCATCGTGTCGGACAGGATGGTACGGGGTTCGAGGAAATTTTCGAAATCGGCCGCGGAGGCTACGAGGTTTTCACCGGCGCCTTCCGCCGCGTAACCGTTGGCGAGGAACAGGTGGTCGTTGTGGTTGGGATAGGTGGTTTCCAGCCATTTTTCATAATCCCGCAATTCGGTTCCTTTCACTTGTGAGAACAGGAAATAGGATGTTCTAATGGTCAGTTTCCCGGCTTTTGCCAGTTGTAGTGCGGCGGCATAGTCGGCCGGGTAGCTGTGGCCGCCTCCGCCTGCATCGGCTGCCGATGTGAGCCCGAAGCGGTTTAGCTCCCGGTAAAAATGCATTGTACTGTTGAGCTGTTCTTCCGGTGAGAGCCGGGTGGTTAATGCGAGTGTGGTATAAATGGCCTTGGGGGTTTCCTTGGCGAAGAGCATGCCTGTCGGGTTTCCTTCGCCGTCGAGCTCCACCAGGCTGCCTTCATACCGCGTGTTTTTGTCGTAACCCAGCGCCAGGATCCCCGCGCGGTTCAGGAATGCTTTTCCGTAGAGATAGGAAATGAATACCGGCTTGTCGGGGACGGCTTCGTTGATTTCTGCCAGCGTCGGTTGCCGTTTTTCTTCGAACTGAAACTCATTCCATCCGCCCACCACCTTGATCCAGACGCCCGGCGGCGTCCTCTTAGCCTGTTCGCTGAGCATGCGCATGGCTTCTTTCAGGCTCCTGATCCCGTCCCAGCGCAGTTCGGCATTATAGTTCAGTCCTTCGCGGATGATATGGATGTGGCTGTCGTTCAGCCCGGGAATTACCGTCCGGCCCTTCGCGTCGATCACCTTCGTCCGAGGGCCTTTGTGTGCCGAAACCAATTGCTTTTCAGGGCCGGTTGCGAGGATCAGGCCATCCTTAATGGCAACGGCGCCTACGAATTCGCCCGCCCTGGCCATGGTCGCGATCTTGCCATTGCGAATGATCAGATCGGCAGTTTGCGTATACCCTTGCCGTGCCGCCAGGCAGCACAGGAGTACCGCCAGAATCCGGGGGAATTGACTTTTCATCGAGATCACATTTTTGACCTGTTCTGATAAAGTTGTACCAGATTTCTACCCGGTTGTGAATCAGTGGTTTATTCTTTCAGGCGTATTCCTGTTTTTTACGAAATATCGTAAATGTGCGAGGCGGGTAACGATATTTCGCAGAAACGCGGCCTTCCCGCGGTGCGGGCCGAAGCGCTGGTTTGGCTAATGTGCTTTGCGTCAATGGCTCGGTTTGGAAACAGGATTTAAGGTGGTAGCAGGCATGGTTATGCACGGCTTTCCCGCGTGCGGACCATCCCGTTCATCCAAACCCGGCCTATGAAGCAGAAGATACTTATCGTGGAGGATTTTTTTGTAGAAGCAAACCATCTCAGAATCCTGCTCACGCGCGCAGGATACGAGGTGACGGGTATCGCGAGGACGTTCGAAAGTGCCGAAGAAGCCATCAGGCAGGATCACCCGGAAATCGTTTTGGTGGATATTTTTCTGGCAGGACAAAAAACAGGCGTAGACCTGGCCAGGTTGCTGAACCGCCAGAACATTCCGTTCATTTACTTGTCCGCCAACTCCAATGAGGAAGTACTCAAAACCGCCCGGGAAACCGGCCCCAGCGGGTTTGTCGTGAAGCCATTCCGGGAAAAGGACTTGCTGGCGGCTATCGGCATTGCGCGCTATCTTCACGAAAGCAGCAGGGAGGCGCTTTGGCGGAAAGAGGCCGCATTCACCGGCGAACTCGACCGCCTGGCGGGCGCCCGCCGCCCGTGGCCGGAGCGGATGCTGTGCCTGGTAAGGGCATTGCAGCAATTTATTTCGTTCGACTATGTGGCTGTCGGTTTTATCGGGCCAGTTTATATGCCATTTAATGCGTTGCACTTCCTGCGGACCGGTTTCGATGAATACCAGGTTATGGATTCGGAAGGGTTTCAAACCGTGAGCAGAATTAATCCGGCCAGGATGGTGGCCAGCATGGCTGCGATTAAGCTCAGGACGAGCCCGGTGTTTTTCAATGCGGTCCAGTTTCAGATCGCATGCCAGGAAAGCGGCATCCGTTCGCTGGTCGGCAAGACTTTTGATATGCATTCCAACCTGCTTTTCCCTTTGCCGAAGATTTCGTTGGACGGCAGATATTTCTTTTTGTCATTATATAGTGGTCGTAATGATGCTTTTAACGAGCGGCACCTTGAACTGTGCCGGAAGGTGCAGCCCGCCTTGCAGCATGCGGTGGAGGAAATGACCCGGCATGTGATGCCCGGTTTCCCTCAGGTGCGGCTTGACGAGGGTATTGAACTGATCTCCAATAAAGTCCCGATTCCCGGGCCATTGGGCGCGATGATCGGCGAAAGTCACCTGTTTCTGCACGTGCTGGACCTGGCGGTGGCTTTTGCGGCGACCGACTCGTCGGTGCTGATCCGCGGCGAACGCGGGACCGGTAAGGAGCAGGTCGCCGGGGGCATTCATGCATTGTCGGCCAGGAGTGACGGGCCTTTCATCAAGGTGAATTGCGCGGGCTTCTCGGCCGGGTCGATGGAGGGAGAGCTGTTCGGATTTGAAAACGGTGGGCCCGGCAATGCGCGCACCGGCCGTTTCGGACAGGCCGAGGGCGGTACCCTGTTTTTGGATGAAATCGGGGAAATGCCTTTTGAAATCCAGCTCAAACTGCTCAATGTCCTGCAAAGGCACGAAATGGAACGGGTAGGAGGGCGCCAGCCGGTGCGTGTGGATGTACGCGTGATTGTCGCCACCAGCCGCGACCTCGAAAAAGAGATCGCCGAAGGCAGGTTCAGGCTCGATTTGTATTACCGGCTGAATGCATGTTGCATCCGGCTGCCGGCTTTGCGCGAACGGATCGACGATATCGAGTTGATCGCAACCCATTTTTTGGAATATTTTGCAGAAAAATCGGGCAGAGGGCATGCACTGCGGTTCTCGGAAAAGAGCATCCGGATGCTGAAAGAATACGATTGGCCGGGCAATGTAGCGGAGCTGATGGATGCGATAGAAACCTGTGTCTTATTTGCCAGAACCGAGATTGTCGACGACATTAAACTACCTTCCAGAAAATCTTAGCCAGTGAAACGGATACTTAGCGAAAAAATAACCACCCCTGCGGTACCACGGCGGTATTCGGGCGCTGCATGGTTTTTGACGGTGCTGGCATTGCTTCTTCCGCAACTCGCAAAAGCGGTTGAAAGCCCCCCTTCGCTGGCCGCACTGCGGCGACAAGTGGAACTGGCGAAAACCCCGCAGGAGAAAGCGGACAAGCTGATTGAAACGGGAGAATTTTACCTGCTGAAACCCGGCGAGGATCAGGAGGATATGGACAATGCCCGGAAGTACGCGCAGGCGGCCATGGAGATTAACCGGCAGCTTCGTTCGCACAGGCTGGCGGGTGATATATTGTTCCTGATGTCCCAGATCGAAAAGGAATCGGGGCGGAAAGAGGTGGGCTTGCAAAAACTGAAAGAAGCCATTGCCGTGTACCGGAAGGCCCGATTGACGGGGAGTGAAGGGCTCGCGCTGATGGAACTGCGGCATTACTATGATTGGGCCGGGCCGGGCATGAACGAGCGCCTCCGGATCGTGCAGGAGGCGATTGCGCGCTTTGCCGCAGCGAAGGATACGGTGAATGAAGCTGCCGCCTACGTGGAGCTGGGCGACTTGTATCAATTGCAGGAAAATGCCACCGATGCCATTATTTCGCTGCGAAAGGCGATAACGCTCTATCAGGCGATCGGGCATAAGAACTTGCAATCGGTATACAACCTGATCGGACATATTTATACGGCCACCGGCGATTTGAAGAACGGGCTGAACTACGGGCACCTTGCCGTGAAGACGGCTACGGAGTTGAAAGACTCGTCTATGGTGGCGGCTACGACTTACAACCGGCTGGCCGTGACCTATTCGAAGCTCGACAGGCTGGAAACCGCGCTCGAATTGCTCCAAAAAGCTTTGATGTTCTCTATCAAAAACCAATGGGACGACGGGACGGTGCAGATCCTGGGCAATATCATTGATTTGAGTATCAAGCGCGGCGCTAGAATGAATGCGCAGATTGCTTTTCTGGAAAAATTCCTGGTGAAGAATTACAGCAAAATAACGCCCTTCGTGCGGTATACGATCGAGGAAGATCTCAGGATGTTTTTTATCAAATCCAAAAACATTCCGAAAGCGAAGTATTACCTGGATAAATGCATGCAGTACGAGCGGGAGGGGAACCTGGCATTCAACACGCACCTTTACTACGACGCGGTGGAGTTTTACCTGCTTACCGGGAATGTGAGGCTGGCCAAGGCATATCTCGCCAAAATGGAGAAGTTGAAAGACGCCGCCAACGACCCGTTTATCTCCCAGCAATATTACCTCGTCAGCTACAAAACCGACTCGGCATCCGGTGATTTCCGGAAAGCATTCGCCAGCCATACGCGGTACAAAACGTATTCCGATTCCATTCAGGAGAGAAAATCGAAGTACGAACTGAAAGTAATGGCGGCCCGGTACGACCTCGAAAACAAGGATGCCGAAATCGCCCTCAAATCAGAGAATATCAGGCTTTTGCAAAAGGATATTGCCTCACGGAACGAGATCGTGATCAGAAGTAACCGCCTCAGGAATATCACGATTTTCGCGATGGTAATCCTGGTGTTGTTGCTGCTATCGCTGTACAGCAGAAGCCGGATCATTGAAAAGTACAGTACAAGCATTGCCAAAAAGAATGGTTATCTTCAGGACTTGCTGAAAGAGAAGGAATGGCTGATCCGGGAGGTCCACCACCGGGTGAAGAATAATCTCCAGATGATCATCAGCCTGATCGACTCGCAGGCATCGTACCTGAGCAACGACGCTCTGCACGCCGTGATGGACAGCAAGCACCGGATCGAGGCGATGTCGCTGATCCACCAGAAGTTGTATCTCACGGACAATACATCCTCCATTAATATGAGGATTTACATTAAAGAGCTCGTGACGTATTTGAAGGATAGTCTGGGTTTTAACAGAAATATATCTTTCACGACGGACGTGGACGAAATCGAACTGGACGTGTCCCATGCGACGCCGGTGGGCCTCATCCTCAACGAAGCTATCACGAATGCATTGAAATATGCCTTTCCGGGCACGATGGCGGGGAAAATCGATGTCAGTTTCAAATACTGCGACGAGCGGAAAGTGTCATTGACGATCCAGGACTCGGGTGTGGGCCTGCCGCCGGATTTTGACCCTGATACGGTATCTTCCCTGGGTATGAGCCTTATGTACGGGCTGGCGACCGAGGTGAGCGGTACATTGCGCATTACGGGCGAGGCCGGAACCCGCGTGCTGCTGACGTTCAGCCTGCCCGACGTTTTCCTGAGCAGGTCGCCGGGAGACGAACTCGTGTTGTCAAACGAATAATACTTCCATTTTATAGCCAGGAAACAGACCGAATGAAGCAAAAAATACTCATCGTAGAAGATTTGTTTGTGGAGGCAAACCATCTCCGGATCATCCTCACCCGGGCGGGCTACCAGGTGACGGGCATCGCCCGCACTTTTGAAGAGGCCAGGGAGCTCGTCCGCACCAACCAGCCCGATATTGCATTGCTGGACATTATGCTGGCCGGGAAAAAGAACGGTATCGAGCTCGCCAAATGCCTTAATCAGCAGCATATTCCATTCATTTTTCTGTCGGCCAATTCCAGCGAAGATATTCTCAGGGAAGCCAAGGCTACCCGTCCGAGCGGGTTCATTGTGAAGCCGTTCAGGGAAAAAGACCTGCTGATTTCGCTGGAAATCGCGGAATACCTGCATCAAAACAGCAACGACGCCCAGCTGCGCAAAGAAGCCGTTTTTTTACAGGACCTGAAAACCCTGGCCGAAAATGGGGGCGAGTGGACTGCGCAGCTGCTGGGCATTGTGAAGGCATTTCAGCGTCTTATCCCTTTCGACTACGTTTCCGCCGGTTTCTTCGGAAAGAACTTTTTGCCTTTCAAGGGAATGCATTTTCTCCGCATTGGATTCGACGAATACCAGGCGATGGATGCCGAGGGGCTGCGGATGGTCACAAATGTGCGGGCCGCGGAACTGGCGAATATGATGGCCGCATTACCGCCCATTTCCCAGGTGGAGTATTACAATGCGGAGAAATTCAGGAAAATGTCTGCCGAAATTCCGCTTAAAAAGCTGATCGCGGGCAAATTCGATATGCGCTCGAACCTGGTGATGCCCATTGCCAATATTTCGATTGACGGAAAGCAGTTTTTCTTCTGCTTTTACAGCCGCCGCCCCGATGCCTTCGGGGAACAGGACCTCGAACTCTGCGCGCGGTTACAGCCTGCGATCGAAAGTGCGATCCGCAAAATGATCCGTGCCGCGAGCACATCCGGTCCCGATATGGAACTGGATCACGCGATCGAGGTAATGGCCGGTTCGAGGTCGGAGTCGCCTGTATTCGACTCGATGGTAGGACAGAGCCACCTGATGCTCAATATCCTTGACCTGATCAGCCAGGTGGCGCCGAGTGACACTTCTGTGCTCATCACCGGCGAGAGCGGTACCGGCAAGGAGCATGTGGCCGACACCATTCACCAGCTGTCTCCGCGAAAAAGCAAGCCGTTCGTGAAAGTGAATTGCGCCGCATTGCCCATTAACCTGATCGAGTCCGAACTTTTCGGGCATGAGAAAGGCGCATTTACCGGGGCGACCGAGAGGCGGATCGGGCGGTTTGAACAGGCGGACGGCGGGACGATATTTCTGGACGAGATCGGCGATATGCCGCTCGAAGTGCAGGTAAAACTATTGCGGGTGTTGCAGCAGCGGGAAATCGAGCGCGTGGGCGGCACCCAGCCGATCAAAATCAACATCCGGGTCATTACAGCCACCAACCGGAACCTCGAAAGGGCCATTGCCGAAGGTAAATTCCGCCTGGACATTTACTATCGCCTGAATGTATTCCCGATTGCCATGCCTGCGCTCCGGGAGCGGACGGAGGACATTGCACCGCTAGTGCATCATTTTATTGGCTATTTTGGCAGGAAAACGGGTAAAAACATCTCGGGCATATCCGATCGCGCCCTGGCGATGCTGATGGACTACGGCTGGCCGGGCAATATCCGGGAGCTGGAAAATGTGATCGAGCGCAGCGTGCTGCTGGCGAAGGGTAATTCGATCGACACGGTGTATTTACCGGCCCATCCGGCCGTGGAAGGAATAGCGAAAGCGGGGCCGCCGGTCCTGAAAAATATTTTTGAAAATGAGCGCGACCACATTATCAGCGTATTAAAGGCTTGCGAAGGGAGGATCAGCGGGGAAAACGGCGCAGCGAAGATCCTCGCCATTCCGCCTACGACGCTTAGTTCAAAAATGAAGAAGCTGGGGATTAAGAAGAGTATCGGCTTTTGACCAAAACATTCCCTGCTTATGCGAAGCGTCATTGTCTTCTTGCTGATCCTCTTCGCCGTAACCCATGTGGCCGGCCAGCCGGAAGACAAGCGCGCGGCGGAGCTCACACAGCTGTTGAGACGTGCCAAAAACGACCTGGAAAAGGCCAACGCGCAGATAGAACTCGCCCATCACTACATGGCGAAGCCGGGTTCCGAAGCAGCGGACATGAAAAAGGCCCGCGGGTTTCTGGATGACGCAACTCAGACCAATAGAACGCTTCAATCGGCGGTGATCGCGGGAAATATCCTGCTGGAAGATTCTCAGATTGAAAAGGAAACCGGTCACAGGAATGCCGGCTTGAAGAAATTGCAGGAGGCGATCCGGGTTTTCAGGCGCGCCAATGCGCCGGGCCGCGAAGGTCGGGCATTGATGGAACTCAGGCATTACTACGGACTGGAAGGCCAGGAATTAAAGGAACGGATTGCCATTGTGGGGCAGGCGGCGCATTGCTTCGTCCGGTCGGGCGATAAGCCTGAAGAGGGCAATGTGTACCTGGAACTGGGCGATCTTTACCGCATCATGGGCGAGCCTGCGGAGGCGATATTTGCGCTACGTAGGACCATTCAGCTTTATGAAGAATCCCGGTACACGGCCATGCAGTCGGTGTATAACCTGATCGGTAATGCATACATCGAAACGGGCGATTTTGAGAATGCGCTCCGGTATGGCCACCTGGCCGTGAAGGTGTTGGATGAACTGCGGGACACCTCTTTTGTGGCCGCAACCACCTATAACCGGCTGGGAATTACGTATTTCCGGATCGGTAATCTGGATATGTCGATGGAATGTTTTGAGAAGGCCTTAACCTATGCGATCCGGAACAACTGGGACGATGGGGTTGCTGAGATTACGGCTAATGTTGCCGAGCTGAGCATCAGGCTAGGGTCGAAAATGGAGCCGCATATCCATTCGCTGGAAGGATTTATGCGGCGGTATTCCGGGAGTTTGCAACCGCGGTCGAGGCACTTTGCGGAGTCACTGCTCCGGCAGTTCTATGTGCAGCTCGGCGATGTGAAAAAGGCCGGATACTACCTCCGCAGAACATTGCCCCTCGAATTGGAAACCGATATAACCGACCGGATCATGCTCTACCGGGATGCGGTGCTATATTACAACCTGACGGGAGACGTTAAGAATAGCTCCATTTTTCTCGCCAAATTCAAAGCACTTACCGCGAAGGTTTCCAATCCGCGCCATTTGGAACTATACTACATTGTGGCTTACAAAACCGATTCGTCCCAGGGCAGGTTCAGGGAGGCATTGGACAACCATAAACGCTACAAACAGTATGCGGATACGATCAGCACACGCCGGTCGAAGCGGGAAATAAGGGTAATGGACGCCAGGTTTAACCTGGACCGGAAAGATGCCGAAATCCGGAACAAATCGGAAAATATATTCCTCCTGCAAAGAAACATCGAGGCCCAAACAGAACTGCTGAACAGGGGAAATGTGATCAGAAAGGTGATCATCGCCGCGGTGATCATTCTTTTGCTGCTGGTACTTTCGCTGTACAGCCGGTGGAAGCTAGGAAGGGAGTACAGCCGTAGCGTGGAGGACAAAAACAGCAAGCTCGAAGTTTTGTTGAAGGAGAAGGAATGGTTGATCAGGGAGGTTCATCACCGGGTGAAAAACAACCTGCAAATGATTGTCAGCCTGATCGATTCCCAGGCCTCATACCTGAACAATGGTGCGCTGGACGCCGTGCTGGACAGCAAGCACCGGATTGAAGCGATGTCCCTCATTCACCAGAAACTGTATTTATCCGAGGATGTGACGACGGTGAATATGCGCTGGTATATCAATGAGCTAATCACCCATTTAAAAGATTGCATTGGCTCAAACCAAAACATCTTGTTCGCTTCCGATCTGGAAGAGGTGTACCTGGATGTTTCCAATGCGGTCCCGATCGGCTTGATTTTGAATGAAGCTATTACGAATTCGATCAAACACGCGTTTCCTGACAATGAACCGGGGCGAATCCATGTGGTACTTGGCTGCGAAGATGAAAAGGTGAATCTAATTATTTCCGACAATGGTATCGGGCTGAATCCCGACTTCGACACCCAGAATGCCGGCTCGCTGGGCATGAACCTCATGTACGGCCTGGCGGCAGAGGTAGAAGGGCAGTTGACAATTGATGGTACTGACGGTACGACTGTGTCGGTTTCGTAATTACGGCATCACCTCAGTGGGAGCGCGGCCGAACTCCTTCTTGAAAGCGAATGAGAAATGAGACAGGTTTTCGAAACCAACTTCGAGGTACACCTCGCTGGGTTTGCGGTGCTGCCGGTTAATCTGAAAATAGGCCTCTTCCAGTCGTTTCTTTTTGAGCCAGCTTCCCGGATTAGTGCCGAAGGCCTGTTGGAAATCCCGCTTGAAAGAGGAAAGGCTCCTGCCCGTCAGATAAGCAAACCGTTCGAGGCTGATATTGAACCGGAAGTTATGGTTCATAAAATCTGTCAGGTCAATTTTCGCGGGATTGGCGAAGTTGAAGAAGATATTGGCCATCCCGGGATCTGTTTTCAGGATGATCATTAATAATTCTTCGCGCTTAATGTCGGCGAAAGCTTCATCCAGCTGCAAATTGCCGGTGTAGTAGGGTTCGAGCGATTGGACGTAGTGCCCGATCAGTTTGTTTTTTGGTAGAAAAAGGAATGCGTCATCTGCACGTGATGGGTGCGTTTCAACAGGGTGCCGCTCCAAAAAAGCTATTAAAAACGGCTCGTCGAAAGTAATGATGATCTTCTCGAATTCGTCATTGTCTTTGTACTTGGTATAGCGAACCAGATGGTTCTTCCTGGCGATACAGAAATCGCCGGGAACCATCTGATAGTGCTTATTGCCGTCGAATGCCTTCATCGAACCCCTCAGCAGGTACAGGAAAAAGTGCTCGGGTATAAATTGCTCCGGCGATATTTCCGGGCCCAGCTGGCAGGATTGGATGTTGGTTACTTTCATGTTTCAGCTTTTGATATCCTCAAAAATCAAATTTCATACCGGTTGCTGTTTCGGCATAATCCCAAAGTTCCTGTGCCAAAGCCTGATCGGTCATTGAAGGCGAAGAATGCTTTGAGAGCGTCGGATAGCCGGCATATTCATTCGGTCCATCGGGCCCGATAAACTCGCCACCCCTGATGGAGCTGTCCGTAGCAGCGAACAGGGTCGGCAGCGCGCCTTGCCACGCTTCCATCACTGTGTCGAACTGAGCGAACAAGCCTTCCAGCACATCGCTGCCGATATGCCTTTGCAGGTCTGTGCGGGTGACGCCCGGGTGCGCGGCTACCGACAATACCTTGCTTTGGCCGGCTTTCAGCCTGCGGTCCAGCTCATAGGTGAAAAGAATGTCGGCCAGTTTGCTCACAGCATATTCCCGCCAGGAGTCGTAGGTGTTTTCCAGTTTCAAATTGCCAAAATCAATGCCGGGTGCCAGTGTGGCCGCGCCGCTGGACAGTGTCACCACCCTCGCAGCATCAGCTGCATTCAGCAGGGGAAGCAAATGTGCCGTAAGCGCAAAATGCCCAATGAAATTCACCCCAAACTGCAATTCAAAGCCATCATTGGTTCTGGATGGCGGTGGGATCATCACGCCTGCATTATTGACAAGAATGTCCAGACGATGGTGCCCTTCGCTGAACTGATCCGCAAATGTTTTAACATCATCCAGGCTTGCCAGGTTCAGCAATCCTATTTCCAACCCACCTGCTTTCCCGGATTCTTTCTTAATCCTTTCAGCCGCAGAAACCGCTTTTTCCATGTCCCTGGCGGAAATCGTCACAATGGCCCCTTTTTGGTATAAAGCCTTTGCCACTTCGTATCCGATCCCCGTATTAGCGCCCGTAACGATGGCTATTTTACCTGTTAAATCAGGTATGTCATTTGATGTCCACATAATTTCGAGATTGTTTTATGCAAAATTCGGGAATCAAGCGGCAGGGAGGTTTGTTGTGCAGTCCAACTTTGGTTTGTTGTGGAGGTCAGATGGAGGTATAGCTTTCGGGATGGTTTTGGATTGTACGATCTTTCGGTTATGTTATCGCCCGCCGCTGACCAAGGGCGTCCCGCGAAGAGGAGGTTTGTGGAACCCGGTCTTTCACCTCAAAAACTTATATCTTCATATTCATATCATCAGAATAAAATTTATGGCAGGTGCCCGCGCAGATAGTATTTTTAGGATCACTACTGATAAAGAACACGTAATCTGTCCGCCTCAGCAGGTTTTTTCCAATGCTGACTTCCATTTCACACTTACTGTTGGGGGAGGTTTGTTTGAAGATGAATGCGAATATGACGGGTTTAGACAAGTACTGCAACGCCTTGGAGAAACGGAATTTTACATTCTCGAAAATATTGGTGCCACTATAACAGATAGAAGTCTCCCATTTAGTGCCACGATATCGCTTGATTGTCGCTATGTCGACTTTCAAACAATGTTAGAAGCATTTGAGCCACCATTTGGATGGGTAATAAACCACTTCTTCGTTTTTGGGAATAATGCTGGTTGGGGCATTTACGTTGCCGAATTTCCTCCCGTAAATATAATCGGTTGTAGTAAGCTGCTTTTAAGGGAATTTCGCGAAGCATTTGGAATTGAAGGAAATGGATATGAGCAGATTAGCGATTTGATTGATCGGGAATTTGAAAACAATCCCGAAGATAAAAGGCGATTTATAGAGGTGTACGTAAATGACAATCGAATTGCGTGAACTTGTAATAGTATCAAGTCGCCCGGCACTGTTACCAAGGGGTTCATGAAACGTCCGTGGCCGCCGCACACTCACAAAATGTTTTTTTGAATAAAAATGCCCTTTCATGTGACATTTATCAACCGAATGCGAATAATTGGAGCGTAACCAGTAAGTTCTCCAATCAGACAAATTCAATGCGCTATGCTACTTAACAGAGATGCCGCTCAATTTTTGAATGTGGTTGATTCTAACAAAGGTATCATCTACAAAGTGGCAAATGCGTACTGCCGTGACACCGAAGATCGGAAGGATCTGATTCAGGAAATTACTTTGCAACTCTGGCTGGCCTTTCCCAAGTATGACGAGCAGTTTATGCTCACCACGTGGATGTATCGCATCGCTTTGAATGTGTCGATCTCTTTTTTTCGAAAGCAGACCAGCCGGGATAAGATCGCCCATCCCTTAACCGATGAAATCCTTACTCTGACAACCGATGACGAACCAACAGACTTGGGTTCCGACTTAACTATGCTCCACGAGTTTATCAGGCAACTGAAAGAATTTGACAGAGCGCTTATGCTTCTGTACCTGGAAGGTCACAGCCAAGCAGAGATGGCAGCTATTCTTGGAATCACAGTTTCAAACGTTTCGACCAAAGTGGGAAGAATCAAGGAACAACTTCGCCGCAAATTCACGACCTTCAAATCTTAAAACTATGCAAGAATCAGAACTGATTGACCTCTGGCGCTCATACGATCGCAAACTCGAAGAGAGCCTAATTTTGAACCGGCAAAATGCAGCTGCTATCACGCTTATTAAAATTAAGTCTATGGTCGGATCGATGGTTCCAATGAAAATCTTCCTGATCATTATAAGCTTATTGTGGCTGTCATTCCTATGCTTAGTTCTTGATCGCACCTACGACTACGCGAGCCCGTTTTTCTGGTATTCGATTGCCATTCATGCAGTGATTTTTACATTCGTGACAGGCGTCCAGATTTATCAGCTGGCGTTAATTTACCAAACAGATCTCAGCGAAGCACTTTTTACGACCCAGGATCGGTTAGCGCGGTTAAAAGGGTCTACATTGCTTACCACGAGGCTGATGTTTTTGCATGCGCCTATCTGGACAACCTTTTCGATTCCGCAGCGGATGTTTGAGAATCCGGTATGGTCGGCAGTTCAGATATTCGTTACGATTACTTTTGTCGGTGCCGCGTTGTGGCTGTTCTTCAACATCAAATATGAGAACCGGGAGAAAAAATGGTTCAAGTTCATCCTGCGGGGAAATCAGTGGGAGCCTGTCGTAAAGTCTATTGAAATGCTCCGTGAGATTGAACTATACAAATCCTGACTTCGAATTCACCCGCACAGTTGCATGTATCCACACTAATATGGCATGCATCTCGATATGAATTGCTTCTTTCATAGCAACGAAGCAAAACCAGGTATGCCTGGTTAAAATTTATCAGCAAATGGACTTCAAAACGATTTTTATAAACGATCTGGACTGGCAGGGCGCTTTGACGATAGTTGTCAAAACGGCAATTATGTTTTTAATGGTTTTGCTTTTTCTAAGACTTTCAGGAAAGAAAGGCGTGCGGGAGCTTACATTTTTTGAGGTTGCTATTATCATTTCCCTGGGTTCAGCCGCTGGCGATCCGATGCTGATGGAAGATTCGGCTATTGTGCCTTCCATTATCGTTTTTGCAGTAATCATCATTATTTACCGGCTGCTGACATCCATTGCTGCGCGAAGCGAAAAGTTTGAAATGATATTGGAAGGCGGTCCATTCTACATCATAGAAGATGGGATGTTTACCCTGGAAGAAGAACGGGACAACAACTTTGCCAAAGACGAGTTTTTTTCTGAATTAAGAAGCCGTGACGTTGAGCATATCGGCCAGGTAGAAACCGCAATCCTTGAAACGAGCGGGATGCTAAGCGTCTATTTTTATCCCGACGACCAGTTACGAAAGGGACTTCCAATAAAGCCAAAACCTTATAACAAAAAATCCATAAAAATTTCGACACCAGGAGACTACGCCTGCACTACATGTGCAAACGTGCAAGAACTTTCAGATAGCCAGCAATGCGACAGGTGTGGAGAAAAGGAATGGGTTTTTGAGATATCTACTTTACGCGTGGGTTAGGTAAAACGCCCGTTTGCGGGGAATAAAATACAATAAAATATTTATTGAAAATTAGTTTATCAGGACGTAGCATTTAATTAATTCGACAAAACAGGGAGAGTAAAATGGATCATGTAGGGCTTTCTTGTAAAATTACTTAGCTCTATTTCATATTGAATCCATTCGTTTTATTACCAGAAGGCAGCTGAAACCTTACTGGTCCTCAATTAAACTATCCTGATTTTGATGAAAAGATTACTCCTGAAAACAACTTTCGGACTGATGCTCTCGGGTCCATTTATCACTACGGTCAATGCGCAGGTAGGCGTCGGTACTCAGACCCCCGACGCGAGCGCGCAGCTGGACGTCACTTCGGAAACAAAGGGGGTACTTGTATCCCGTATGACATCTGCACAGCGGATCGCTATCGCAAGCCCTGCCGATGGTCTGCTCGTGTATGATACAGACACGAAAGGTTTTTGGTACCACAAAGCCGGTACCGGCTGGACACAGATCAACAATGCGGCATTGTCATTGCCCTACGTTGGCAATGAGAGTAGCGCAGGCACTTTATTTTCGATCACGAATTCCGGGAATGGCACCGTTGTCGGTGTCAATGCCAACGGAAATGGCGTAGGTGTGCGGAGTGTTACGAATGGGGGATTTAGCATACATGGCATCACCAGCAACCAGACATCAGCCGGTATCGTAGGCGATAACAATGGTGCGGGGGAAGCCATTGTAGGCCGCACTACCAGTGACATTGCGGGTGCGGTCGTCGGCCGTAATGATGGAGGAGGATATGGGGTCAGGGGATTTGTAGCAACCAACACCAGCGGCAGGGCCATCGGCGTTTTTGGACAGGTAGGACTTAACGGCAGTACCGGTCGGGCCGGCCGTTTTGAGAATCTTAACACCGAGAACACCACAGGCAATACGCTGGAGGTAGAAACGAACGGTAACGGAGATACTGACAATACACAAGGGAATGCTGCTTCTTTCCTGGTGGATAATGCCAGCAGCCGGGCAGCAGCGGTGCGGGGAGAGGTGAACACGACCCTAAGCAATTTCGGTGCAGCGGGACTGTTTGGGATTTCCTCGGGTACCGGCGGTTTTGCAGGCCTGTTCCATGCGTCGAACGCTTTTGGCAATGGCCCGGCCCTGGTAGCCATAGCAGAAGGTCATGGTAATGGTGTAACCGCCAATTCAGGCAAGGAGGGAAATGGGGTAGAGGCTACCGCAGACGGGACCGGCAATGCGATTTTCGCCTGGACGCCCGATTTCAGCAATGGCAAAGCAGCTCGGTTTGTAAATTTTAATACTGCCAACACCAACGCGGTGCTTACTGCTGAAACACACAGCAACGGCAATATCGCACTGTTTAAAAGCGGAAACCCGGCTACCGCGAATGTAGCGCGTATCGATGCCGATGGAAAGGGTTTTTTTAATGGCGGTACGCAGGCCAGCGGGGCCGACCTTGCGGAGGCTTTTGACGTGATCAATGAAGTGTCCGAATATGAGCCCGGAGATATTTTAAGCATCGCCACTTCGAAGGACCGGACCGTGGAAAAAAGCAATGGGGCGTATTCTTCACTGGTATTGGGTGTGTATGCAACCAAACCTGGTGTATTGCTTACCGAAGAGAATATCGACAGCAACCTGTCAGGCAAAGTGCCCATGGGTGTGGTGGGGGTAATCCCGACCAAGGTATGCAAAGAGGGCGGCGCCATTCAGCGGGGAGATTTACTGGTTACTTCAACCATTCCCGGTGTCGCCATGAAAGCCGATCCCGCCAGGGTACAACCCGGACAAATCATTGGTAAGGCTTTGCAAAATTTTGATGGTGACCAGATTGGTAAAATCAATGTGTTTGTAAACGTTAAATAAGAGCTCAATCAACCCGATATTATGAAAGCTTATCTGCTCATTTTTGCCATCATTCTAGCAACTACAACAGCGAAAGCCCAAACTGCTTTCAGAACCAACGAAAGTATTTCGAGCCAGTTAAAAAACGGCACAGTTCCCGGCCTCGTATACGGCAAAACAGCGTCTTCGAAAAAAGAAACAACAGCATCTGCAAATGCGGAAAGTTCTGCCAAGCACATTCGTAATAATTCATTACCAGGCGTGGCGTCCGAAAAGAAAACAGCCGAAACAAAACCCCAAACCGATTTGTCTGCACAAAACAAACGGTCTGTGCAATTGGCTAGTGACAGGCCTGTGGAGATACCCCGCCCGGTTGAAAAAGTGGAGCGGCCCAAGGGTGTTCAGTAGTTAAATCCGGAAGTAAAAAGAGGGTGTCTCATTTAAAAGTGGGGCACCTTCGAAGTTATATACGCTAATTTTTCCTTCCTTCAATCCACCCCTTTCGCAACCGCCGGTATTCTACCAATTGAA
The DNA here is from genome assembly GCF_000023125.1 of Dyadobacter fermentans DSM 18053. Taxonomy (NCBI): domain Bacteria; kingdom Pseudomonadati; phylum Bacteroidota; class Cytophagia; order Cytophagales; family Spirosomataceae; genus Dyadobacter; species Dyadobacter fermentans. Next base: position 6,598,867 of record NC_013037.1, read on the forward strand.
TCAAAACAATGGCGGCTGTACCAAAACAAACCGGGAGGAAACAATCACCGGGCAGGATTTGCTGAAAATTTACAATTGAAGGATTCTTCGCAATAATAATGGCACCGATGGTAGGGATTGCCCCGGCAAAACTGAGCAGGATGTAGAGCAATTTCTGCCGGTCTTGCTGTTTCTGCTTAAAAATAAGCCGCCGGACCCGGAATGAAAGACCGCATGACAGGCCTTCGTTGGGCTCTTTTTTCAATGCGCCAAAAACGAGTTGGTAGGCCTTAATATCCTCCTTTATCGAATCATCGCCCGTTTGAGGCTCGCCAGGTAAGTGCTTTTCCAGCATTTCCTGAATGCGCTTGTCGTTATCAGATATCCGGAACCTATGAAATGGGGAATTTTAAGCCTTTTTGGCGGAATGGGCCTGGTTGTAATCGAGTTTTTGCCATATAAAATAAGCGAGTCGACCTTGCCCGACGGTGTGGAAGCGATCTTCCTGGCAGTCGGCTTCCTAGTCTACCATTACATTTCGCGCTTCCCAGGCGCCAGATGATCTTTTAGAATCCATCTCATTTTAAAGTCTTGCCGGCGGCATTATTTGCCGACACGGGATTGCTATATCCTTCTCAAACCATTTTTACAGTAATACATATTAGCCACGAAAATTAAACGACTTACGAAACAGCTATTGATCATAGTGTTTCTGTTCACGTTGTGCCCATACTTTGGGATCGGGCAGAACTTAATAAGCGGTCAAAAAATTTCCGGAAAAGCCGCTGATTCCACTTCCCGACAGCCGTTGGAATTCGTAACCATTTCTTTGGCAAACATCAGTCGAAGTACCTACGAAAACACGGGTTCACAGCACGAGCGACACACCCAACGGTCGTGACGAAAAATGGTACGAAAGATTTGTTGCTGGGCTTCGCTCACTTGCCAGGAAACACAAAGCTGTTTTCCTGGATAACTACGGATTTTTTCAGGATTCTCGTACAGGAGTAGGATTTTGGCTTGACACACAGTACGCGCACGCGGCAGGTATCCACCCTAACAATGATCTCAATATTCAGATCGCGTCGCGGGTTTTCAATCTGGTGATGCCGGTGGGCCTACGCACACAGGTTTCTGTGAACTCACAAGTTTATAACCCGAACATCGCCCATTTAGCACCAAATAATGCGGATTTGCCGGATTCATATAAATCTGGTGTGTCAGTAATGGACGCACGAACAGAAAACGGCTTCCCGCAACAGGGCCAGTTGGTGACAGAGAGAAACTTAAATGCTGGATATACAAATCAGCGATTAACTAGTATTACCACTAGCAATTTCACAGAATACAAACGTTCCGCGTTTTACAATGGTGCTTCCAGGGTTTGGACGCCGTGGGTAAAATCCGCAACCGGAATCAACCGAGATTCACAGCCGCAGGCGTCAGATTTGCCTGACACCTACCCGGACGGACTGACGCTTGATGATGCCCGAACGACAAATGGGTTTCTTGCCCAGGGCCAGTTAAGAACAACGAGAAACGTAACAGGCGGGTACACTTATCAAGAACTGATTTCGGCTACAAGCCCGGTAAACTTGGTTTACCGGAGAGCATCTTACTATGATGGAACCTCGCGTGTTTGGACGGATTGGTATGTAAACGGAGTGATTAGGGATAAGCAGGTTTTAGCGTCGGATTTACCTGACAGTTATCCGGCCGGCGAAACCGTGGATGATGCGCGGACGGCCAACGGATTTCCCCAGCAAGGGCCGTTGAAAACAGTACGGAGCCCCGCAACCAACTATTGCATGCAAACGCTGACCTCGATCACCAGTGAATATTTTTTACAATACCAGCGCACGGCATATTACAATGGCTCAACAAGAGTTTGGACGCCGTGGTACATCGCGGGCAGTTTGAGAGTATCAGTGACTTTTGACCCGCCAAGCATTTCCGCGGGCGCTTATGCTACTACCACAGCGACAATCACCGGTATTCCGGCTGGAAAAATGGTGCAGGCGGCATTTTCAATAAACATAACAGCCGACATTGTTTTGACGGCCTGGGTTTCCGGACCGAACACGGTGACCGGCAGGTTTCACAATATCGGCTCGGCGCCGGTCGATCTCCCATCCGGCACGCTTTATTTTTTTGCAGATATATAGCAAAAAATTTGATTTAATGCATAAAAGCCGCCCGGAAACCGAGCGGCTTTTATTGCAACACAAGTTCATTTCTGATCACTAGTTAGAACTGAAAACCACGCCCGTCTCGCTTCCAAACTGTCTACAAACCTCTGCGAGTCTACTTTGATCACTTTAAACATTATTCTCCTAGTTAAGATATCAAGTCGTTGTGCAAATGAAAGTAGTGAGGATTGTTGATCGTAAGGACTTTGAACCCGACTGCCGTGTAAGTAATTAGATCTAATACGATATCCCGTTTTTATAGCCTTATAATGTACTTCCCGTTCGCCTAAATCCGATGACACATAGCACGCTCCGCGCACACTGACATCATGCGCAATGTTGTCTCGATCCGTGGTAAAGAGTGTTTCTAGTGCCATTGTCAAATTAGAAATTTTAGAAATTATATTGGTATTTCTCCTCGCCTCCCTAACAAACAGGAAAGCCCGTGCAATAGTTGAATATTTATTATATTCCTGATTGCCAGTTACCTGCACACCATCATCACTGGCTATGTGTTTGTCTATGTTAAATATTGGGTTAAAATCAGGGCCTGAAAAATGTTTGTTAAACAGTAAATGCAGATCACAAATCTGTCTCAAAGTTTGGTTAGAAATCTGTACATCTTGCACTTCCCCCTCAGCATTGGAATAAAAAACCTGGCTATTGAACTGGTGGATTTCGTGAGGAGCTGAAACATTCCAAAATACCGCATGAGGAACATTGATACTATTATCGTGGAGTAGCCAAGACGTAAAAATGATACTATCAAGACTTTGCGCCAATTGCACTCCTTTTTGACGCGGATCGCTATCCTTGACGTCAATTCTCGAAAAGAAAAATGGATTTCTGAACAATGCCCGAATAACAGACTGATCTAATACTCTTGTCAAGTGTGGTGTGATGATTTCATTTTGTAATAACCTCTGACTTTTGGAAATGACTCCGCTGTCAAAAATAAAATCCTCGTTTGAGCTCAGCTGAATTCCGGCAAGTGGTGCAAATAGCTTAATATGCATAAAGGACGATTTAGAAGTTTATTACCAACTATAATTTTTCAAATTCGGATCGGTATAAAGGAAATTTCCCTTGCTCCATGTCCGACGAAAACAAATAATGTTCGGGCCGTTCGAAGTTGATCCGGCTTTGCAGTTCATTTGCCAATGCAGGGATGATCTGAGCAGTTTCGGTTTTGCCGTTCTTGGCGATCAGGCCGTGAACGGTTATATAACCCTTGGGCATGTGGACGTGGCGCACTTGCAGTTTTAGCAGTTCGCCCGGGCGGATGAAAGCGAAGTACATTAACCGGGTAAAGAAATACACGCCCGGCTCGTGCTTCAATAGGTATTCTTCCACCGTTGCCCGGTCTGCGTCACTGAATGCAATGTTGCGTTCCGTGGCCGTTTCCCTGAGTGATTTAAATTTGAATGGATTTTCTTTTATTCCGGTACGCTCCTGAAAGCGAGAAAAAATGACTTGTAAATGTTGGATCGTGTTATTTGCCGTCCTGGGTGCGTTCTTTAATTCAGTGAGCAGGTAATCGCGGAACAAGATCGCATGGCGGGTTTCGAATTGATCAACGGTCATCCCTGCCGCTTCGGGGTAGGCCATAAACTTGTTTAACGCACTTTGGTAGGTCAGCGTCGATTTTTCCCCCAAAGCCGGAGTAGCAGCGTTCAGGGAGAATTGCAGGGCCTTTACCAATATTTCCTTTTCGGGTGGAATGCCCGGCTGAACGGCAATGCCCTGCTTTGGAAAATGGTAGCCTTTTTTAAGCAGATCATTTGCCATTCCCACGATCCGGTTTCCTTCCGCCGTCCTGCTTTTCTTGTCGCGGAAATTCATCGAAATGCTCACGCGCTTGCGTACCAGTCCGCCGCTCTTTTCATCGAACGCGTAAAATTCCACATACCAAGGTTTTGTCAGATCGCCGTCGCGGTCTCGCAGTACCGCCGGTTTGAAGGGTAGGCCCGATTTATTGTCTTTTACCATTCCAAGATTTGGCAAGTATTCTGTCTTGACAATCAAAAAGGCCGCTCCTGATAGCAGGAACGGCCAAAGGCAGAGAGGAAGAGATTCGAACTCTCGATGCAGTTACCCACATACCACCTTTCCAGGGTGGCCCCTTCAACCACTCGGGCACCTCTCTATCGGGGTGCAAATATAAGGAAGAGATTCTTGTTTCCAAATGCAAAACGCAGAATTACCGCGCTAAAATCAAATGCTCATTTCTCCGCGGAGCGGCTTGCCGAGCATGTCGACGCACGCGCCGCCACGGCTTTCGCAGGCGAAAACGTACATCATTTTGGTGATGGCCGCTTCGGCGGTGATGTCCGAGCCGCTGATGACGCCGATTTGTTGGAGGAACTTGCTCGTTTGGTACTGGCCCTGCGACACCCGGCCGCCGTCGCATTGAGAGACGTTGAAAATCACGATGTCGCGCTCGATCGCGTTGCTGATCGCATTCAGGAACCAGGGCTCGGTGGTGGCGTTGCCTGCGCCGTAGGTTTCGAGGACGATGCCCCTTAATCCTTCGATGTTTAGAATCGATTCCACGACTTGCTGGCTGATGCCGGGGAACATTTTCAGAAATGCCACATTGTGATCGAATTTCTTGTGGACTTTTAGTTTCAAACCGGGTTGGTAAGGTTTGATGTAAGGGAAGTTGTATTCGATATTCACGCCTGCATTCGCCAGCGCGGGGTAGTTTTCGGAGTGGAATGCATTGAAATCCGAGCTTTCCTGCTTTTTGGAACGGTTACCGCGCAGCAGGTTGGAATTGAAATAAATGCAAACCTCCGTGATGATCGGGTGACCTTCCGCATTCTTGGCCGCTGCCAGTTCCAATGCGGTGATCACATTCTCGCGCGCATCCGACCGCGCCACGCCGATGGGAAGCTGTGCGCCTGTGAGGATAACGGGCTTGTTCAGGTTTTCCAGCAGGTAGCTTAATGCGGAAGCGGTGTACGCCATCGTATCCGTGCCGTGCAGGATCACAAAGCTGTCGAATTGCTCGTAATGCTCCTCGATAATGGTAGCGAGCTCGATCCAGATCGACGGGTGCATGTTCGACGAATCGATCGGCTCGGGGAGCGAGAGGAAAGTAATGTCGAAATCCAGTCGGCTGATCTCAGGGACTTTTTCGATGATCTGCTGGAAGTTGAACGGGACGAGCTGCTTGCCCTTCGTTTCGTACACCATTCCCAGGGTACCTCCGGTGTAAATGACCAGCACAGAACCGGTGGTAGGTTCGGGGGAAATGGGGTTGATATGTATTTTGGTATAACTCATTGTAATAGTCTGTTGATGCAATGCGCAAGCTTGCTATGGCTCATTTTGCGACCTTGGTAAGCATACTTTTCGCATTCGCGGTCGTCGCGGCGATCACGTCGGCTTTGGTCATTTCTTTCAAATCAGCTACGCGCTGGGCCACAATGTCGATGTAGGCCACTTCATTGCGTTTGCCGCGATAGGGGACGGGGGCCAGGTAAGGCGCGTCGGTTTCGAGTACCAAATGCTGCATATCAACGTGCGGGATCACTTTATCCAAACCGCCATTCTTGAATGTCGCCACGCCGCCGATGCCGAGTTTGAAGCCCAGCTCAATGGCTTTCTGCGCTTCTTCCAGCGTGCCGGTAAAGCAATGGAAAATACCCGTTAATGCCGGATCGGCGAAGTCTTCAATCAGTTTGACAGTTTCCCAAAACGCGCTCCGGCTGTGAATGTCGATCCAGAGGTTATGCTTGCGCGCGAGGCCGCATTGGTATAAAAATGCCTTTTCCTGCTGCTCTTTAAATGTTACATCCCAAAAAAGGTCCATTCCGATCTCACCGACGGCGATGAACTCATATTTACCGAGCCATTCTTCCATGATCTGCAATTCCTTTTCGAAATTCTCTTTCACGTAAGTCGGGTGGAGCCCGATCATCGGGAGGCATTTGCCAGGGTATTTTTCCGCGAGTTCGAGCATGCCGTCGATCGTCTCATGGTCGCAGTTGGGCATCCATATCTGCTCGATACCGGCGTTCCAGGCGCGGTCGAGCATGGCGGTGCGGTCTTCGGCGTAATCGTCGCTGTATATGTGGGCGTGGGTTTCGATCATTGTTACATGGGTAATGCTAAAAAATGGTACCCCTGCTCGCTGAAATGTTCGAGGTAGCGGGGAAGGGTGTAAAGCATGTTTTTGGAGGCCTTAATGCTGTCGTGGAAAAGCACGATGGAGCCCGGCCGGGTGTGTTGAAGGGATTTTTTTAAACAAATTTCAGGGGTGATCTGCGGGGAAAAGTCGCCGCTGAGGACGTCCCACATGATGATCTGTTTGTCCTGCAAAACCACTCTCGACTGGCTCTTCCTGATACGGCCGTAAGGCGGGCGGAATAGCATGGTTTCGAGGTTCAGCTGCTCCGTGCATTGCCGGATGTTTTCCAGGTAAACGGCGTCCTCGGTTTTCCAGCCGTTCATGTGGTTGAATGTATGGTTGCCGATCGAATGCCGGCCGTTTTTTACCTTTTCATATATATCCGGGTGCTTTTGCACATTGGCACCAATGCTGAAAAACGTCGCTTTTGCATTGTACTGGGCCAATAGTTCCAATACTTGCTCCGTAATATCCGGAATAGGCCCGTCGTCGAAAGTGAGGTATATGACCTTTTCCTTCGCAGGAATGCGCCAGATGAAGCCGGGAAAAAAAGCTTTCAGCCAGAATGGGGAATGATGCAGAAACATAGCGGCGTGATGAATATTCAGGCCAAATATAAAGGGATATAAAACAAGAAGCTGCCGGGAGGGCAGCTTTCTTGCAATAACAATATATAGAGGCCGGCTTAAATCCTTTATTGACTTACGCGTGCGCAAATAAAGGATTCAGCATCGATACAGCCTTGGCTTCGAGGAACGACTCGCCCATCAGGTACTCGTCCACCGAACGCGCCGCTTCACGGCCTTCGGAGATCGCCCATACTACCAGCGATTGTCCGCGGCGGCAGTCGCCTGCTGCGAAGATCTTCTCGTTTGAAGTCGATTGATACCCGTTGGTTTTGATATTGCCGCGCTCGTCGAATTCCAGGTCGAGGTCGTTCAGTAAGCCCTCTTGCTGCGGGTGCAGGAAGCCGGCTGCCAGGAACGCCAGGTCGCAAGGGATCGTCCGCTCGCTGCCTTCCACCTCTTTCATCTGCATACGGCCCGTTTCAGGGTCTTTCTGCCAGTCGAGGTCTACGATCTTCAATGCGGTGAGGTTACCGTTTTCGTCACCGATAAATTCTTTGGTGTTGATAGACCAATGTCTGTCGCAGCCTTCTTCGTGTGAAGTAGACGTACGGAGCATCATCGGCCAGTTCGGCCATGGTGTGCTTGCATCGCGCTCTTTTGGAGGAATAGGCATCAGCTCGATCTGCGTAACGGATTTCGCACCGTGACGGCCCGAAGTACCCACGCAGTCGGAACCTGTATCGCCACCGCCGATTACCACCACGTGTTTGTCGGTAGCGAGGATTTCGCCATTGGCGTAAGCCACGCCGCGGTGATCTACCACGCGGTCGATACCGGCTACGCGCTTGTTCTGCTGGCTGAGGAATTCCATCGCGAAATGGACGCCTTTGAACTGACGGCCTGCGATTTTCACATCGCGCGGAACGGTCGATCCCATCGTCAGCAACACCGCGTCGAACTCATTTTGCAGCTCCTCCGCTTTGATATCCACACCCACGTTCACGCCGGTGCGGAATTCAACGCCTTCCGCTTCCATCACCGCCATACGACGGTCGATAATGCCTTTGTCGAGCTTGAAATCGGGGATACCGTAGCGAACCAGACCACCGATTTTATCCGCTCTTTCGAGCAATACTACCGAGTGACCGGCCTGGTTGAGCTGGTAAGCGGCTGCCATTCCCGCAGGTCCAGAACCTACCACAGCCACTTTCTTGCCGGTGCGGGTTTTCGGAATGCGTGGTTTAACCAAACCTAATTCGAATGCTTTTTCGATGATCGATTTCTCGATGTACTCGATCGCTACCGGCGGCTTGTTGATGCCCAACACGCAGGATGCTTCGCAAGGAGCGGGGCAAATGCGGCCTGTGAATTCAGGGAAGTTGTTGGTAGACGCTAATATTTCGTAAGCCAGTCCCCAGTTTTCATCATACACCGCGTCGTTGAACTCGGGAATGATGTTGCCCAGCGGACAACCATTATGGCAAAAAGGAATTCCGCAGTCCATACAACGGGCTGCCTGCTGTTTGGAATTAGAGTCGGTCGGTGCCGTTTCAATCTCACGGTAGTCCTTCAAGCGCTCTTCTACGCTTCTTTTTTTCGGCAACTCCCTTTCAAACTCTAAAAATCCGGTTGGTTTTCCCATTCTTATTACTGATTTAAAAAATTCTGATAGTTGATCTTGAAACTGAAAATTACTGGTGTACTACGTCTACGACGATGTCTTTGTACACCACGTTCTTGTCTGCAATCTGCTGTGCGAGCGTGATACCGCGTCCTTCCAGCGCTTTGCGGAAGTCGGACGGCATTACTTTCACAAATTGCTTCACAGATTCTCCCCAGTTCTGGATCAGTTGGAAAGCGATGTTGCTGGTCGTGTACTGGAAGTGTTTGTCCAGGTACTCGCGAAGAATGCCCTGGTCTTCCTCGTTCAATGGTTCCAGCGTCACCATTTCTTTATTCACTTTCTCTTCGAAATTGCCTGCTTTGTCGAGGACGTAAGCCACACCGCCGGACATACCCGCTGCGAAGTTGCGGCCTGTTTCGCCCAGGATGATCGCCAGACCGCCCGTCATGTATTCCAGACCGTGGTCGCCGACTCCTTCCACAACCACTTTCGCACCCGAGTTACGTACGCAGAAGCGCTCGCCCGCCGTTCCGCGGATGTAGGCGTCACCCGAAGTAGCACCGTAGAATGCCACGTTACCGATGATAATGTTTTCTTCCGGCTTGAACTTCGCGTCGCGGTCGGGGTACACGATCAGTTCGGCGCCGCAGAGGCCTTTGCCGAAGTAATCGTTCGCGTCACCTTCCAGTTCGAGGCGCACACCCAACGTGTTGAATGCACCGAAGCTCTGGCCCGCAGTACCGCGGAATTTGAAGTGGACATTGCCATTCGGCAAGCCGGTGCCGCCGTATTTCTTCGAGATTTCGTTCGAAAGCATGGTTCCCACCGACCGGTTCAGGTTGTTGATCGGGAATTCTGCGTAAACTTCATCCTGCTTCTCCAATGCGGGCTGTGCCGAACGGATCAGGTCGAGGTCGAGAATGGCGTCGATACCGTGATCCTGCTCTTCCTGCTTGAATTGCGCCACCGAAAGGTCGCCTTCTTTGTACAGGATCGCGTCGAAGTTCAGGTTTTTATATTTCCAATGTTTGATATCATTGCGCAGTTCGAGGTACTGGGCCTGACCAACCATTTCATTCACTGTTCTGAAACCAAGCTGGGCCATGATCTCGCGCAGTTCTTCCGCCATGTAGGTAAACATGTTCACCACGTGCTCAGGCTTACCCGAGAACAAGGCGCGGAGCTCTTTGCGCTGCGTAGCCACACCCACCGGACAGGTGTTCAGGTGGCATTTACGCATCATGATACAGCCGGCGGCTACCAATGCGGCCGTGGCTACACCCCATTCTTCGGCACCGAGCAATGCGGCGATCGCGAGGTCGCGGCCGGTACGGAGCTGTCCGTCGGCCTGAACGGTTACCCGTCCGCGCAGTTTGTTTCTTACCAAAGTCTGGTGCGTTTCGGCGAGGCCAAGTTCCCACGGAAGACCCGCGTGGCGGATCGAGCTCAATGGAGAAGCACCGGTACCACCGTCGTAACCCGAGATCAGGATGTGGTCGGCGTGCGCTTTCGCTACACCGGATGCCACGGTTCCTACGCCGGCTTCGGATACCAGCTTCACGCTGATGCGTGCCGCGCGGTTGGCATTTTTAAGGTCGAAAATCAGCTGCGCCAAATCCTCGATCGAATAAATGTCGTGGTGAGGAGGAGGGGAGATCAAGCCCACGCCCGGCGTCGAGTGACGGGTACGGCCGATCCAGTCGTCCACCTTGAAGCCCGGAAGCTGACCGCCTTCACCCGGTTTAGCACCTTGCGCGGTTTTAATTTGCAGCTCGCCCGCATTGCTCAGGTAGTGGCTGGTTACACCAAAACGTCCCGAAGCAACTTGTTTGATCTGCGAGTTCATGCTGTCGCCGTTCGGCAGCTTGTTGTAACGCAGTTCGTCTTCGCCGCCTTCACCGGAGTTGGACTTACCGCCAATGCGGTTCATCGCAATCGCCAGGGTCGTGTGCGCTTCCCAGGAGATCGATCCGAAGGACATTGCGCCGGTCGCAAAGCGTTTGAAGATATTTTCAACCGGCTCCACCTCGCTCAAAGGGATCGGGTTGCCTTTTTTGAATCTCAATAGTCCGCGCAATGTCAGCGCCTTGTGGCTCTGGTCGTCGATCAGCTTGGAGTATTTCTTGAACTGCTCGTAGCTCGCATTGCGGGTGGATTGTTGCAGCAAATGCACCGACTGCGGGTTGAAGATGTGTGCTTCACCACGTTGTTTCCATTGGTAAACACCACCTACTTCGAGTCGTGGTTTCTGCTCCGCGCTTTCGTGGTAAGCCACTTTATGGCGGGTCAGGATTTCGCGTGCAATTTCAGGAATGCCCATACCGCTGATGCGCGAGATGGTTCCTGTGAAATATTTATCGATTACATCCTTGTTCAAGCCCACGCATTCGAAGATCTGCGCACCCTGGTACGATTGCAGGGTAGAGATTCCCATTTTTGAGAAAATCTTCAAAAGCTCCTTGTTAACGGCCTTGATATAGTTGTAATGCAGTTTTTCGTCGGTGAACTCGCCTTCGATCATTCCCTTGCGGTTCATGTACGCAAGCGTTTCGAATGCCATGTAAGGGCAGATACCCGCAGCGCCGTAGCCGATCAATGTCGCTACGTGGTGGGTTTCCCAAACGTCTCCCGCTTCTACCAACAAACCTACTTTTCCTCTCAATCCCTCGCGGATCAAATGGTGGTGGATCGTCGCTGTGGCGAGCAATGAAGGGATCGGCGCGTGGTCGGAGTCGATGGCGCGGTCGGAGAGGATGAGGATTTCAAATCCGTCTTCGATAGCGTCTACCGCGTAACGGCAAATGCGTTCCAATGCTCTTTCCAGTGCTTTTCCGCCCTGGTCGGCACGGAAGTAGGTATTGATGGTTTTGGCCTGGAAGCCGTCTTTATCTACAAAACGCAGCTTGTCGAATTCCTGCACCGAAAGGATCGGATGCGGCAATGCGATCTGGCGGCAATGCTTGGGTGATTCCGTAAGAATGTTCTCGGTGCTGCCTACGAAAGAGATCAAAGACATGATCGCACGCTCGCGGATCGAGTCGATCGGCGGGTTGGTCACCTGTGCGAAAAGCTGTTTGAAATACGTAGACAAATGCTGCGACTGATCCGAAAGGACTGCCAGCGGAGAGTCAGTACCCATTGAACCGATCGCTTCCAAGCCCGTCTGACCCATTGGTCCGAGGATCATGCGCAGATCTTCCGAAGTATAACCGAATGCAACCTGGCGTTTCAGCAATGCATTGTCGTCGTAAGCGCGGTAGGTGCGGATCGGGTGATCCAATGCGTCCACGTGCAGCTTGTTATCGTCCAGCCATTGCTGGTAAGGCTGCGCGGTGCAGATCTGGTTTTTGATTTCTTCGTCGGGAACAATGCGGCCCTGCTCCATATCCACCACGAACATCCGTCCGGGCTGCAGGCGGCCTTTGGTTACCACGCGTGCCTGATCCACTTCCAGTACACCCGCTTCCGAGCCCATGATAATGGTATCGTCGTCGAGTACCCAGTAGCGTGACGGGCGCAGACCGTTACGGTCGAGCGTGGCGCCTACCATTTTACCATCGGTGAATGAGATCGACGCAGGACCGTCCCACGGCTCCATAATGGCCGCGTGGTATTCGTAGAATGCCTTACGCTCAGGATCCATTTGTTCGTTGCCGTCCCATGCTTCGGGGATGAGCATCATCATTACATGCGGCAATGAGCGGCCCGAAAGGTGCAGCAATTCGATCGCATTGTCGAGATTGGCGGAGTCGGACTGGTTCCTGTCGCAAATCGGGAGGAGCATATCCATTTCCTCTTTCGAGAAGAATTTCGACTCGAACGATTTTTCCCCGGCGCGGATCCAGTTCACATTACCTTTCACGGTGTTGATCTCCCCATTGTGCGCAATGTAGCGGAATGGCTGGGCAAGCTCCCATGATGGGAATGTGTTGGTCGAGAAACGCGAGTGTACAACTGCCAATGCAGATACGACCGACTCGTTTTCCAGGTCCGGGAAGTAATATTTCAACTGGGCAGTGGTAAGCTGTCCTTTATATGAGATGGTACGGCATGAAAGCGACGAGAAATAGAAGTTTTTCGCGCCTTTTACCGTGTCTTTAATCAATCTGGCAGCAACCTGACGGAGGATAAACAGCTTGCGTTCAAATGCCATATCGTCCGTAATGTCGTCCGGACGTTTGATGAAAACCTGCTCTACCGCCGGTTCAACGGAAAGAGAGCCTTCACCCAATGTATTGTTCAGTGTAGGAACCTTGCGGTAGCCGAGCAGTTGCAGGCCCAGCTTCTTGATCTTTCGGTTCAGGATATCCCTGCTTTCTTCCCTGGCAAGCTCGTTGCCTGGGAAAAAGATCATCCCCACACCATACTCACCTGCCGGCGGCAGGTGGAAGCCCAATTTGGTAGATTCTTCTACAAAGAACTCGTGAGGGATCTGAATTAAAATACCAGCACCGTCACCGGTGTTAGGGTCAAAACCAGTTGCACCCCTATGCTCCATCCTTTCGAGCATATGAATGGCATCAGCCACGATCTGGTGCGACTTACGACCCTTGATGTTAGCCCGGAAACCGATTCCACATGCATCATGCTCAAATTCCGGGCGATACAGTCCCTGATTTTCTACCATTTGTTCAGACATTTGCGACATTTATCGAATTGTAGAGTAATTAACAAATTCGTAATTAGAATCTGTTTAAATAAGCACTTTAAAAGGAAAGCGAAAACGCGAGTGTGTGATGTTTTGGGTAAAGCCACGCAATATACCCATAAAAAATATTTGGCTTATTATGGGAATGGCAAAATTTTCTATCACTAATATGCATTTGGCCGAATTATTACAATAATTATCAGAATATTGATAAAGCCTCAATGAAAGCGCCATTTGATTGCCAATTCAGGAAGCGTGAAACGCATTTTTGACCGACTTGGAGGATTACAAAAAGCGCCTAAGGAAAATATAAAAAGTGTTAGAATGATATTAAAAAAACGTCCCGCCGAAGCTCGGCGGGACGTTCCCTAAGTAACTGAAAATTATACTATTCAAATATCAAGGCTCTTTCGATTCGCTCACGCCTTCGTAATCTTCATCGTCATAATCATCATCGCCCGCACCAAACTCGTTTTCGAGGCTGTGCATGAAAACCGCGTCGATCGCCTCTTCTTTGGTAGGCAAAACAGTGAGATCGGGAATGCGCAGGTCTTCCAGGAGATCTATGAAATCGTCGTCGCGGGTCACGATCGCGAGCATGCCCAGGTCATTGGCGCACAGGTAATTTACCTTCTTTAACGTGGTAATGCCTGTTGCGTCCAGCGATTTCACGGTCTGCATGTTCACGATCAGGCTGTGGTAGCCTTCGCGGAACAGGCTGCGCGCGGTTTCTTCAAAAGCCGCAGGCACGTCGCCGGCAAATGCAGGCGCATCCGTTTCGATGTAGACGTATTGTTCTTTCTTTTCGAGTTTAAAATCCATTTCGGTTGTCGTTTTGTGCAACAATATTTTGTTAAGCGGGTTGTCCGGCCTCAGGCAACGGCTCGCAGAATGGCCTTTTCGATCCTTTCCAGCGGATGGTCGAGGTTGTTTTTCTGGAATTGCATACCCGTCACTTTCTCAAACAGCTCGATGTAGCGCTCCGAGATTGAAGTCACTTTTTCGTCGGTCATTTCAGGTACTGTCTGGCCGTCTTTGCCCTGGAAGCCGTTCTCGATGAGCCATTCCCTTACAAATTCCTTGCTAAGCTGTTTTTGGGCCACTCCGGCGCGCTGATTTTCCTCATAAGTGTCTTTGTAGAAGTACCGCGACGAGTCGGGTGTGTGGATTTCGTCGATCAAATAAATCGTGCCATCCAGTTGACCGAATTCATATTTGGTATCCACCAGGATCAACCCCTGATCGGCCGCCATTTCGGTCCCTCGCGCGAACAATGCAAGCGTGTAGCGCTCCAAATGCTCGTACTCATCCTCGCTTACAAGCCCCTGCGCGAGGATTTGCTCTCTTGAAATGTCCTCATCGTGACCCTCGTGCGCCTTTGTGGTCGGCGTGATGATAGGCTGGGGGAGTTTGTCGTTCTCTTTAAGGCCTTCGGGCAATGCTACGCCGCATACCTCGCGTTTTCCGGCTTTGTATTCCCGCCATGCATGGCCGGCCAGGTAACCGCGTACCACCATTTCCACCGGGTAAGCCTGGCATTTGAGGCCTATGCTCACATTCGGATCGGGCACTTCTTCGAGCCAGTTGGGCACAATGTCGGAAGTGGCGTTCAGGAAGTGGGCGGCGATCTGGTTCAACACCTGGCCTTTGTAAGGGATAGCGCGCGGCAGGATCACGTCGAATGCCGAAATGCGGTCGGTGGCGATCATGACCAGACGTTTTTCAAACGAGTAAACGTCACGGACTTTCCCTTTGTAAAAGCCTGTCTGGCCGGGGAACTGGAAGTTGGTTGCTGGTATGCTGTTCATTAGATTATTGGTAAAATTACCATTCGATTTCGCTCTTTTGTCCGGGCCTGGCATTGTACTGCTTGCGCCGGAGCTGGTAAATATATTGGGATTCATTCGATTTCATGGCATCCAGGATTGCGCGCGCCTGCTCTTCGCTCATGTTCATCGCTTTCAGGCTTTTGAGCAATTCCTCTTTTTTTACGTCATCGCTCACCTCGCGTATTTCCTGCGGCGGGGCGGGAGGCGGCGCCGGCTGCACCTGATTGGGCTGCTGCTGGTTTGAGCGGCGTTTGCGCGTCGTCACATCCGACTGCTCGTCCACTCCCGAGAAGCTCTTTTTCAGGATAATATAATTGGTACGGGCCAATGCATTGCCGGGTTCGAGGCGTAGTGCGGTACGCAGGCTGGTTAATGCGCTGGCGGTGTCCTTCCTGTTCACGAGGATGAGGGCGATTTGCGCATTTGCAATAGAGGCAATGCTATGGTCGTCTATATCGCTCAGGAGCCGGTAATGTTTCAATGCCTGTTTATAATCGCGCGTTTTGTACAGTGAATGGGCCAGGTTCAGTCGCGCCGCGGGGTCCGAAAAGAGCGAGCCGTAGGTGATTTGCCGGTACAGCTCGGCCGATTGGGTAAAATCTTTTTTCTGGTAAGCCTGCTCGGCATCCAGCTTCCGCTGGTTCGCCTTGGTAATGGAATCGAACGTACGGTTATCCCAAAGCCAGAGGAGGACATAAAGGATCAGAGACGTCATAACGGTTCACATTTGCGTGCAAAAATAGGGAATTGCGCTTACAGTCGAAACGTTCCGATGGTAATTAGTACATCCAGCAGGATCAGCACCAGCGCCGCGCCTAGGAAATAATAGTATTTGTTCGAAACGACAGTGATCGTCCGCGAATCTACCAATGCGCCCTCAGCCTGGTTAATGTCGCTGATCAGCTTCTGAATGTCGTTTTTGGAATTATTCAACTCATAATAGCTGCCCCGCGAGGAGTTGGCGATGCCGCGCAGGAAATTCTCGTCCAGCTTGCTGATCACCAGCTTGTCGTTTTTGTCCTTCAACGGCTTCCCGTTCTCCTGAATGCTGATGCCCACTTTCGTACCCACGGCCACCGAATATACCCCGATGCCGAAGCGGCGCAGGTTATTGAATAATGCATTGGTGCAGCTGCTGCTGTTCTCGCCATCGGTAAATAGCACCATCATTTTGGCCCGGCTCGTCGGGTCGGCGGAGTTCATCAGCTTATTGTAGGCCATTTCAATGGCGCCGCACACATTGGTACCATTCGTTGGGAGCAGGTCTGTTTGCAGCGACTGGATAAACAGTTCGAGCGCGGCTGCG